>CAZCWX010000092.1:0-3223 GCA_964502465.1 uncultured Enterobacteriaceae bacterium | reverse complement strand
TTTGTGAAAAGAGCTATTCTTAGGGTCCTGCACCGAGTGCCCTGAGGCGAACGGCCAGGGGCGGTGATGGTAACGGATCGACTCCCAATTGCTCATGCCGACGAGGATCGATTTCCACCCGCCCTGAAAGAATCCTTGCGGGGTGGACATGAAGATGAACAGATCGGACTCGACCACCGAGCGATGGACCATGACTTCCATGCCGCGTTTGGTCATGCCAAGAGGGATAAACTGGTTGGTGTCCGTGGCATCGATGCACGATAGTCTGCCGCCTAAGGTATACGGCAGCCTCGGACCGAGGATGTGCGTCATTTCCTTACGGGTCCACATGCGGTGCAGCGCGTTAGCGACCTTGATCTGGATGTCCTCAGGCCGTACGCCAGACTGTTGCAATAACTCCAGCAGGATTGGCAGCCCAAGAATGCGTAAGTCTTGGTCCTCAGGATGGTAGTGCGTGGCACGACCGTCCTGAATGCCAATGGTTACTTTGGCACCTTTCTGCACCAGCTTTTCCAGCGGCGGCATGCCAACCGGATTCTCCAGCGCCCGACGAAACGCGGCTGCTGCATCGGGCAGTGGTGCTGCCGAGGCCGGCGGCCCTGGCGGAATGCGCGTGCGTTCGACTGATAAATGGGCAGGTGCTTTTGTGGTGCCGCAACTGACCATGAACTCTTGTGTCTGTGCCATGAGAAACCCTCCTTTGCTGGCTGAACCATGAACGTACTATGGATTTCCGCCCTTTGACTGTGCCCCTCAGTCTTGCCACAGGGTGTTAGCAGCCGGCTTCCTCATCTTCCCGGCTCTGCATCGGGTACTGAGCCCCCCGCTCGTCTGGAGCGAAACGGAAGATTCTGACCGCATTGTCCAGGAGGAGTTTTCGCCTCTCCTCTGCCGGAACCTCCTGAAACATCTGCTGGAGGAATTCTTGAGACTTCGGCCAGGTGGATTCAGAGTGGGGGAAATCATTGCCCCACAGCAGATTGTCGATGCCAATGCGGTGACGCAGTTGTACCGCTACATCATCTTCCTGGAAGACCGCGAACATGTTGCGGCGCCAGTAGTCACTGGGCAGCAACCCTTCCTTTGATTTGTAGCCGCTGTACACTGGCCGCTCTTTGTAGGTGTAATCCATCTGCTTCAGCCAGTGCGGCGCCCAGGAAATCTCATGCTCGACAGAACCAACCTGTAGCCGTGGATACCGCTCACAGACGCCGGCGAAAATCATGTCGGTCAGGGCGTAGCGCACCCAGTAGTCTTGCGTTGGACGGAGACCAGCAGGGGTAAAGGTTTTGAAGCTAATCGAGATTTCGCACCCAGGCACATTGGCCCGCTGCGTTGCCAGATGCATGAGGAGCGGCAGGTCCACATCCTGCGCAGTGGCCCAGAAACGCTCATACATGGGATCACGATAGGGTCGCCCTGGAAGCGGAGTCACGGGAATGAACACTCCGCCCAGCCCAAGTGTGGCACATCGCTCCAGTTCCTCGCACGCTTCTGCAACGTCATCGACGTTGATCATGCCAATGCCTCGTAGGCGACCAGGGTACGGCCGACAAAAATCGGCGATCCACTCGTTGTACGCTCGACACAAAGCGGAGAGGAGTTCGCTATCGTCGAGGTGGTACCAAAAGAGGCCTTGACTCGGCTGGACTACTGCTCCCCAAATGCCATCGATTGCGAGTTCTTTGATCATCGCGTGCGGTTCATAGGCTCCTTGCCGCACATCTTCCCACACACCGACGAAATCGATCTTCGAGGTATCTTCAAAGCGGCGTCCGGCTTGCGTGACCGCACCAAGGGTGACGACTTGCGTATCGCCGATAAACCACGCGTCAAAATCTCTCCCATCCGCCATCTTTTGCCTTTTGATGCGCGGCACACGCCCTTTCATCTTCCCTGTAATCCTGCTGGCATACAGATCTGGCGGTTCGACAATATGGGTATCGCCAGAAATAATCATGTCGTGCACCATGGGCAGTCCTCCTCTGCAAAGATGTCAGATTCAGTCTGGCACCATACTCCTGAGGTTTCTTGGCTGTCAATGTTGCTTGTGAGGATCAAACGGACAAGAGTCAGGGCAGCCCGCGCTCCCTCTTAGGCGCTGAAGTGGGGGAGAATTTCTTTTCCATACCACTCGATCTGCGTCATGATCTCGGCGAGTGGACACGCAGGCCGGAGAACAAATTTGACGCAGCCGGCCGCGATGAAGTGTTGGATTTTTTCCACACATTCTTGCGGAGTGCCGACGACGCACCGCGCAGCAACATCTTCAGGCGGCATCGGAAGTCCTCGCAAATACGGTTCGACCGTCTTCCAGGCAGCCGCCCGATCCTGACTCACATGGGTCAAGAGCAGCACGCCAGCCTCACGTGGGTCTATCGGACGGCCGTACTCTTCACCATATGCCATCAATTTCTCCATGTCCCGCTTGAATTCTTCTGGACTGGTCAAAGCCGGAAACCAGCCGTCTCCGAGCCGGACCACCCGCTTGAGAATGGCGTCACTTTTGCCACCGATCCAAATATCTAATGATCCTTTCCGGGGTTTTGGTTCGATCGTCACATCGTCGAAGTGGTAAAACTGCCCGTGATGGGTGACATGGGACTCTGTCCAGAGCTTACGGAGGATCGTGATCCCCTCATCCAACCGTTTGCCCCGTTCCTGAGGAGGCACACCACAAGCGACCAGGTCACGCACATCGCTGCCACTGCCGACGGCCATCACCATTCGTCCACCCGACAGATAATCGAGTGTGGCATAGGTCTTCGCAACCTGAACCGGATGACGAGCGGGCAGCGTCAGCACACTCGGCCCCATTTTCACGCGCCTGGTACGGGCAGCGATCATGGCAAAGAGACAGGTAATATCCAACGTTGGATTACGCGTAACAATATGATCGGATAACCAGATCGAGTCCAAACCGACCGCTTCGGCACGTTCTGCGTATTGGCAGAGCGATTCCGGATCTGGCAACCCATATTTCCATTGCCCAAAGCCAATACCGATCTTTACTCCACTCATGATAGTGATCTCCTTATGATTTTGAGGGACTCGTTTCCATCATGCCCGCCCTTCGGCACGCCTGTCCTGAGCGTAGCGAAGCAAAGTCGAAGGGCTCAGGACAGCCTCCGGCGGGCATCCAGACTTGTTAAGCGCGGACTTCGAGTTACGCCTCCTGGATTCCCGCCTGCGCGGGAATGACGCCTCCCCTCTCTACCCTTCA
>CAZCWX010000091.1:0-4510 GCA_964502465.1 uncultured Enterobacteriaceae bacterium | reverse complement strand
GCCCAAGAGCAGGCCAACCGAGAAATTCCCAAGGCTGGAGGCGAGGCGGCCCGGAGCATTAGCGAGGCTGAAGGCTACGCCATCGAGCGGGTGAACCGGGCGCGTGGCGAGGCGACCCGCTTCCAGGCCATCTTGACCGAGTATCAGCAAGCCCCAGAGGTCACGCGTCGGCGTCTGCATCTGGAGGCCCTGAGTCACTTTATGGCGGAGATGAAGGGGCTGTATATCGTGGATAATGACCAGCAGGCCCTGGTGCCCTGGCTTTCCTTGGAATCGAGTCCGAAGGAAGCGGGTCCGAAACCGCCTACTGAAGGGAGGTCGCCGTGAAAACAGCGCTACGGGTATCGATCCTCGTCCTCGTGATGGCTATATTCCTCGTATTCTCTGGCACCTTCTACACGTTGGAGGAGGGCCAGCAAGCGGTCATTGTGCAGTTCGGCCGGCCTGTAGGTGAGCCGGTGACCGAGGCGGGGCTGCACATCAAGCTCCCGTTCGTGCAAGGGGTGCGACGCTTCGAGAAGCGTCTTCTCATCTGGGATGGCGACCCGAACCAGATTCCCACCAAAGGGCGGGAGTTCATCTGGGTGGACACCACGGCGCGCTGGCGCATCGCCGATGCCAAGAAGTTTCTGGAAAGCGTGGCCACTGAAGAGGGAGCGCAGTCACGGCTGGACGACATTATCGACTCTGTGGTTCGGGACCAGGTGTCGAGCAGCGAACTCATCGAGCTCGTCCGCAGTGCCTCCTGGGAGATTCCCGAGGAAGAGGCGCTGGAGGAAGTTCCAGCGGAGCGAGAGGAGGAGATCAAGAAGGAGATTACCCGGGGACGGGAGGAGATCACCCGCACCATCCTGGCCGAGGCCCGGAAGATCATCCCGCAATACGGGATCGAGCTGGTGGACGTGCGCATCAAGCGCCTCGACTACATCGAGAGCGTGCGCGAGAGAGTCTACGCTCGGATGATCTCCGAGCGCAAGCGCATCGCCGCCCAGTTCCGGTCAGAAGGAGAAGGGCAGAGTGCGGAGATCCTTGGGGCTATGGAGAAGGATCTCCGCCAGATCCGCTCCACTGCCTACCGGCAGGTGCAGGAGGTTCGAGGCGAGGCCGACGCTGAGGCGTCACGCATCTATGGTGAGGTGTACAGTCGCGATCCCGAGTTCTACGCCTTCTCGCGCACGCTGGAAATCTACAGCGAGGGAGGGAACACAAACTCCGTGCTGATTCTCACAACCGACAGCGACTACTACCGCTATCTCAAGCACGCGGCGCCAGTGGATGACAACCGCCTCGAGCGAGAAGAGCAGGTAGATCAAGTGGAAAGGAAGGAGAAAGACACAGCGGAGAAGGCGGCGGATACCATGCAGGATGCGTTAACCAGCAACAGTTTCCTCCACCTGGCCAACTGAGGAAAATGGGCCGTCAGAGAAAGGGACAAGCAGGAAGGAAAACACAACCCGCTTTCCCGATCCTCTCGCGCGGCCTTTCTCTGAAACCTGAAAGAAACGACAACCAAGGAGGCGTCATACTCATGTACCCCACCACATACTCCCCTGCTTACCCAAACCGCTCACTGCAGCCCGCGCCCGCAGGGTCGGTGCTACCCGGGTCTGCCGACCGGGATCTCTGGCAGGAACGGCTGTCCGATACTTGTGTGCTCCCAGCACAGTTTTTCAGCCCTCGGGTGAGCCTCTACACTCTGTGTCCAGAGGCGGCATTGATGCATGCCGTACTCGAAGATGCACTTGCGTGTTTTCAGAAGCAGTTTGAAGCTGAGGGACGGCGCGTCCAGCGCATGGCGCGCGAGGCCGAGGAGTGGTTTTCGAGTGACGACGCCCACTGGCCCTTCTCCTTCGTGTCCATCTGTGACGTACTCGGGTTGGAGCCGGAGTCCATACGGCAGAGGCTGAAGCGCTGGAGCCACTCCCATCCGCACACACTGCAGAAACAGCGGCGGCGTGTCAGAGGAGGACGCTAACCGCCGCAGCTTGTCACCGGAACAAAGAGCGACCGAGCGAAGAAAAAACGTACCGGTAGACTGAACGGGATCCTTTTCGGAGCCGCCACCGCTCTTTCCCCTTTGTGAGAATAAAAGAGGTAAACTATGTCTATCCTCACTTCGTTGTTCGCCGGCTGGTGCCGGTTTCTGGCGGCCTTCGACCCAAATGACCACCAGACGTTGCTCGAGGGCATGTGTGATACCTACCGCGCAGAAGCCCGTGCTGTAGCGCAGTACACTCAGCATGCCCACCGGATGTATTACCCCAATTTCGTGAGAGGCTGCTGCGGATTGCCGCTGAAGCACAGGCGCAGATTCCATGGCTGCAGGAGAAGATCCTCGCCTTGGGCGGGAACCTCCCTCAGCTCTCTTACACTCCCGCAAGGGGGAACAACAGTTGGGAGTGTCTACGCCTAGACGTGGACGAGGCGCAGCGCGACCGCGTCAAGTTACTGGAGTGGATACACCTGGCCGAGCAGGTAGAGCCGGAGATTGCTGTGGGGTTACGCCGCATCCGCGAAGATAAAGTTGAAGCACCATGAAGAGTGCCGGGACATGTTGATGAAGAGCGACCCCTACACTACGCCCGATACGACAACCCAGCAAGAGCAGGTAGAGAACCACAAGCAAGAATGGCTTGAGCAGCGGAAGGGCGAATGGCTGACCACGAGCGGGCCGAGTGGGAGGCCGGGGGGAAGCAAGGGCCGTGGGCCGAGTGGGCAGGGAAGCAGGAGTTGGGGTGGGCTACAGAGCTGCCGCACCGCGACCTGGAGTGGGCACGGCACCTGGCCGAGCGAAGAAAGGCAACGTGAGATTCCACGCCGCGGCCATGATTGCCCTCGTCATCGGCATGGTCGGCGTTACTTTCCTGATGAACGATTGGAGGTCGTTGATATGAACATAATTTATACGCATGGTATGGGGGGCTCGCGGCAGGCGCAGCCCGAGATCGAGGAAGTCTTTAACCCTCTGGGGCACACCATCACCCGCATTGAAGTCCTCTACCACGGCAATCTGATTGAATTAGCAACCCGACTCGCCACCCTGACGTTTGGTGACCTGTGTTTGATGATTGATGAGACCGCGGACAAACTTATTGAGCAATCCAGGCGCTTCGCCTCGCAGGACTATGCCGTGGTCGGCGATTCCCTGGGCGGCCTCATTTCCGTCGTGGCCGCCCAGCGTGACCCCCGAATCAGCCATTGCATTTTGCTGGCGTGCAGTGGCGACATTTGTAACGGGATGTTGAACATCGACACAGTATTCCCAGGTTTGGGCTTTTTGAGTGGCCTCTTGAATCCCGCAGCCGCCGGGGGGCTCACGCTGCAAGCCCACAAGGCTATTGCCGGGCAGTCAGCATTCCAGCGGGAGTTTGACCTCGTGAACACCTTCCGTCCTGACCGCTTGGCCCGTCTCCGCCGCCTGCTCATCCTCGGCGATGCCGGGGACCCGGTGATGCGCGCGGCCGCCTGCCGGCACTTTGCCCAGGGGGTGAAAGACGGCACAGTCATCATGGCCTACAACGAAGGGCGGCACCACACGATTGGGAAAGCTGCGCTCCAGCAATACGCGGTGCCCTTCTTATACAGAACACACCGCTCGCTCGATGGTTGGTTGCATGAGCGCCCGGATGCGGCGGCGAGAGGTTTGTGGAGGAAAGTATGAACAAGCAATATTTAGGACATTTTTTCTGTGAAACAGTCTTGCAAAATCAAAAGCTTACAGACGCTGAGTTGAATAAGAGCAAAGTTAGCACGGCACCTGACTTGTATTTAATTAGTGGTCACTACCTATACCGTTCGGCACGGCTATCGTGGACAAAATGGAGGCAACCGCAGTCGGGGCAGCTCGGGATATTCTGACCGGCCGTCGCATTCTGGAGGTGGAAGATCCATACGGATTAGGACTAACCACCGTGGAAGTTGGCAACGACGACCTCTGCCGCCAGCTGGGACCAGTGGCGGAGAGCGGAACGCTTGGGGTACGTTTTTCTCCCTTCCTATCCGATTGTCGCACGATTCCAACATTTTGCGCACGAATATCACAGACGGCGCGGGTTGTCGGCGTTACATTCCTGGGGAACGAAGTACTTCGCAATCACTTTTTTGAAAGGAGAGGGACATGAGCTACGAAGAACGCGATGTCTATGGCATGTACAAAGGCACGCACGGGGGCCCCGGCCCCACCCTCATGGGGGCCGAAACCCTCATTGGCAACGACGTCTACAACCATCAGGACGACCATTTGGGGGACATCAAGGAAATCATGCTGGACATGCGTAGCGGCCGAGTTGCGTATGCGGTGTTGTCCTTCGGGGGGTTCCTGGGAATGGGCGAGAAGTTTTTCGCGGTACCGTGGAACGCTTTGACGCTCGACACGAAGAATAAATGCTTCGTGCTCAACGTCGAGAAGGCTCGCCTCAAACAGGCGCCGGGGTTCGATAAGGACAAGTGGCCCAATATGGCAGACCAGGCGTGGGCAGAGGAAATCTATTCTTACTATGGGACTGAACCA
>CAZCWX010000090.1:0-8160 GCA_964502465.1 uncultured Enterobacteriaceae bacterium | reverse complement strand
CACGGAAGACCACTGGCAGGTCGGACTGTCGTGGAATGGACCACGGGTACTAGATATAGAAAGGGTTATGGAAGCAGTACGAACGGGATAGGAATTGATACGTAGAGGGATATTTTTTGCTATTCTCCTCCAACCCCTCGTCCCTGCCTCACTTAATTCCTCTGCCTGTGATACATTTCTTCTATGAAGAAAAAAGCTCATCAGGCTCCGCCCGTTCATATCGTTAGCCATGGTCCATATTGTCTCGATGGTGTCACCGCTGCAGTCGCGGTAGCGCGTTCTCGATCCACCTCTCCTATTGTGCCCCACTTCTCAGGAAACGACCGTATTAATGAAGTTATCCGTTCCATCAGTCTTGAGGCAGCACCACCAGGAAGTGAATTATGGATTACCGACATTTCCTGGACAGAGAAAGAAACCGATGCCCATCTTCGTAATCTCGCCGTACACGGGGTCAAGATTTACTGGTTTGACCACCACCGTACAGCAATCAAGCGCTATGTCGCCGGCGAGATAGATGTCCCATTCGCTGACCAAGTGATCAGCGAAGAGGTTGCCGCGTCGCGATTAGTATACGAATATCTGGACAAACAGCTCGCCGCCTCAGGTCAGCCCAATGAGCAGTTTGCTGCATTCGCTCCAGTGATGGCCATGGCAGATGACAACGATCGATGGATTCATGCAATCCCTGGCTCACGTGAGTTGGCCCTCACGATCCGTACAATGGGAGCAGATCGTGACAGCATCGAGGGCTATCATGCCCTTCTTGATATCGACGCGGGGGTCACATACACACCAGCCATGCGGACGGCGCTTGAAAAGGCCTTGCGTGAAATCCAATATAGCTTCGATCTCGCCGAGAAGAGCCGGGTGAGTCTTTCCGTGCCCGGTACTCCGTACGCTGTTGTTGCTGCTATTTGTGAAGGGCACCCGAGTGAGATTGGTGATGCATGGGGGAAAAATGCAACCAAAACAGTTTTCGCCTTTTTTGACTTGAAGGGAGAAGGTGTCAGTTTGCGTCGATCACCGGACTGCGATGTTGATCTGTCACAGTTAGCCCAACTTTTCGGCGGCGGTGGCCATCCAGCAGCTGCAGGGTGCCGACCCGCAGGATTGCATCGCCTCTTTGCCCAAGAACTCGCTCGTCTCTTGTCTAGTGCCTTTGCTTTCCCGAGAGCGTCAGACGCCCCAAAATTCAGCTAACCCCCTATCCCTAATTCTTGAATGAGCATCAGTAGACCGTCTCGATATGAACGTCGCCAAACCATCGGCCTGATTACAGGGCTAGTAGCCTTCGCTTTGATCCTCGCTATACCAGCCCCAGATGGCATGGGAGAAAAAGCGATGAAAAGACCTGCAGCAATGTAACTACACATAAGGAGAATCTTTTCTCGTGTGTCGGTTGTCACGAGACACAGAATTGGTATGACCTCCCACCCCCGGCACCAGGAACGAAGGCTCTTGTGGCTCGCCTTGAGTCTGACTGGCGGGTACTGTTTGGTTGAGTTTATCGGCGGCTGGCTCACAAACAGCCTTGCCCTTCTCTCAGATGCTGGACACATGTTATCCGACGTTACCGCTCTGGGACTGTCTTTGTTCGCTGCTTACATAGCAACCCTGCCGGTGACTTCTCAGAAGACCTTTGGTTATTACCGAGCTGAGATTCTCGCTGCTTTTCTCAACGGTCTGGCCCTCTGGTTAGTTGCAGGTATCATCTTCCGCGAAGCGTACTATCGATTCTTCTCTCCACCCGAAGTGCAAGGGCAAGGTGTGGTACTCATTGCGAGTATCGGACTCGCGGTCAATCTTTTCACTGCTTGGATCTTACATGGAGCTCATCTCGCTAACTTAAACGTACGCGGCGTGTTCTTACACGTCCTCAGCGATGCGTTAGGCTCGGTAGGTGCGATTACCGCCGGCCTGCTTATCCTGTGGACAGGATGGTATTGGATCGACCCAGCCATTAGTTTGGGAATCAGTTTACTGATCCTGCTGAGTTCATTCAGCCTCGTTCGTGAGTCCATCGACATCCTGATGCAGGCCACTCCACGCCATCTCGATCTAGCAGAAGTCCAGCGATCTCTTGAAAAGCTTCCAGGAGTAGAGCGGATTCATGATCTCCATATCTGGACACTCACCTCTGGGTTATTTACCCTCACTGCACATGCTGTTACTGATGGAACCTGTGATAACCATATACTCCTTGACACTTTAGAACAAACGATTCAGGAACGTTTCGGCATTAACCATATTACGATTCAGATAGAACCTCAGGATCGCCAGCACAGCGAACCTCCACATTTTTGAATGCCGAAATTAATAAGTCGCTACGACATTCGTAACCAATCCCTTTATCAGAATTATCAGAAGAAGTATGACAAAACGCACCCACTGGATCTTTTTAAGCGCAGGAATGCTCTTGACCCTTTTCTCCTCTTGTGGAGGAGAGCCAGCGAAACCACCTCGGCAACCCACCCCCCTAGATCTGTCCACTACCGGGACCATCTCCGGGCTGGTACGCTTTGAAGGTCCAGTTCCCGAACAAAGTGTGTTGAGGCTCGGAGGTTGGTCTGAATGTGCATCACAACATAACGGACGTGTCTACGCAGGAGATATTCTTGTTAATGAAGGCAAGCTACAAAATGCAGTAGTGTACGTGAAAGAAGGACTAGGAAATCGCGTATTCACGGTTCCTACCGAACCGGTCATCAGCGACCAGAAAGGATGCATCTTTCTGCCACGCATTATGGGGGCCCAAGTTGATCAGCCGCTTCGTTTCGTCAATAGCGATCCAATAGCCCATAACGTGCATGGCCTGCCAAAAAATTCACGGGCATGGAATTTTAGTTTAGGAATTAAAGGGGCATCACGCACTATCACCGTAGACACCCCGGAGGCAATGATTGAGATCAAATGTGACATCCACCCTTGGATGAAGGCATACTTGGGGGTGTTCGATCATCCTTACTTTGCTCTGAGCGCAGCGGATGGCAGCTTCACACTGAAAAATCTTCCTCCAGGAGAGTCTACAATCGCAACCTGGCACGAGCGGTTCGGCACTCGCTCCCAGAAGGTCTCGCTTGGCGAAAAAGAAAACAAGAAGATTGAGTTTGTCTTCGCCGCAGAGTGAAGAAAGAAGAGTGGCCAGGTGTCAGTAGCCAGTCTCCGGTTTAAAAGGGGTAAGTGTCTGAGCGGATCCACTTTTGCCGACAACTGGTTACTGATGACTGACAACGGACTTGGGCACCTGCCTACGGGCGATTAGCAATTGGTCACGGCCAAGTTTTTGCCACACCCGGTGCAAATTTAAAAATTATGTAATACGCTAGGCCAAAACCCAAGCCTAAAACGATAATAAGCCATAGTAAATTAAATGGAACAGGATAATGTCCAGCCCCAGCCAGCATACCGAAGAGCATCGGCACGGAAAGGAAGGTGTTCGTTCGCGAAGCATAGAGGGCACGTTTGGCCACAGCAGGTTGCTCGGGTGGCGTTTGACCTTCTTTCGTCCAAGTGATCAGATTCTGTTGAGCTGGCCAGATGATAAACCAGACATTGAACCACATGATCGTGCCAAGAAGCGCGCCCAGGGTAATCCATAGCCCAGAGATTGAGCCAAAGAGAGCTGAAAACCCACCTGAATCTGGAATGACAAAGTACTTCCAAAGGAGTAACAGCAGACCGGACAAAAACGTAAACATCGCCCCCCAACGGAACCACCACAGCGCGCGTGGCATCAATTGAGGAACAACTTCTCTTCTGGTAGGCGGCTGAAGAGCAGCAGTCACATGAGCATTAATCAAGTTGAAAAAGTACAATAGGCCGATCCATGTAATTCCTGCTAAGAAATGGATCCAGCGAAAGAGCACCTGCAATACATCATTTATGTCCACGGGGTACCTCCTCCTCTTATGGGTTCTTTTTACCTCTGTCCGCTGATACCTTATTCAGTCTCTTCAGTCTCCACTTCTTATGTTCTACGTCCCATATCTTTTTTCCCTTCTTCAAACCTTTCCCCCTACTTTCTCGTAAGGTGATTGTTTCTTTCCTGTGATTTTCTTCCCCTTCTCTTCTGCTTCTGTCCACAATGCCGACACAGTCCGTGAATCGCAAGACTATGTGTCGTAATAGCGAACCCTTCCTTTAGCAGAGGTGCGAGATTCACCCGCCGATCCCGCTCCAATAACACATCTTCCACCCGCCCACATTGCTGGCAGATAAAATGATCGTGCTCCTCGATTATCGGATCGTATCGAGCCACCCGTTCACCTAAGAGAAATACACGGATCTTCCCTTCTTCAACGAGCCGTTGCAAGTTTCGATAGACGGTGCCAAGGCTGATATGCGGGAGTTTTTTGCGTACCCGGTGATAGATCTCATCAGCGTTTGGATGAGAGTGATCTCCTTGGAGCGCATCGTACACTGTGGCGAGTTGTCGAGTCGCACGCTTGCGAACATCACGAATCATGAGCTTACCCTGTGCAGCTTCCTCACCTCCTCATAATTCCGCGGCTAAAGAGCGCTGCACCTCAGGACTGAGTAATGTTTGCGCCTGATAATTCGCGTGATCAATCACGATCCTCGCCTCCTGCCGGTCATCCTTAAACGCGGTTCGGACTTCAGGAGATAAGGGGAAGCGGACATACTGTACTGCGCTCAGATTATCCTCTTTGCTGCGGCCGGGCTCGAACTCCGCTGGAACGATGAACCTGTCGCCGATACGCAAAGAAACTGCCTTGTCGACCCCGATGAGTCTCACTAACTCTGGTCGGATATGCTCTTGTTCCGTGATCTCGATCAACATAGTGGCAGACAGCTCTCCATCAGCAGGGATAAGTTCATTATAGGTATCGACTTCAAAGCGAATTTTATCGATGTCAGTGATGTGCTCAGCCCGCAGCATTTCCTGAATCTGAAACAGAACCGTCTCATGGTTCTCGAAAACGAAGGTAATCCGGTCTCCAACGCCTACGCGCCGATTCTTTTTCAAGTTAATCACACGGCGGCGGAATTCGTCACGAATCCGCTCGTAACGCTCTAGCCCCATAATCTCATCTAATGTCACTTTCTGCATAGCATTCCACGACAACTGAGCAGGGGCACGGTAGCCGTGCCCTTCTCCGTTCCACTATTGATTGAGGGTTTCAAGACCCTTGGTAAAACGACCGGCATGAGACTTTTCAGCTCTCGCTAAGGTCTCAAACCATTCAGCAATCTCCTCAAACCCTTCTTCGCGAGCAGCTTTTGCGAAGCCAGGATACATTTCGGTGTATTCGTAGGTTTCACCCGCTACCGCTGCCTTCAGATTCTTTGTGGTGTCACCAATGGGCTCACCAGTAGCCGGATCGCCGACTTCTTTAAGGAAATCAAGATGACCAAAGGCATGACCAGTTTCCGCTTCAGACGTATCACGGAACAAGCCGCCGACATCTGGATAGCCTTCAATATCTGCTCGGCGGGCGAAGTAGAGGTAGCGACGATTCGCCTGCGATTCACCAGCGAATGCGTGCTTGAGGTTTTCGTGTGTCTTTGTGCCATTTAAGGACTTGGCCATATTGTTTTGCCTCCTTAATAATAATTGTTACTATTAGTAAAAAAAGAAAAACCTAGCGTCAACTCCCCCCTAGATCTCTTCTCGGCAGAAGGATTACCGGCTAGCAAGCTTTTGCAAGCTCCGCTATGACGACGTATATAGGATAGGCGCTCGTTGGACTCTCAGCAGCTTACTTGATTGCCTTGCCCTTTTCTCTCATGTTAAAGACCACTTAAAGACCACGTCCAACCACATCCCCAAAGGAGCATTCCATGATGAGCCATACTCCTCCAGGATGGACCGAGCCGGAAACAGTATCGGTTCGTCCAGAGGCCAGCCTTGACCTTGATGTTCTTAATCGTTTTTTGCGCGGGCGCTTGCCCAATACTGCCGGTCCTCTTGAAGTCGTGCAGTTTGCTGGTGGACATGCGAACTTAACATATTTGTTACGCTTTGGTGATCAGGAATACGTTCTGCGCCGGCCGCCAAGCGGCCCGGTAGCAGTTGGTGCTTATGATATGGGGCGGGAGTTCCGTGCGTTATCAGCACTCTGGCCAGTCTTTCCGCCAGCTTCCCAGCCCTTTCTTTATTGTGAGGACATAAGCGTCCTCGGAGCCCCCTTTTTTGTCATGGAACGTCGGCGCGGTCTGGTTATTCATAAAGAAATGCCATCCATGTATCTGAATAGACCAGACCTGTATCGTCACCTAAGTGAAGCGATTGTCGATACCCTCGTAGCTCTACATGCAATAGATTATAATGCTGTAAGCTTAGCGACCTTGGGAAAACCAGAGGGTTTTATCGAGCGCCAAGTCAATAGTTGGATCAAACGCTGGGAGCGGGCCAAAGCAGAAAGCATTCCTTTACTCGACGAACTTGGTCATTGGTTATCTGCGCATCTTCCTTTATCGCAGGCCCCAACTCTGCTCCATAATGACTACAAACTTGATAATCTCATGGTCGATCCGACAGACATCTCTCGTATTGTTGCACTCTTCGACTGGGACCAGTGCACTCTTGGTGATCCTCTTGTCGACCTTGGCATACTCCTTAATTACTGGACCCAGGCCAGCGATCCACCTGAACGGCACGCTTTCTCGCAGGCACCTACTGCCTTGCCTGGATTTTACACCCGTGCTGAGTTGATACAACGTTATGCTGAACAGAGTAGCCGAGACGTCAGTGCTATCTCATTCTATGAAACATTCGCACTGTGGAAGACAGCTATCGTTGTAATGCAGCTCTTCGTGCTCTACCGCAACGGGCAATTGAGAGACGAGCGTTTGGCAGACTTTAACCAGCGCGCCGTTTTCATTGCTGAAACTGCGCATCAAGTGGCCAAAAATGCAGCATTATCATAACAGGAGGAGTCCATGGCAGAAGAAAATATACAAACAGAACTCGAACGGCTCAAAGCCGAAAATGAGGCACTGAAAGCGAAAATCGCCAAAAAAGTCTCCATCAAAGTGAGCGAAAAAGGTGCCGTTTCGGTCTATGGCCTTGGGCGCTTTCCTGTCACCCTCTATAAAGAGCAATGGTGGAAATTATTGGAGATGACAGACGAGATCCGTGCTTTTATTATAGAACACGAAACAGAACTCAAAGCGAAAGACATGAAATCACCCTCGCAGTCTGCAGAACCTACACCGCTCGTCACTCATCCTGCTGGATGAATGAATGATGCCAATTTACCAACTGACCGAAGACTTGATTTTTCCTGACCCCGAATGGGCAACCCCGACAGGGCTCTTGGCCATAGGAGGCGACCTTAGCGCCCAACGTCTATTGCTCGCTTATCGCCTGGGAATTTTTCCGTGGTATGGGCCAGGAGACCCGATCTTATGGTGGAGTCCACCGCAACGTTGCATTATTGAACCTACACGTTTCCATGTTTCCCGTAGCTTACAGAAATTGCTGCAACAAAGGCGTTTCACTGTAACCTTCGATCAGGCATTTCCCCAAGTCATTCATGCCTGTGCTGCAAGCCGGCTGGTACAACAGCAAGAGACGTGGATTACCCCGGAGATGATTGAGGCCTATTGTGTTCTTCATCACCTTGGTTTTGCGCATTCTGCCGAAGCCTGGAGAGATGGACAGTTAGTTGGGGGAATCTATGGCGTTAGCCTGGGGAGCGCATTTTTTGGCGAATCAATGTTCAAATACGAGACCAACGCATCCAAGGTCACCTTCGCCACGTTGGCCCAACGGCTGGCTGAGTGGCAATTCACTATGATTGATTGTCAGATTTCTAATCCCCATCTCCTCCGTCTTGGTGGCCAAGAGATCTCTCGCTCTCAGTTTTTACGTCGACTGGCCGAGGCGCTTTCCTTTCCTACCCGCCGCAGGAGGTGGCGTTGAACCGGCAAGTAAAGTGAACTTGCTGTATGGATTTGTCTAGCCTTCGCTTCAGACTAGGACCCTTGTTCAGGCAGTACTCGGGCTGACTGCTCAGAGCTCGCTGAGGAAGCAAGGTCACTCTCTGTTCTTATCCGATTTCCGCCAGACTGGCGAGCAAGAGACAGGGTTTGATCGAGGCGATCTTTGAGAGTATCAAGGGAATCGTATGGCTGAATCGTGGTCACAGCAAGGCTAAGAGTGAGACAGAATTGCCTGTCACCACAAGAAAA
>CAZCWX010000089.1:0-18456 GCA_964502465.1 uncultured Enterobacteriaceae bacterium | reverse complement strand
GGCTGAAAAGGCCCCAAAACCCTCACTTGTTGAGAGGAGCCAGTACCGAAGAATACAAACTGAACTACCCAATCTTCCCTCGCATCACCAGTGTTGTCGATCTTGAATTGATACAGGAGGCCTGGCTCGAAAAAGTAGCTCCCAGAAACCGCAGGGACAGCAAACGAATTCACCCCCATAGCCATCACCAGGCGCGAAGGATCGTTTGGGTCAAGAAAAGCATACACATCAGTAATGTCGGCTGGAGGTTCTGCGTCTATCAGCGGAGCCTCGCGGTGATCAGCAGCCTCGACTAAAACGGTCGACGGCCCTGGTAGGACCATGAGCGCTAATGCCACGACAGAAAGAAATCGGTTCACTGCCCCTCCCTCCTTATGGAAGCCGAATGCAGACGTTATCGCCTCCGGGGTAGCGGGGAGAACATTCGGCTACGGTTGGTGCTCACAGCACCTCTCCCCCCCTCAGATCGCTCCCGACTATGCCTTACTGCACATTATGTTCCTTTGTATACTCTCTGTCAAAGGACAAAAGGGGCAATCCTCTTTGGGGATTGGCCAGGGAACGGAGTTTCGCTCGCCTCCCAGCCTGGCGGGGGTGGTCAGGGCATGCGGTTGATCCCCCTCAGGTGCGCTGACATCCAAGCCATATTTGCGTTCGTAATTCAGGCAGCGAGGTACCCGCTGATGAGAACTCACACTTGGAACGGCACCCTATCTTCTGCCTTTCACATGACGGAACGACAGCCGTCGCTGCTCCCGTTTTTGGCGCAACTGCACTATCAACAAGCAGAAAAACGGCTGATGCGTGCCGTACTTATGGACGCGATCGGCTGTATAGAGCGCTACCGTGATGGTCGGGGAGCACAGAGCTGGCCTGCCTTTCACGCAGCCCGAGGCTGGATGCTGGATCAGGATCGGTCATGGCCCTTCTCGTTTGAGAACATCTGCCTCGCCTTAGACCTTGACCCAGACCGCCTGCGTTCTGTGCTCTTCGCTTTCCCTTTTTCACTACAACGATCCGCGTAAGTACATCTCGCCAGAAGGCTTTGGCAGTCCACCAGCCGGTTCGAGCGTCACAGCAGTAGCCGTAATTTTCCCAAAGAGTTTCGAAGGAGGCGCAGCAAGGACTGAACCGGTGCCAGTCTGGTCTGGCATAAAAAGCCCTGCACTCACCGGCCCCTCCCTCTCAGTCATAAACCACACCTGATACTCTTTCCCCGCAGGCGGCTGAGGAAGGCCAAAAGCATAGAACAGCCACGTTTTTCTCCGCTCGTTCCATAAGACATGGCCTTGGGCTTCTACTCCGCGTTTTGCCCGCCGCAGATATTCAATATTCAGTCCCGGCGCGGTCAATACTTCAATGACCCCGCGTTGACGAGCCAAAGCATCCCGCACCTGTTCGGCTTCGCGCACGCTCGCTTCGACCAGCAGCCGTTGCTGGGCGAGAGCCGCTCGGATTTCCTGGATCTCTCGCTCTTTGCCGACTAGGGTTTCGCGCTGGCGGGTGACTTCAGCCCGCAGATCTGCCACTTCGCGTTCATACGTTGTTGTCGTCATTCGTCCTTGCGTGATCTCTCCTTGTCTACGTGCGAGTTCTTGTTCACGCAGGAGGGCGAGCTGTCGTTGTTCGGTCAGAGAAGTCTCGAGTTGAGCCAGGGCCTGGGTTTTTTCCTCTGTCAGCATTTGTTGCTCCTTCATCTGAGCACTGAGTTGCTGAATCTCAGCCTCACGGCCCGCGAGTTTTTCCTGTTCTTGCGCAAGGAGCGTAGCCAGGGTCTCGGTTTGCGTTGCCTGCTCAGCAGCAGTCTGCATTGCCTCCTGATACTGGAGTCCGCCAATTGCCAGGAACAAAGCGGCAGCCGCAGCCAAAGGCAGCGTTATCCAAGAAGACCGCCAGCGTCGCGGTCGGAAAGGAATAACCCGCGAGGCGTGGTCTTGACGGACTTGCGTCATCAATCGCTCTTTTACCGCCGCGCGCGGTCCATCTGGGATGAAGCCCAAGGGAATAAATCCAACAACTTCCTGCCACTCACGCAACTCAGCAGCACACACGTCACAAGGGTCTGCCAAGTGGCGTTCAACCGTCAGAGTAGATTCGTCATCGAGTCCACCCAGGACATGGAGCGGAAGCAGCTCTTGGATTTCCTGGTGGTTCATCGGTCACCACCGAGAAGCGGGCGTAACCGCTCGCGTATTTTGAACATGGCTGATCGAATGCGGGTCTTCACCGTACCGAGCGGTTCGGCCAGGCGTTCGGCAATCTCTGCATGGGTTAACCCACTGAAGAATGACAATTCGACAGCCGCACGCTGTTCCAGAGAAAGGCTCGCTAAGGCATTGCGCACCAGGAATGCTCGTTGTTCAAGGCTTACCACTGCTTCTGGGTTGTCGGTCGGATCTGTCGCAACCGCGAAGGCAGCGATATCTTCTTCGGCTATTGGATTGCCCCTCCGCGCACGTAAGGCATCGATTGCGCGACTGCGGGCGACAGTTGCTAACCAGGCACCAACACTGCCACGCTGGGCATCATAGCGTTCCGCTTCGCGCCAGACCTGCCAGAATACCTCATACACCACCTCTTCGGCACTCTCACGGTTATTGAGTATCTTGTAAGCAAGATGGTACACCATAACCTGATATTTCTCGTACAAACGCTCGAGGGCTTCCTGGGTGCGGCGCGCTATGGCGTCGAGCAGAGCATGATCCTCCTGCTCTGTGATACGGGACGATGAAGAGGATGGATGTTTCACCCGTGCCACAGGATGGTCTGTCGAGAGTGAGGGCGGTCAAAGCGACCGCTACTCTTCTAGACGTTCCTCCCGAACGCCAAGCATTCTTTCAACCCGCCGTAGTCGGCGGAGCATCGCAGGTAACTTTGGCAGGGCAGCAGCATAGCGACGCCATGAGAAAATGTCCACCGCTGGATAACCGCCTACGACGCTGTTGGCTGGCACATCGTTCGGAATACCACTCTGGGCGGCAACCATGGTATTCTTACCCACAGTCAGATGCCCAGCCGTACCAACCTGTCCTCCCATTTGTACCCGCGCTTCTAACTTGGTACTCCCTGACAACCCAACCTGTGCAGCCAGCAGCGCCCCTTCCCCTACTTCACAACCATGCCCGATCATGACAAGGTTATCGATCTTCGCTCCGCGGCGGATTACTGTGGTCCCTACTGTGGCTCGGTCAATAGTGGTGTTGGCTCCGATTTCCACGTCGTCCTCTAGCATCACCGTACCGGTCTGCGGAATCTTGTAGGCTACTCCGTCAGGAAGAGGCACATAGCCGAATCCGTCTCCTCCAATCACCACCCCATTCTGAAGAGTGACTCGATCACCAATCCATGTCCCTTCACGAATGACCACCCCAGCATGCGCGGTAAACTGGTCGCCAATATGGACGTTGGGATAAATCACCACATGGGCGAAGATGCGGGCATACGCACCAATGACCACGTCGTCTCCGATTACCGTATATGGTCCAATTGACACGTGGGCCCCAACCTGAGCCTTGGGCGACACGACAGCAGTGGGATGGACTCCTTCTGGCGGGAGGCAGGGTGGATAAAAGAGTTCCAAAGCTCGTGCAAACGCAAGGTAAGGAGTCTTGGTCCGCAACGAAGGGAGGTTCACCTCAGGATCATCGTGCGCAAGGATCACTGCTGCTGCTTTCGTTTGCGACAACTTCGCAAGGTATTTCTTATTGGCAACAAATGTCAGATCATCAGGTCCAGCCTGATCAAGGCTCGAGACCCCAGCAATGACAAGCTCGCCATCCCCCCGCAGCTCGCAGTTGAGCTGCTGAGCAATTTCAATTAGTTTCCTCATCTCTGTTTCTCTCTTCTCTGGCTTGTGCAGCTCCAGTCGGTGCCATATGTAGCAGAGTCCCAAGAGAACGACTATGCTGCAGGTTGTGAGTTATGGCAGAGGAGCGCATATGAGAGAGGGGTTGGTGATGTTGTCTCTGTTCATGTCCGGCTGTTCGTTGGGGGCGGTTGCCCTACCCCAACGTCCCGCTCTGCCAGAGGTGGCTTATGTCGCCCCGTGCGATGCGCAGGCAGTGGTCGGCCTTACGCCTGAAGCGGTTGAGATATTGCGCAATCGAGATCTGCTCTTGCGACGCCATATTGAACTGCTTGAACAACAGATGCAAGAAGCACGGTCGGTACCGGCCTCGCTCCCAGGGCTGTTCCGTGGTTCCCCGTAAGTAACACACTCTTCATAGTTTCTCAGCTTGCGACCCCTCTTTCCCTATGTTAGGAAACCAGCATGGTTACGATTGATTTTGTGAAAGGTGGCGGCATCGTTCCAGTCATCATACAAGACGCTACGAGCGGTGAGGTGTTAATGCTCGCCTACATGAACCAAGAGGCCTGGGACAATACCGTGAGCACTGGAAAGGTCCACTATTACAGTCGCTCGCGCGATCGCCTATGGATGAAAGGGGAAACGTCCGGCCACACGCAGGATGTCCAGGCAATCGCGGTGGATTGCGACACCGACACCGTTCTCATCAAAGTGCATCAAAATGGCGGGGCCGCGTGTCATGAAGGGTATCGCAGTTGTTTCTTTAGACACCGCCTGACAACTGGCGAGTGGCAGGTGCAGGGGGAACGAGTCTTCGACCCCGATACGGTATACCGCAAGGGCGCATAATGGAAATTCTCAAACTTGGCATCCCCAAAGGCAGCCTCGAATCTGCCACTGTTGATCTCTTTAAGAAGGCAGGGTGGAAGATTACCACCAGTTCACGCAGTTACTTTCCTACGATCGACGACCCGACTCTGCGCTGCATGCTTGTGCGTGCCCAAGAAATGGCGCGCTATGTAGAACAAGGCACCTTGGACGCTGGTCTTACTGGTAAAGACTGGATCATGGAGACCGACTCAGCTATCGAGGTCGTCGCTGATTTAGTGTATTCGAAAGCGAGCTTTCAGCCCACCCGTTGGGTGCTGGCCGTCCCCCATGATTCCCCCATACGGCGACTCGAAGATCTGCAAGGGAAACGAATTGCCACAGAACTCGTCGAGTACACCCGCCGTTATTTTGCGGAACGCCGGATTGCGGTTGAGGTCGAGTTCTCTTGGGGGGCAACCGAAGCCAAAGCAGCCGAAGGCTTGGTTGACGCGATCGTTGAAGTGACCGAGTCTGGTTCCACCATCCGTGCCCACGGCTTGAAGATCATCTGGGAACTCTTTACCTCCAATCCGCAGCTCATCGCCAACCGTCTTGCCTGGCAACACCCCGCTAAGAGAGAAAAGATCGAGCAGATTGCTCTGCTCTTGAAAGGCGCACTCACTGCTGAAGCAAAAGTCGGCATTAAAATGAACGTTCCGCGAGAGCAACTCGATGTCATCGTCGAGATGCTCCCCAGCCTTACTGCCCCCACCGTGTCCCCCCTCTACAAAACTGAGTGGTTTGCCATTGAAAGCATCATCAGCGAAGAGGTCGTACGTGAACTCATCCCGCAGCTCATTAAAAACGGTGCAGTCGGCATCATTGAGTATCCACTGAACAAAATCATTTAGGAGTTGACAAAAAAACAGGGAGCCTTGTGGCTCCCTGTCGAATCTCTCCTGTAAGAAACGTTTCGCATAGTAAGAGGTTTTCTTTCCCCCGGAGGCTCTCTCTTTACGCTGCGGCTTCGACTTCACTGTCAAGGGAAGCGAGAAACGCTTCTTTCTCGCCGGTTGGCATAATATAGACTCCCTCCCAACCACACACTTCTTCGCAGAGTTTACAGCCGACGCAGGTTTTCTCGTCAACTTCAACCTTGCCAAGATACTGAGGGCCATTGTTAGGCGATGGATACAGGCAGTCGAACGGGCAGACATCGATGCAGACCCCACAGCCATTGCAGTTGTCTGGATGAACAACCGCGATGGGGCGCTCGGCTCTTTTCAGTACATGGGTAACATTACCAAACGTGTCGAGAATCGCCTCATCAGGACAGATCACTCCGCACGCGCCGCAATCAATACACAGAGAAGGCTCGATGAAATACGCTTTCTTCGGATCGCCGCTAATCGCCTTTGTCGGACAACGTTTTTCGCAGGCGCTACAGCCAGTACAGTTCTCGGCAACGATAGTGAACGGCATTAACGGTCTCCCTACTTCTGCATTTCTTTGAGGATTTCATCGGCACGCCCTTCTTCGATCAGTTGGTCATTTTTGCGCGCCTCGCGAAAAGACAGCCACGAGAAAATAAATATCAGCACCATTAAGCCAACGATGGGGATATTATCTGGCTTGAGCATAATCTCAAGAAATTGATCAAGACCTGTTTTTTCCATAGCTTTTTAGAGACTAACGATCGCCAAAGAATTTGTCAATTCAGGGCGGCACTCTCCTGCATTGTCACAGGGAAATCTCGCTGCGTGCGTTCTTGAACAGTGAGGAAAATCAAGTATCGCCAGCATGCAACTCCCTCCCCTTGCGGTGGCTCGGTTTTTCGCTATAAAGGGGACGATTCTCACGGGAAAAGAGGGAAAAATCCTCATGCTACGGTGGCTTCCGGAAGACGTTTCTCCCTACGGGTCAGGCATCGATTCGCTCTTTTACTTTATTTATTATATCACCGCTGCCGCGTTTATCTTGGTAACGGCACTGATGGTGATATTCCTTTTTCTGTATCGACACAAGGAAGGTCGCCAGGCGACCTATACTCATGGCAATACGACTCTGGAAATCATGTGGACCGTGATCCCAGCTCTGGTTTTCATTGGCTTAGGTTTTGCCAGTAAAGCCAAATGGGATGAGCTAAAAATTGACATCCCACAGACTGATGTGGTCATCCAAGTGACTGGCAAGCAATTTAACTGGGAGATCGTCTATCCTGGTCCGGATGGTCAGTTCAACACTGCAGACGATAAACAGATCGATAATGACATTCACGTCCCGGTCGGCAAGCCGATTCGTGTGATCTTACAGGCGAAAGACGTCATTCACAGCTTTTTCCTGCCCCACCTGCGATTCAAGCAAGATCTTGTCCCCGGCCGGGAGATCGTTGGCTGGTTTCAAGCCGACAAACCAGGTAAATACGAGATTCCTTGCGCCGAACTTTGCGGGTTTGGCCATTCTGGCATGAAAGGCTGGCTCTATGTCCTCACTCCGGAAGAGTACCAGAAATGGGTGAGCGAGCAGTGGCCATCGGCTGCGGCTCAAGCGGCGCAAACTGAAACACACTCATAAACTGTCAAGTTCAACAACAAAATCCCCGAGGAGAGGTTATCAATGGCCGACGCAGGAGCAATTGCAGCGCACGCTGCACACGAGGTGCATCACGAGGAGCTAGGGTTTATTCGTACGTACATCTTTTCCACCGACCATAAAATGATCGGCAGGCAGTTCCTCTTCATGAGCATGCTTATGCTCGTTTTTGGTGGGCTCATGGCGATGATGATGCGGTGGGAGTTAGCCTGGCCTGAAACGCAGGTCCCCTTTACCACGTGGATTCCCGAGCCGTACATGTATGACGGTCATATGGATCCGGCATTTTACAATGCCTTGTTTACCATGCACGCGACCATCATGATCTTCTTCGTGGTTATGCCGTTCATGGTGGGCGGGTTTGGTAATTTTCTCATCCCCCTGATGATTGGCGCCCGAGACATGGCCTTTCCCGTGCTGAACATGCTGTCTTTCTGGACAGCAGTGCCAGCGAGCATCTTGATTATGTATAGCTTTTTCGTGCCGGGCGGGGCAGCGGGTGGCGGGTGGACTATGTACGCCACGCTTTCAGCCAACGCTACCTACTCAGGCGTGGATTGGGGTGTGAACCTGTGGATCATTAGCTTGCTGGTTCTCGGTTTTTCTTCTCTCATGGGTTCGATTAACTACATTACCACGGTCATCAATATGCGGGCGCCGGGCATGACGTGGTTTCGTCTGCCGCTCGTTATTTGGTCTTTGTTCGTCACCGCAGTCCTCCTCCTCTTGGCTTTGCCGGTCTTGACTGCAGCTCTGGCGATGCTGTTATTCGACCGGACGATGGGTACCAGCTTTTTCCTGCCTGAAGGTGGTGGCTCACCTCTCTTGTGGCAGCATCTCTTTTGGTTTTTTGGTCATCCCGAAGTGTACATCCTCGTTCTACCAGCCATGGGGGTGACCTCAGACATTCTCTCGACCTTTTCACGCAAGCCGATCTTCGGCTACCGGGCAATGGCGTTCTCGATGATCGCTTTGGCCTTTCTGTCTTGGGTCGTCTGGGGCCATCACATGTTTATCAGCGGGATGAATCCCTTACTCGGTACGGCATTCATGTTGTCCACGATGGTCATCGCCGTACCTTCAGCAATTAAAACCTTCAACTGGCTTGGCACGTTGTGGGGCGGGAATATCCAATTCACTAGCCCGATGCTGTTTGCTCTCGGCTTCGTATCGAATTTTGTGATCGGCGGCCTCAGCGGTATCTATATGGCCTCAACGCCAGTAGACATTTTTATCCACGATACCTACTTCATCGTGGCCCACTTCCACTACGTTGTGGCGGGAATCATCTTTGGCATGTTTGCTGCCCTCTATTACTGGTTCCCGAAAATATTTGGCCGCATGATGAACGAACCCCTAGGAAAGATCCATTTCGCGCTCACCTATATTTTCTTTAATGCCGCATTTTTCCCCATGCATTTTCTTGGTGTCGCAGGACACATGCGGCGGATTTACAATCCGATGCAATATGAATTTCTCCACAATATGCAGTGGTGGAATGTTTTCATTACCATGAGCGCTTTTTGCCTCTTTGTCTCGCAGTTTGTCTTCATCTTCAATTTCTTCTGGAGTCTGTTCGCTGGCAAAAAGGCGGAACGCAATCCGTGGCAGGCGAACACACTAGAATGGGGTGCTCTGTCTCCTCCTCCGCACGGGAATTTCGACGCGATTCCAACCGTATACCGTGGCCCGTACGAATATAGTTCCCCTCTCGTCAAAGAGGATTGGTTACCACAGGATCGTCGCCTTGGACCCGAAGCCGCGGCGGCGGTGCACTAATGAGTGAACAGGCTCCGATGTCTACATCCCTCCACTGTCGCGTTGCAGAGGACTCCCCGTGGCCACATCGCCTTGCGCTAGTCACGACAATCGCGACGCTCCCGCTTCTGTTTGTTGGGGGTTTGGTCACCAGTACAGGGGCGGGTCTGGCAGTGCCTGACTGGCCTACGACCTTTGGCCACAATATGTTCTTGTTCCCGTGGTCGCAGATGGTGGGAGGTATTTTTTACGAGCATAGTCATCGACTCCTTGGCTCTCTTGTTGGTGTACTGACTGTCCTCTTGTCCTTTGTATTATGGCGTACCGATGCCCGCCCGATCGTTCGCTGGCTAGGAGTGGTCGCGCTTGGCGCAGTGATTATGCAAGGCGTTCTCGGCGGCTTACGTGTTGTGCTTTTGCAACACACCCTGGCGATCATTCACGCCTGCTTCGCCCAGGCATTTTTCGCTCTCCTGGCAGTCTTAACTGTTGTAACTTCTGCTGAATGGAAGCAAGAAACTGCGAGAAAACCAGCCATCGACGCCGCTAAGGTGCAACGTCTTGGTCTGTTGACCGCTGGATTTATTTATCTTCAACTGATCTTAGGAGCGCTGGTACGTCATACCGGCGAATGGGTCGAAATGCACATTATTGGTGCAGCCCTGGTCTCGATACACGTGATCCTGCTCGCCGCACGAGTGCGCCGGTCCCATGCAGATCAACGTCCACTCACACGTTCTGCTCATTACCTGCTGAGTTTGTTGGTATTGCAACTTGTTCTTGGTTTCGGCGCTTATTTAGGAAAATTCACTGAATCAGGCGCCTTTCTTAGTCCTGTTGTGATTGCATTAGCGACAAGCCATGTGGTGGTAGGGGCATTGATGTTGGTAGCGTGTGCAGTGCTCACCCTGTGGGCCTATCAGCGGTTGAATCAATCGCCTCAGGACACCCAGCCGCAGCTTGTTTCTGAACACGTACCGGTATGATACCGCAAACAGAGACTCTCGAAATCGACGTTGATCGTACTCGACGTCGAACCATAGACTTTCTTGCACTGACGAAACCCCGGGTTGTGGTAATGGTCCTGGTCACAACGCTCGTGGGATTCTACCTTGGGTCTCAGGGGACACCTGACTATCTCTGCTTGCTCCATACTTTGTTCGGCACTGCGCTTGCGGCTGGAGGAACCCTTGCTTTGAATCAAGTCATCGAGCGTGAGGCTGACGCGAAAATGCAACGCACTCGTCTGCGCCCTCTTCCAGACGGCAGACTCCAGCCCACTGACGCCCTGGCGTTCGGTGCGCTCATGACCGCTATAGGCCTGCTCTATCTTACGATTGTAGTCAACCCTTTAAGCAGTATCGTGACCACTTTCATTGTTGGAAGCTATCTTTTTGCCTATACTCCACTCAAACCGAAGACATCTTTATGTAGTCTTGTTGGTGCGATTCCTGGCGCGCTCCCGCCAGTCATTGGCTGGGTTGCCGCTCGGGGGTCGTTCAATGTTGAGGCGTGGGTGCTGTTTACCATCATGTTTCTCTGGCAACTTCCCCATTCCCTCGCGATTGGTTGGTTATACCAAGAAGACTATGCGCGGGCAGGATTTCGACTCTTACCCGTGATTGAGCCCGACGGGAAAAGCACCGGTCGTCAGATTGTGAGCAATTGCCTTGCGCTCCTCGCTGTCGGTCTTCTTCCCACCCTCATAGGGCTCGCCGGAGTCGTGTACTTTTTTGTTGCCCTCTCGCTTGGAGTGATATTTCTCTGGTACGGAGTTGGGCTTGCACGTGCCAGCTCACGCGCGGCAGCTCGCAAGCTGGTGTTTGTTTCTCTCGTTTACCTTCCCGTTCTTCTAGCGGTCATGGCTCTCGATAAATTATCTTTTTAGCAACGCACGAAGGGCACCATGAATTTCATCAGTCGCCTACAACAGCAAGCCCACAACCGTGCGTTGGGAGTAGGACTCATCCTTTTTATTCTTGCCTACTTCACTGCGACAGTGTTTTTTATTATCTTTGCGTAGGTCAATCTGTCGCGAGGAGATAACAACGCAATGCCCCGCGGTACAGCAAGCAATCAAGCGCTAGAGCAGTTTACTCAGATAGAACGTGCACCCAGTTTCGGCGGTGGCCCTCCCTCATCCCCGGTTTCCCCTCCTCCAGTGAGCAATGCGCACCTAGGGATGTTGATGCTCATTGGTGCTGAGACGATGCTCTTCGCTGGTCTGATTGGCGCGTATGTCGTGTTTCGCTTTGGTAGCGTCGCGTGGCCATCCGCAAGCTTATACTTGCCTGTAGGAGTGACCTGGATCAATACCTTTGTCCTGCTCTTCAGTTGCTACACTATGCACCGAGCAATCAGGGATATTCGGCTTGATTATCAGCCGGGATTGATAAAAAATTTAGGGATAACGGCGCTGCTCGGGATCACGTTTCTCACTATACAAGGATACGAATGGACCCAGTTGATCCGCGATGGGCTCACCGTATCCACTGGTGTCTATGGAGCAACCTTCTACGTCTTGATTGGCTGCCACGGGGCTCACGTGCTTGTCGCAGTTATCTGGCTGCTCGCAGTCCTGTGGCAGGCAACACAAGGACGATTTTCCTCACGTCGCCTTGTTGGTATCGAAATCTGTGGGATGTATTGGTACTATGTCGGCGCGCTGTGGGTAGTACTCTTTGTCCTGGTGTACCTGAACTGAGAGGACAAACCTCACACTATGAATAGGACACGCACTCCATACCATCGGCTCGTCGGACTTTTTCCTCCAAGTCTGTCCCTTCTGACGTTGTGGTTGCTCGGCCAGTTCTTCGCGAGCGATGCATTCGCGCAAGGATGTGCCATGTGTCGGACGGCCCTTACGGGGGATGATCCCCTTTCTCAAGGTATCTTTTGGAGCGTCCTGTTGCTGATGGCTGCCCCTTTTCTAGTCGTCGGTTCGATCGGTGGCTGGCTCTTTTATCAATATCGCCGAGCGCAGCGCCCCCCGCGGCATACGGCACCAATTGTCCCACTACATTTTTTACCTGAACAAAAGGAGGGTTAACCTTGAACGAAACAGCTGCAGTCCTACATCCGGACGTTGAACCAGCCGAGTCTCCTCTTACCCCAGAAAGCTGGGGAAAACTTGGCATGTGGGTATTCCTCGCCGGCGACGCCATGTCTTTTGGTGGTCTACTTGCCGGGTATGGCGCGATTCGCGCTGGTAGTCCGAACTGGCCTGATTCAGCGACATATTTAGGGGTTTCCTTACCAGGTTTTATGACGTTTCTGCTCATTTGTAGTAGTGTCACCATGGTCCTGGGACTCTCCGGGGCCCGACATGGTGATTTAGCCAAATTTAGAAAATTCATGCTGCTCACCATTGTTGGGGGAGCAGTGTTCCTTCTCTTGCAAGCCTACGAATGGACTCATCTCACTCACGAAGGGATGACGATGAGCAGCAATCCGTGGGGAGCACCATTGTTTGGTACGACGTTCTACATCATTACCGGTTTTCACGGCTGCCATGTCTTCGGCGGGGTGGTGTACCTGGCCTGCATTCTCTTGAGCGGTCTCAATGGGAAATATCTGGGGGAGAATGCCAATCCAGTTGAGATTGCTGGACTCTATTGGCACTTTGTCGACTTGGTCTGGATTCTCGTTTTCACATTTGTCTACTTGCTATAGGGTGAGGAACAATGGCACAAGCACACGCACAACACGTCGAACCAAACTATATAAACATCTTTTGGGCACTCACGGTCTTGACGGTGGTCGAAATCGGGGTGGCGTATTTGCCAATGAATAAGTTAGCCGTTGGGGCTCTTCTAGTTCTGTTTGCCTGCGCTAAAGCCGCTTTAGTCGCACTGTATTTCATGCACCTGAAGTTTGAGCGGCCTACCCTTGGTATCATCGCGTTGACGCCTATGATCCTCTGTGTATTTTTAATCTTCATGCTCCTGCCAGACCTTACAGCAAAGGATCGAATTAACACCCCTCCGCCAGTCGTGAGTACAACCGCACCGGCTCACTAGCTGCTTACCATGCACGTAGCAGCCAAGCTGCCCATATTCGCTCCTCACCGACTCATCTGGGGGGCTTTTATCATTGTTCTGCTTGGAGTCATGGGCATAGGGAGTTGGTCCCTCTTTGCCCCTTCCCTCAAGCATAACCAACCTACACAACTTCCGGTGTATGGAACAATTCCTTCTTTTTCTTTAGTGGAGCGAAGCGGACAACCACTGACAGCGACTGATCTCGCAGGAAAGATCTGGATCGCTAATTTTATCTTTACCCATTGCCCAGGCATGTGCCCGGCGTTGAGTATGCGGATGGCTGGTCTGCAGAGATCTTTGCGCAATGCTCCAGTATGGCTCGTTTCTTTGAGCGTTGATCCTGCACGTGACACACCAGAGTCGTTAAGACGCTATGCCGAGCGATACCAGGCAGATCCTGAACGGTGGTTATTCGTCACAGGCGAGCGGAGAGATTTATATCAATTGATCCTTGAAGGTTTCCGGGTCAGCGTCGCAGAACTTGCTCCCGATGATCCCCGTTCGATAAACGAGCCGATTGTCCACAGTGACCGTTTTGTCTTGGTTGATCCTCGGTTGCAGATTCGCGGTTATTATCGAGGAACTGAGGCAGCATCGATTGCCCAACTCCTGCAGGATGTCGATACGCTGCAGAGCGAACAGCATTCGTGATCGATATTGCAGCCCTCCCTGGCGTCAATGCCTTGTTAAACTCGACCAGCGCTGTGCTCCTGGTCGCAGGCTACCGCTTTATTCGTCAGCGCAACATCCGTGCACATCAAACCTGTATGGTCTCGGCGTTTATGGTCTCTGTGCTCTTTCTCGTCTCGTACCTGACTTATCATTATTATGCTGGAACCACCCGCTTTAGTGGACAAGGCTGGGTCCGTGTCCTGTATTTCTCGATTCTTCTCTCCCATACTGTGCTCGCCGCACTCGTCCCGTTTCTCGCGCTCCTTACCCTTTTTCGGGCTTGGAAAGAACAATTTATCAAGCACAGAAACATTGCGCGCTGGACCTTACCAATCTGGCTGTATGTGTCCGTGACTGGCGTAGTGATTTACCTCATGTTGTACCACCTGTATCCGCCAGTGTAGAGGCGAGTTGAGGTGCTTTACCAAGCTACTACTGGCCCAAAAAACGAGCGTTCACTCGACATTCCGTCGCGCGGTAGTCGTAGCAATCAGAAAAGCTCCTGCCGCAAAAAAGATTGTGACAACTAAAGAGGGGATGAGATGAGGAATCTGCCCAACCGCTGCAGGATTTTCCCAATAAAGACACCGACGCAACGCGGCCATGCCATAGGTCAAAGGATTGAGTTGTATAATCCAGACCAGCCAGGGAGGCAGACCGGCTGCAGGGAAGAATGCCCCTGAGAGAAACCAGATCGGCATAAGGATTAAGTTCATGATCGCATGAAATCCCTGCACCGATTCCATGCGCCACGCAATAATTAACCCCAGGTTCGAGAGAGAAAAAGAGACCAGAAAGAGTACCACGATAACCGCTAGTGCCGCAGTTATTGTCAGGGGAATACCCACAAGCGGAGCAAGAGCGAGAAAAAGAACGCCTTGCAAGACTGCCAAGGTTGTGCTCCCCAAAGCCTGCCCGAGAACAATGCTTGCCCGCGATATCGGTGCTACTAAAACACCCTGCAAAAACCCAGTCTTACGATCCTCTACCACAGCAATCGTCGCAAAAATGGCGGTAAATAAAATCACCAAGGTAATGATCCCTGGATAAAGATATTCCAGGTATCCAGTTCCTTCAGGCGATCCAGGTGGGCGAAACGACGCACTAAACCCCCCTCCCAACAGCAACCAAAAGACCAGCGGTTGGGCAAACGCCCCGACGAGACGACTGCGTTGCCGAACAAACCGGATAATCTCCCTCCACCATAAGGTGCCAACCGGCAAGAAAAACCTCTTCATCTGACTATATCCCCATTCGACCCGTCCTGCCAAAATCGGTGCCCGGTCTGATGGATAAAAACGTCTTCAAGCGTTGGCTTCCCGAAGGTGACAGATTGAATTTCACCGGGAAAAGCTTCAACGACTTCGCGGATAAACTCATGGCCTTTCGGTCGCTCGATACGCAGCACGCCGTCGACAAGGATTGGTGCGCAAGAGAATCTGGTCATGAGTTTATCTCGAAGTTCCTCCAGACAAGGAGCCTGAATGGCAATAACGTCACCGCCAACCCGTGCCTTTAGGGCATCAGGGGTATCCAGGGCGACAAGCTGCCCTTGGTGAAGAATACCGACACGGTCGCAGCGCTCAGCCTCCTCCATAATATGCGTAGTCAAAATGATGGTGACCCCTTCCTGTTCTCGCAAATAAGAAAGGTAGCGATTAAAATCCCGACGGGCACCAGGATCAAGGCCAGTACTCGGCTCATCGAGCAACAATAGTTCTGGTTTATGCAGTAATCCTTTAGCAAGTTCGACCCGTCTTTGCAGTCCACCAGAGAGAGTTTCGACGAGCTCGCGGGAGCGATCAGCCAATCCCAGACGATCGAGGACAGCGGCGATGCGATCGTGCAGCAATCTTCCTTGCATGCCGTAAAGATGGCCGTGGTGCTGGAGGTTCTCGACAACCGTGAGTTTGCGATCAAGGCTCGGATGTTGAAAGACAACACCGAGACGAGTACGCACAGCATGCGGGTTTTGGGAGAGATTTTGGCCAAAAACCTGGACCTCTCCACTTGTCGCAGAAAGCAGAGTCGCAAGGATCTTAAACAGAGTCGTCTTTCCTCCTCCATTCGGACCAAGCAGAGCAAACATCTCTCCGCGAGAGACGTGAAAAGTCACATCGTTAAGGGCCACACGGGAACCATACACGCGACAGAGTTTATCAACGACGACAGCGGGAGCCAGATTCACTAGTGCAGTTTCCTCCTGAAAATAGAGAGCGTCTTCCGCGAAGGTAAGTCCTCAGCGGTGAAAAGATAATCGATACTCAACCACAAACTCCGCGAATAACGGAAAAAGAACAAGGGAAAGAAGATAGCGAACCCACCCCAAAGAACAAGCTGCCAAAACAAGGAAAGAGAAGTACAATAGTCGAGCGCTAAGAATCCGACGATCGCGATCAGCGTTGTGGCTGCATAGTTGATATAAATGGCGCCGATAAAATAGCCTGGTTCAGGTTCGAACGTCAGGGCGCACTCGGCACAGTGAGGGTGCATAGTGAACAAACCAGCAAATAAATGTCCCTGTCCGCACCGTGGACATCTGAGCCGCACGCCACGACTGACGATCAATCCGATATGGTGTATTTCCATCCCCTTCAAGACTCTAGCGGATTATCTTGCCACACGGAAACATGATCTGGTAGTCCCGACAGAAGAGGACAAATTCAGGCGTTGCTCACAGCCCACTGATGTGCTACCTAGGGCGCACACATGCCCTCGTGGTGAAATGGATATCATACAGGTCTCCGGAACCTGGGGTCTGGGTTCAATTCCCGGCGAGGGCATAACTTTTTCGCAGTCGGGGAACGAGGGAAAGGAGGGAGAGCCGTGGACCAATCATCTGATCAGCCGCTGGGCCTCGCCTCTATTTCTTTAATGGTTCTCGTTTGCGCGATCTGGGGCGGGGCGTTCGTCGCTATCAAGATTGGCTTGCTCGATATGCCGCCGCTGGGGTCGGCTGCTTTACGATTTTTCATTACCAGCCTGCTACTCGTTGTTTTGGCGCGCTCTCAGCGTATAGCACTCTCCTGTACGAAAGCGGAAGCCTATACTATCGCTGTTCTTGCGCTGTTCTTCTGTTACTGGAATTTCACTACCTATGTCGGCACTGCCCATACCACTGCGGGGCGGGCAACGGTGTTTTTCTACACCCAACCCGTTTTTCTCGCGGTGCTCGCTCACTATTTCCTGCTGAACGATCGATTGACTGTGCGCAAAGTGGGTGGATTGATTTTTGCCCTCTGCGGCCTTGCCGTACTGTTCCTGGATAAACTAAGCGTTGTCCGCGATTCTTCCACAGTGGGGGACCTGCTTGTCCTCAGTGGAGCCGTTGCCCTTGCCGTTCAAAATCTCATCATCAAACGATCTGCAGGAAAAATTCATCCTATTGTCCTAACCCTCTGGGGCGCCTTCATCGCATCGTTGCTGTTCGGTGCCTGCTCATGGGCACTCGAACAGCATGCGACCTTTGTCTTCTCGACTCGGGCAGTCGCTTCGCTGTTCTACCTGAGCTTCATCTCCACCGCATTTGGCTTTGTTGTCTTTGCCTGGTTGATCCAGCATCACTCGGCGACCCGCGTGACTGCCCTAGTTTTTTTGACCCCGGTCTTTGGCGTATTTTTCGGTTGGGCACTATTACATGAAACTTTTACCCACATGCAATTGTTAGGCGTCGCCGGTGTCTGTCTAGGCGTTTACATTGTTAACAGCGGCACTGTCCCTCGGGTTCAGCTATCGCTTCCGAAAGAAGTGCCAGTTAAGGCATAGAACAAGGAAACCTCATGAGCCGTTTTTCCTAAAAAAGGAAATTCAGTAACCGATCTTCCACTCTAAAATGCGCTTATCACATTCTCGTGTAGTGGATTTGCGTTTTGCGTATAATCTCCCCCATTTTCTTTCATTACAAGAGCATTTGACCTTAAGGTAAGCATTTTATTATACTATTAATCTACACGACCAAGTCGAGCACGAGGGATGCATGAATCGCAAAAAAATCTTAGTGGTAGAAGACAACGAGGATAATCGTCATATCCTCGTCTACCGACTACGCAAGATTGGTGATTTCGAAATCTTCGAAGCAAGCCATGGCCAGGAAGCGTTGGATATTATTGCCCATGACCCACCTGATTTGATCTTCCTTGACCTGAAGTTGCCTATCCTTGATGGATGGGAAACGGCACGCCGGATTCGGGCGATGTCAGGCTCTATCAAAACCCTCCCTATTATAGCGCTGACTGCCCAAGCTATGGTCGGTGATGAAGAAAAAGCGCTCGCTGCCGGCTGTAACGATTACATCGCAAAACCCATCGTTGACTCAAAAATTGTAAAAGAGAAAATCGACCGTTTTCTCTCGTAGCCTTCCCACACTCTACCGCACAACTAACTCACTGCAACATGGAACGACGAGTGGTTATCACAGGGATCGGCTTGGTTAGCCCGCTTGGTATAGGCAAGGAGCCCTTTTGGCTGTCTCTTGTGCAGGGTCATTCAGGTATTCGCCAGCTTACACGTTTTGATCCTTCAGGCTACGATTCGCAGATCGCGGGGGAGATTCCAGACGAAAGCTATAAAGATCTGATCGAACCGAAGCGACTACGGCGTATGACCCACGTCTCCCAACTAGCAGTCGCCGGGGCTTCTATGGCTTTGGAGGATGCGAAGCTTACTCCCTCTTGGCAGAATCCATACCACGCAGGTGTTATTGTAGGCACTTCGCTAGGGAGCTTTAAGGATGGGTTGGAACAGCAATCGATTCTCTTAGAGAGAGGGGCGAACCGG
>CAZCWX010000088.1:0-14093 GCA_964502465.1 uncultured Enterobacteriaceae bacterium | reverse complement strand
TGGATCAATGCCCATGGAAGTTCCTGTCCGAATTGGGACCGCAAGGAAACACGCATCCTGAAGAAGGCACTCGGTGACACTGCTTACTCTATTCCTATCAGTGCAACAAAATCTGTCATGGGGCACGCGTTTGGCGCCGCTGCGGCATTCCAAGTTGCCTCAGCCGTGCTTGCGATGCAGCACGGCTGGCTACCGCCAACGATCAACCTCGACACTCCAGATCCAGAGTGCGACCTTGATTACGTCCCCAACGAGGCGCGTCCGCTTGCTCCGCAAGTGTGCCTCGTGAACTCTTTCGCTTACGGAGGCATTAATTCATTTCTTTTACTCCGTAAAGGTTGAAAACCGTAACTCCTAAGGCGGCCCGGCCGTGCAATTTTACTGGCTTCCGCCCTTCCTCGCTGCAATTCTCGATCTGCTCCTGGGTGTGTTTGTTCTGTGGCGCGCTCCCCACAGAAAGCTGAATCAGACTTTCGCCCTCTTTGCCCTGAGTCTCACATCCTGGAATCTTGATATTGCCGCACTGTATTTCTTCACCACCTATGAGTTAGCCCTGTATTGGAGCGAGGTGTTCCGCTATGGCATGTTATTCATTCCCCCGACTGTGTACCATCTGGCTTTGGCGCTTACTGAACGGTGGTCCCTTGCCAATCGGCTGTTTTTAGCGGCTGGCTATATCACTGCGCTTGCCCTTTGCCTGGATAATGGGCAAGGCGCATTAGTACCGCGATTAGAAAGCTTTGTTTGGGGGTACTATCCGGTCGGAGGCCCTCTCTACAAATTCCACGCTCTTTCTGACGTCCTTTACTTTGGCGCAACTTTGTATCAAGTGGCACGGGGGTTACGCGCCAGTCAGTCTGCCCGACAGCGCCAACAGCTGAAGATTGTTCTCTTCGGGTTTGTTTTCGCCGGCGTCGCAGGACTCACAAATCTCCTGCCAGTTTACGGCATTTACGTATACCCGTTAGGTAATCTCGGGAATGTTTTTCTCTGCGGCGCCCTGACATATGCCATTGTCAGACATCGCTTGCTCGATGTAGAACTCATTATCACAAAGACCACCGCTACTGTTGTCGCCCTGGTCCTTTGGCTGGTTCCACTGTGGATCCTGACCTCCTCTGTTCAACAACGAATCTACGGAACAAGTGATGCCCGCTTGCTGCTCTTCGCTTTGGCCGTCTTTGTCCTCTCTGGATTAGTATTTCCATGGTTACGGCGAACAACCGAGACCGGAATCCGCCGAGCTGTGTGGGGACAAAAGTATGATTCTCTTCAGGCGTTACACGTATTCCAACAGACGATTATCCGAGTGCTCGATCAAAAGAAAATCGTCGAGGATTTGCGTCAGGTGCTTGTCGACACCCTGCAAACCGAGTCCGTATCAGTGCACTTACGGCAGCCCGAGTCTGGAGCGTATAGAGACTCGCTTGACAGCAACAAAAGCTTCTCTTCTCAGGATGGTTTTCTTCAGGCTTTGCGCCAACAACCTGAGGTGATTGTCCGAGAAGAAGCGATACTGAAAGAGAAAGATCCACAAGCAGCCCTGCTTGGCGCGACCCTGACAGAACAGCAAAGTGAGCTATGTGTCCCCTTGCGTGTACAGGATCGGCTGATCGGCTTTGTTCTTCTGGGCAAGAAACGCAATCGAGATGTGTTCTCGACAGAAGACCTGCGACTCCTTTCCACTCTCGGTACAGAGGTGGCCGTCGCCCTGGAAAATGCTCGTTTATATGCTGAGTTACGAGCTTCTCAAGTCTTGCTTGCCCGCAGTGATCGCTTAGCCGCTTTAGGGACTTTAGCTGCGGGGATCGCCCACGAAATCCGCAATCCCTTGGTTGCTGTTCAAACGTTTGTGCAACTCTTGCCTGAGCGGTTAAATGACCAGGAGTTTCGCACGACGTTTCTTCAACTCGCTCATGATGAATTGGAGCGCGTTTCGACTCTGATCAATGACCTCATGACATTCGCGCGACCTGCACCCATGGCAGTCAATGAGACGCAAATCAATGACCTCGCCGAACAGGTTGTTCGCCTCCTTGCTGGACATGCACAGAAAAGAGGCATTGCGCTTGTCACGTCTCTCTCGCCGGCGATTCCCAGCCTCATGATCGACCAAGGACAAATGAAACAGGTCTTCATGAATCTTGTCCTAAACGCACTGCAGGCTACAAATACCGGTGGCACGGTAACGGTTACAACTGCCCTGCGGTACGGGACTGACGGCTCAGAGTTTTGCGAAATCGAGGTCAAAGATACAGGACAAGGAATTCCCGCCGAACGTCGGGAACAAATCTTTGACCCTTTTTTCACTACCAAAGATGCAGGCGTAGGACTAGGACTTTTCATTGTCCATCAGATCGTCACCGAACATCAGGGTTTCATCGATGTTGCAAGTGCAGTTGGGCAAGGCACTCGTTTTCTTATTCGCCTCCCCCTCACGACTGTTCCACGACAAGCTCCCCCCCACACCCTTGAAGTGCAAGAAAACTCAGAAACTCCCGTTTCCCCTCCCTTTCTATCCCCTCCTTTTCCACCTTCGTCGGCCTAAGAGAACCGCTCTTCGCTGCACTTTTTCCCAAGTCTTGCAATTTGTTCTCATTCGATATAGAGCCGGCTAATAACCCCTCATGCATAGGGGCCTTGGGGAACAAAAAAAGTGGAGGCTTGCCTGTACACTGTCGTTCAGTGAAAAGATATATTTCTGAAGTTCGCTCTCAATTTGCCGACATAATGAAAGAAAAGAACAAAATACCTGTTCTTGTGGAGTATCATTTTCTGTTTGTGCGGTTATCTCCAGCCATGAAGTGTTGTGCTATAGAAAACCATTATCAGATTGCCTTCTTAACACAAAAGAGGATGTGAATGTGTTGGAACAAACAACGGTACTGATCGTAGACGATGAGATTGGGCCACGGGAGTCGTTGCGAGCAATTCTCAAATCAGACTACCAAGTGCTCGTCGCAGTAGAGGGGGAACAGGCGCTTCGCGTTGTCGAACAGAATCCTGTCGACGTCGTTCTCTTAGATTTGCGTATGCCAGGACTCTCCGGCATACGAGTTTTAGAGAAAATCAAAGCTCTGGACCCGGATATCGAAGTGATTCTCGTTACGGGGTATGCCTCCTATGATACAGTACTCGAAGCGTTACGTCTCCGCGCCTTCGATTATGTACCCAAGCCCTTTCACGTGCCCCAGGTGCGTGAGATGGTGAAGCGAGCGACCTCACAGCGTTACAGCCAAATGCGATTGAAGCAGGCCGCTGCTGAGTCGGAACAGCGGCTCGGCGGGATTGATACCATTCCCACCGCAGCGACCACAGAGTTCGCCTCAGTGCTCAATGATCTGCACACCTCACTGCAGATGGTAGACGACTGTGGTCAGGTTCTGCAACAACGTTACGTTGACCATTTCGACCCCCTAGGCAAAAATGCTCTTCACCAATTGTGTACTGCCGGCCAGCGTATGGCAACGGTCATCAATGATCTGTTTTCCCGTTTACGGAAGCAAAGCATCCAACACAACTGAAGCCGGCAGACCCTTCCATGTTTTCCTATTTCATAACATAATTGACAGAGAAGGAGCAGAATATGATGACTGACACAGCTTGTGTATCCTTACCCGTACTGCCAAGTCAGCAATCCATGCTCGTGTATTGTAAAAAGTGCCTGGACGTGCGGCACATGACTCCATATGACATGGCCCCACAGTATCGGATTCGCGGGGAAGAACTTGAGGAGGAACCGGATCAGGAACGCGTTGCTTTTCTCCAGCAGCACCTGAGTCATTCACTCGCCACTCTGAAAAAGAAAAAGGACCGCTGCTGGTCTGACCGTCCCCTGTGGGATCCTTTCCGCACCGCGTGCGAAGAGGTGACAGATGGGCAAGAAACATTTTTGCTCAAGAGTTGGCGCACTGATATCTCAGCGCCGCGGCAATATGCTCTCCTCCGAGGGACTCTGGATATACAGACAGATATCACCCTTCCAGCAGAACCGCTGCAAAGCGCTCTCATGCGTGATTTCTCTTGCCCTCCTACGCAAATCGCAGACCTCACCAAGTTTCTTCAACGCACGGTCGCTGTCTTTCCACCAGAAGAATTGATCCCTGCGTACTGTTCGGCAAACGACCCGCAGTTATCGTTCGCCTACCTTGCTGAACATCACCTCCGTATGTTAGTCCGTCGTTGCGATGAGACGGGGGACTCCTTCGAGAAAGAACGCTTATGGGACTTTTTTGTAAGAAACCAAGAAGAAGATGAACTGACAATAGAAATGCGGCAACATTGCCGTCCTCAATTCGTATAACCGGAGAAAGACTTTCAGAAAGAAAGGAATTAGACGAACGCCTGGTTTCTCTCCTCCAGGCGGAGACCTTGCCCCGATGAACATCATCTTCGCAAAGCGAGATCTTTTCTCTTGCCGTGTTGCGGGTACTGTGTTTCTTGCCATTCGATCTTTCGTTGCAACTGAGGTGACAGAGCTGATCGCTGGCTAGATGACAGGGGTAGTGCAAGCCATGAGCGAAACAGAAATACTACGAGAATTTAGTCAGGCGCTCACCGCTACGCTCAACCTGCCGCAACTCTTACCGCCGCTCACGCAAGCTGCCGAGCGTCTTTGTCAGTTACAGGGGATTGCGATCGGACTGCTCGCATCAGATAGCAAAGAAATAGATCTCTATACGCAGACCGACCCAACCTTGCACTCTCAACGAGTTCCCCTTGAGGATGCTCTCATGCGAGACCTCCTGCAAATCGGTTGGCCAGTCCACATTGCAGATCTGACAAGGCCTCCGCTTTCTGCGCAGTTGCTGCAAACCCTCAGGCAGCTCGGGTACGCTTCTCTTTTAGTGGTGCCACTCCGAGCTGCACACCGAGTTATAGGTGTCATTCTTGCAAGCTGGCGTATTCGTCGCTCAAGTGTCTCTCGTCACAAGGAAGAATTGCTGCAACGCCTTGCGGATCAAATTGCTCAAGCAATCGTGAACATTCGTTTGCATGCGGAACAAGAGCGTCACCTCAGAGAGTCAGAAGCGCTTCGGAGAGTCGGTCAATCCATTTCGGCTACATTGAATCTACAAGACATCTTGAAGTTGGTCACAGGAGAAGGCGCCCGGTTATTCGGTTGCGAGACCGCAGCTCTGACTCTGTGTTCATCGGGGTATGAAGTAGAAATTGCTGGTGCTTGTGGAGCTTTTGCACGATGGACAGGATTGCAGATCCCCCTGGCAACGTCATTAACCCGCATGGTGATCCGCGAGCGTCGGGCCATACGTCAAACGGACATCAGCCCCTTAGACCCACTGTTACAGGAAAACTTGCAATCTCTTGGTCAGCCCCCTCAGTGCTCGTTTCTCGCTGTCCCTCTGTGGCAAGAAGAAAAGCCTCTGGGAGCATTAGTTGTCTCCACAACTGCTTCCCATGCATTTTCTCTTGACGATGAACGAGTTCTCCAAGCTTTGGCCGATCAAGCAGTCCATGCGATTACGAATGCGCAGTTGTACATCCAACTCCAGGAAGCTTTACAACGTGAACAAGAGGCAAATCGACAGAAATCAGCGTTTTTCGCCAGCGCTTCCCATGAACTCCGTACTCCTCTCAATATCATTCTTGGTTATATTGATCTCGTCCGCGATGGGGTCATAGGAAAAATTGACCAGGAAGCAGAGGAGATTCTCGGACGGGTGCGAAGGGCAGTACATCATCTGATCGTTTTGATTAATGATCTGCTCGACCTCGCTCGGATCGAACGGGCCGAGTTTCAGGTCACTTGGGAACCCGTCTCCCTCGAAGAACTACTGAATGAACTTTGCACTCACTGGGAAAAACCTATACGCGACAAAGGCCTCTCTCTTCGACGAACAGAAGACACCTGTCTTCCACTTATTACCTCAGACCGAGGTCGTCTCCGCCAGATTCTCGATAATTTGTTAGGAAACGCTTTGAAATTCACCCAAGTCGGACAGATTACCATAGGGACTTGTGTCCACGAACGCTCCCTTGAGATCTGGGTGAAAGATACCGGAATCGGTATCGACCAGGTAGATCAAGACCGGATCTTTGACGAATTCTGGCAAATTGAGCATGAGGCAACTTCTCGGTTTAACGGTGTTGGACTAGGCCTTGCCGTTTGCAAGAAACTCGTCCGTCTCCTTGGAGGGACCATCACAGTAGAAAGCACCCTGAACCGCGGGAGCACGTTCTCTGTTATGCTCCCGCGGTGAATAGCTAAGGCACTAAAAAAGCGGCCGAAAAGCTTTCACCCTTTTCGGCCGCCGGCAAGGAAGGGAGGAGACAAGGAGGAAAAAGCAAGGGGCATACTGAAAGGAAGGAGGCTATGCTTTTTCTCTCCTATTAGTTATCTTGACGATGAGAAAGCAAGAAAATTCATTACAGCGACTGGCTTCTTCATTTGGTATATGAGGAGATAAAAAAACTTCCTCCCTTTTTGACCACCTCGCAAAGCAACAGATTGCATTTTCGTTTCCTCACCCCCTGCTGGTCAGGTGGCTGCTTCTGATCAACCCTTAATATTTTGAATGAATAGGGAACAACCTTCTACACCCTCACCAATCTGCGCAAGCTGTCAGCAAAAACCTCGCAATAGCCGTGCTCGCGCGGATAGACAGCTTGCTGAAGGAGGGAGTGAACCTGGGGCAGATTATAGAACGGGACCGATGGGTAAAGGTGATGTTCCAGGTGATAGTTCACCCGCTTCGGCGAAAAGAAAAACTGAAGCGTCGGATGCATAAAATAGGTACGTGTCTGTTGATAGGGATTAGCAGGGTCCGGGACATTGCCGTGCTCAATCGCGCCACGAATGCGGAAGAAGATCTGGGTAATCGTACAATATGGTACAAGCCAGTACAGCACGAAGAGCAGTACTGCCCCGCTACCCCCGAAATACACGCCAGTGGTTAAAACTACACTCCAGAAAAGTACGAATGCCCGCATGTCCGCGACTTGGCGATACTGCACCTCACGCGCCTCCCCTAAGAAACGACGGTTAAAGGACGGCCCTATGAAAGGGAGGTCAATAAAGTATTTCAGTGTAGTTACCATATTGAGCCCACACAGATCGCGGAGCAACAGTCGCAGAAACTTCTTGTTGACTAGAGGATAACGAGCGTAGATCGCCCGGTCCGGATCATCAGCCGTATGGGTATATTGATGATGATAGAGATGGATAAATCGCCACTTCGCCAATGAGATAAACATGGGAAAAGCTGCCGTCAGGCGGACAAACCAATCGTTGACCCAGAGCACCCTCGACACCCGCTTGTGGATGCCCTCATGGGCCAGAACCATAAGCGCATGCTGGCGAGAGGCAATCACCGCAACCGCAGCAAGATAAACAAGCACGCCAACTATTCCAGCAGAGAGAGGGACGAGGGCGGCACTGGCATAGGCCGTTGCAGCGATTACCAACCACACCTCCACAATGTGGTACAGCGAAACTGAGGTATTGACTCGAGAGAGCGTTTTTATAGCCCGGCGCAGGTCTGGGGTTTCTCTTAAGATTGATTCTGCTGCTGTCTGCACAACGTCAGATCTATAACAGACAACTTTTTCCTGGCAATCCCCATCGACCCTTGCTAAAAGAGAGCATGATGAATCCGTCCAGTGAGAGGAAAGGAGGAATTATGCCCCATGCCCACGTAAATAGAATCAACCTACACTATGAAACCGAAGGTCAGGGACAACCCTTACTGCTCATCATGGGCCTTGGTGCACCAGCTACCGCCTGGGACGCAGAGTTTGTTCGAGAGATGACCAAGACTCACACAGTCATCAGCTACGACAACCGCGGCACTGGGCTCTCAGACAAACCGGACGAACCTTATTCCATTGCTTTGTTTGCGAGCGATGCAGTTGGCTTGCTCGATGCGCTCAATATCCCTCGTGCTCATGTCTTTGGGGTGTCAATGGGCGGGATGATTGCCCAAGAACTGGCCATTCACTACCCACAACGAGTCGCAAGCCTTATTTTGGGTTGTACTACTCCAGGCGGTAAACATGCAGTTGCGGCTCCCCCAGAATCACTCAAGGCGTTGGAAGGCCGAGCCGGCCAGACGCCCGAGGAGGCGGCACGCGAAGGCTGGAAGCTGTCCTTCTCTGAAGAGTTCATTCGCACGCACCGCGCCGAATTAGAGGCACATTTGCCGCGGGTGCTTGCCCATGTGACCCCCCGCTTTGCCTATGAGCGTCACTTCCAGGCAACGATGACGCTCAGGGTCTATAAACAGCTTAAGGAAATCACTGTGCCGACGCTGGTCGTGACCGGGCGTGATGACGTGCTGATCCCAGCTGCCAATTCCGCGATCCTGGCACGAGAGATTCCTGGCGCCGAGTTAGTAATTTTTGACAATGCGGGGCACGGGTTCGTCACCGCGGCACGCGAACCCTTCCTTCGGGTCTTCAAAGAGTTTCTCGCCCGTCAGCCGGTGAAGAAGGTGGAGCTGAGCTGATGATCAAGCAAGGCGTGCTGGACAATCCCAAACCTGATGCCATTTTCGCCCTCCATGTCCTCGCACGGCTTGAGACAGGTAAGATTGCCTACCGCCCAGGTCCGACGATGGCAAGTGCCGATACTCTGAAAATTATTGTTCGAGGCCAACAAGCACATGGAGCCATGCCGTGGCAGGGCGTGGACCCCATCGTCGTTGCCTCGCAGATTATATTGGCTTTACAGACCATTGAAAGCCGTCAGGTCAATAATCAGAGTGGCGGGTGCAGACAATGCACTGGTGGGAGAGAAAATCACCGCATCAGAGGATTTCTCCTACTATCAACAGCGCATTCCTGGGTTCTTTTTCTTTATCGGCATTACCCCTCCGGGGACGGATGTTAATACAGCAGACCCCAATCACTTGCCGCGTTTCTACATCGATGAGTCCGGTTTGTTGTTGGGAGTCCGTGCTCTTGCCCACCTCACTGTCGCGTACATGGAAAAGAAAGAGCATTAGACTACGCGAGAGCTACCCAAAGCCACACTATGCTATCCCATTGGTTTTTCGCCTGCTGAGCGCCTGAGCATGGCATATCGTATTCTGGCTGATCTCGTGGTGATCGTGCATGTTGCCTTTGTTCTCTTCGTGGTCCTGGGAGGCTTGCTGATATGGCGTTGGCGTCCAGTCATGTGGGCACACCTGCCAGCAGCAATCTGGGGAGTCCTGATTGAGTTTGCCGGCTGGATGTGCCCTCTCACTCCCCTAGAAAATTGGCTCCGACAGAGGGGACAGGAAGCAGGCTACACAGGGGGCTTTGTCGACCACTACCTGATAGCTACGCTCTACCCAGAGCAGCTCACCCGCGAATTGCAGATGGTGCTTGGTGTCGCCGTTCTGGCTGTCAACTCGCTAGTGTATTGGCGTGCTTTCTCCAGTGCGCGTTGAGTGGTGTAATGTAGTAAGGCTCAACTCTACGTAGCATTGGATCAGGGATACATCAACCAAGAACAATTTGATGAGTTCTACGAAAACGCAGACAAAGGGTGCCGTTATCTCGGCAGCTTCATCCGGTATCTCACTGAAGGGAAGGACGCTCGACGCAAGACGCACAATCCGGAGACGGAGCCATGAAATACGGAGACCTGATTCAGTTTGAACCCATTGAATTGGTAGTTCAGCTGCGGGACGCTGAGGAGGCAACTGCCGCCCGACAGCTTGTTCAGACCTATGTCATCTCTGAGGAGATGGCCGAGAGGCTGCTTCATCTCGTCATTCCCCAGCTTCAGTTCGACCAGCCGATGGACAACAAAGGGCTGCTGATCGTCGGCAACTACGGCACCGGTAAATCTCATCTCATGTCCGTGATCTCTGCCCTGGCAGAGAACGGTGAACTTTCGTCTCATCTAAACGACCGCAGCGTGGCCAAGGCAGCAAGCAAGATCGGCGGTCGCTTCAAGGTGGTGCGAACTGAAATCGGTGCGACCACCATGTCCTTGCGCGATATCCTCGTGGCCGAACTGGAGGAGCATCTAGCCACTATAGGCGTGTCCTACTCCTTCCCGTCTGCAGCACGGGTCTCGAACAACAAGCGGGCATTTGAAGAGATGATGACTGCCTACCACCAGGTGTATCCGGATCACGGGCTGCTTCTGGTGGTAGACGAGATGCTCGATTATCTGCGCACACGCAAGGACCAGGAGTTGATCCTCGATCTGAATTTCCTGCGGGAGATTGGTGAGGTCTGCAAGGACCTGCGGCTACGCTTCATCGCCGGCGTGCAGGAAGCCATCTTCGACAGTCCCCGCTTCTCCTTCGTGGCCGATAGCATCCGCCGGGTGAAGGACCGCTTCGAGCAAATTCTCATCGCCCGCAAAGACGTGAAGTTCGTGGTAGCCGAGCGCCTGCTCAAGAAGACCGCCGAGCAGCAGAGTAAAATCCGCCACTACCTGACGCCCTTCGCCAAATTCTACGGTCGTATGAACGAGCGCATGGATGAATTCGTGCGTCTCTTCCCTGTGCATCCCGATTACATCGATACCTTCGAGCGGGTCACGGCGTGGAAAAACGCGAGGTGCTCAAAACGCTGTCGCTAGCCATGAAGAAACTGCTTGATAAAGAAGTCCCGAGTCTGGCGTCAAGCGTCGAGCGTCAACAGAAAAAGGACGCGGGACACATGACGCACGACCCATGGACGCGACCCCCTGGGTTGATTGCCTACGACAGCTATTGGACGACGCTGCGCGAGAATCCGTCGTTCCGCGCCGTGCCGGACATCAAGGCAGTCATCGACTGCAGCCAAGTGCTCGAGTCACGCATTCAGCAAGCTTTCACCCGCCCGGCCTATAAGTCCATGGCGCTCCAGCTTATCCACGCGCTGTCCGTCCACCGCCTTACCACAGGTGACATTTATGCCACGCTGGGCGCGACCGCGGAGGAACTGCGGGACGGCTTGTGCCTGTTCCAGCCTGGCATTGAGGACTTGGGCGGTAACCCGGCTGACGACTTGCTCTCACAGGTAGAAACCGTCCTACGGGAGATCCACAGGACGGTGACCGGGCAGTTCATCTCCTCCAACCCGGACAACCGTCAGTATTACCTGGACCTCAAGAAGACCGACGACTTTGACGCCTTAATCGAAAAGCGTGCTCAGAGCCTCGATTCCTCGCAGCTCGACCGCTACTACTACGAGGCCCTGAAGCGGGTCATGGAGTGCACCGACCAGACCTACATCACAGGCTATAAGATCTGGCAACACGAGCTCGAATGGCTGGAGCACAAGGCTGCGCGCCAGGGATACCTCTTCTTCGGCGCGCCCAACGAGCGGTCCACCGCAGTACCGCCGTGCGACTTCTACCTCTACTTCATCCAACCCTTCAATCCACCGCACTTCAAGGACGAGAAGAAACCCGATGAGCTGTTTCTACGCCTGACAAATGCGGATGAAGCATTCCGCACGGCGCTCAAGAGCTATGCAGCGGCCCTGGACCTCGCGTCCACTGCATCGGGGCACGCCAAGTCTACGTACGAGTCTAAGGCGTCGAACTTCCTGCGCGACCTTGTGCAATGGTTGCAGAAGAATATGGCCACTGCCTTCGAGGTCACCTACGGAGGACGCACCAAGTCGCTGACCGAATGGGCCAAAGGCAAATCCATCCGGGAACTCTCCGGCATCAGTCCTCACGAGCGCATCAACTTCCGCGACTTGGTGAACACCATTGCCGGCATCTGTCTCGGTCCGTACTTCCAGGACCAGGCTCCCGAATACCCCTTCTTCTCAGTGCTCATTACCGGAATGAGCCGGCCACAAGCCGCTCAGGACGCACTGCGCGCCATTGCTGGACAGAATCGCACCAAACAAGCTACAGCGGTATTAGACGCCCTTGAGTTGCTCGACGGCGAGCGACTGGACCCATATCGGTCGAAGTACGCCAAACACATCCTCGGCATCGCCAAGAAGAAGGGCCACGGTCAGGTGGTTAACCGCTTCGAGTTAATCCAGGATGACCTTGGAGTGGAATATCTGGCTCCGCAGACGCTCCGGCTCGAACCGGAATGGGCCGTGGTCGTGTTAGCTGCGTTGGTCTACTCAGGCGAACTGGTACTCGCCATCCCGGGCAAGAAGTTCGACGCTACAGGTTTGCTGCAACTGGCTGGGACCGGCATCGACGAGCTGGCTCACTTCAAGCACATCGAACGGCCTAAAGATTGGAACCTCCCCGCGCTCAAGGCGCTCTTTGAGCTGCTCGGTTTGGCGCCAGGTAAGGCCCAGGTAGTCACAGAAGGCAAGGAAGATCCCGTTCAAGATTTGCAGGAGGCTACTGCAAAAAAGGTGAACAAGCTGGTGCTCGTGCAGCAGAGCCTGCAGAACGGCTTGTTCTTCTGGGGCCGCAGCTTGTTGGCCGAGGATGAAGCCCGGAAACTCCGCACCCGTTTAGATGAAACAAAGACATTCCTCGGATCCCTCCAAGCCTATACCTCGCCCGGCAAGCTGAAGAACTTCCGCTACGACACCCAAGAGGTGATCAGCCATCGTGATGGGCTCAAAGCGCTAGAGGAAATCGACTCCCTCCAGGAACTGGTGGCTGATCTCGGGAGCACCGCCTCCTACCTTTCGACGGCTGAAGCGGTCTTACCCACCGGGCACGGGTGGATCGAAAAGATGAAAGCAATGCGGGACGAGGTCCTCGGCCAAATTGGTGACCCGGCCAAGCGCGGCGCGGCGTCCTTCCGCCAGCAGACCCAGCGCAAGCTCGGCGATCTCAAGAAAGCTTACCTACAGGGGTACCTCGGTATGCATACCAAGGCGCGGTTGGGCGTGAACGAGGATAAGCGCAAGGCCCGGCTCATGAGCGATGAGCGCCTGAAGAAACTGCAGAAGCTCTCCACTATCGACCTGATGCCTCGTCAGCATCTATCCGACTTCCAGAACCGCCTGGCCGGCTTGAAAAGCTGCTTCGCACTCACCGAGCAGGAGCTGGATGCCACGCCGGTGTGTCCGCACTGCGGCTTTAAGCCTGGGGCGGAACCGCCTACGGCTCCCGCGGCAACCATACTGAACAGTCTGGACGGCGAACTCGATAAGCTGCTTGAGAATTGGACGCAGACGCTACTGATCAACCTCGAAGATCCAACTACCAAGGGTAATCTCGGTCTGCTCAAGCCCGAACCGCGCAAGCTCGTGGATGGCTTCATCAAAAAACGTGTCCTGCCGGACGACCTCGATCAAGACTTCATCCATGCCCTGCAGGAGGCGCTCTCCGGCCTCACTAAGGTCTCGGTCAAGATCGCCGACCTACGCGCTGCCCTGCTCTCGGGCGGCTCACCGGCTACCCCAGCGGAAATGAAAAAGCGGTTCGAGGAGTATCTGGATCAACTCACCAAAGGTAAGGAGCCCGGCAAAGTGAGGATAATTTTAGATTGATGATTGGAGATTTTTGATTTGGACGAAAAGGAGTTGAAGGAGCGAACAAAGCAATTTGCTTTGCGTGTAATGAAGCTCGTGGATGCTTTGCCCAACTCGATTTCTGGGAGAGCAATTGCTAATCAGCTTGTCCGGGCTGGAACTTCGGTCGGTGCGAACTACCGTGCTGCCTGCCGGGGAAGATCCAAGGCTGAATTCGCTTCCAAACTCGGAACAGTGGCTGAGGAAGCTGATGAATGCTGCTTCTGGTTGGAATTGATTGTGGATGGGGAGCTTCTTCCTCGCAGCAAAGTTGAGATATTACAGCAAGAAGCAAATGAACTCACCGCTATATTTGTGGCATCCATTCGCACTGCCAAGGGCAAGAATGGCTAAATCACCAATCTAAAATCCAAAATCTGCAATCTGCAATCTCCCAATGGCTACCCCCCCAATCACAAATCAAAAATCTGAAATCTTACTGATGCTACCGGATTTTGTGGTCATAACCGCAAGCCGCCCATAGAGGAAGCAATCAAGAAGTTATGCAGCCAGTTGGCATGATACTGAAAGCCATTGAGATCAGCGAAAGGCGAAGCGCGCGTGGGCTGGTCGTGACACAAGCGGGCGCCATAGGGATGGAAATTCCACTGCAGTGCCCAGGCCCGTACCGCCAACCGCGCACTGGCTGGTTGGCCATGACAGTAGTGCATGGCGTACAAGACCCGATCCAAATGATGATGTAC
>CAZCWX010000087.1:0-6342 GCA_964502465.1 uncultured Enterobacteriaceae bacterium | reverse complement strand
GTACGTTTCTCCCACTGTGAGATGACTGGCCAGCAACTCAAGCTGGTTCCTGGTTAATGGTGCCGACACCAGCCACTGGATACACGAGGCAGGATCCGAGAAGCCGAACTCCCTGGTGATTGGCCATAACCTATGTTCCAGATCCCGCCAGCGTTCCGGCGGAAAGTGTAAGCCCAGCCAAACAGCGATACATGCGCTGAGTTGAGAGAGTAAGGGGACTGGTATCGAAGGGTGTTCCATAACGTAGGGGGCTGATTCAGCAGAGTGTCGAAGCGACTTGAGTACTCATGCCTTTCCCCTCCTTGCACGCGCTATTGTGCTGTTTCTGATCCTTGGACTCGGTCTCCTGTCCGCGGAGACAGGGCTGCATCGAGTGCGTGTTCCTCGTCAAGTGACAGAAAGGTGCCGAGATCATGAATAAGAACCAGCCCATTTTCTAGCTTCATGACACCCGCAATGTACTCCATGGTGGGAAGGATACGTTCTGCCGTCACCATGTCTTGCGGTGAGCACTCAATAACACTATGGACCTCATCGATGAGAAGCACGACGGTCCGCTTTGTGGTCTGTGCGATGAGCAGTTGATCGCTCAGGCGTATCTCCCGTTCAGGGAAACGAAATCGCCTGCGGATATTCACCACAGGAAAGATCTGTCCCTGTACGTTGATGACACCAAGAACGATCTGCGGAACGCCCGGCAAAGGAGTGACATCCACCACGCGTACGACTCTTTCCACAGCTGGTAAGGGTAAGGCATATAACTGCTCATCAAGGGCAAAGACGACAAGGTGGTGCCAGGGGAGCTGACTAATCCCGTAACCGTGCATAGATAGTCTCAAACTCATAGTGAATGGCGCGGAAGACCTGCAACAGCAGTGGATCGAAGTGGTGGGGGAGGGTGCGTCCGTCGCCGTTCAGGATAATGTTACAGGTTGTGTCGTGGTCGAAAGCAGGCTTGTAGGGCCGCCGACTGCGCAACGCATCGTACTGGTCGATGAGCATCACAATCCGTCCAGCGAGCGGAATGTCCTCGCCCTTGAGCCCTTGCGGGTAGCCACTGCCATCCCAGTGCTCATGGTGAGTAAGAGCAATCTGTCGGGCCATCTCGAGGAGCGGAGAGGGAGATCCCTTGAGTAGACTCGCACCAAGGGCCGGATGTTTCCGCATGATTTTCCACTCCTTGGCATTGAGCGGTCCCGGCTTGCTGAGCACCGTATCTGGCACTCCAAGCTTGCCCACGTCGTGCATCGGGGTAGTGGCGCAGATCAGCTCTGCCTCAGCCTCATTCATGCCCAGGTACAAAGCCAAGGTTTTTGCGTAGTAGCGCATGCGCTGCAGATGAGCACCGGTTTCGTTGTCTTTGTAGCGGGAGGCACGGACCAGCCGCAGGATGGTGTCAGAGTAGGCACGCTCCAATTCTCGGCTTTTGTGTTGCTCAGCGTATAAAGCCCGTTTCAGATCCTTCGCATAGGTCTGTATCTGTTGGTGGGCTGCAGCAAGGGCGTGAGCCTTGTGGCGTTCTCGCTCTAATAGGCGTTTGAGGTCACGGGCGTACAAAGCGAGCTGGGAGTTCGCCATTTCTAATTGACGCTGCACGTCGGCAGGCAGTTGAGGCATTTCGTCGGTATGCCTAGGGAGTACTCTTGTCACTCCAACTTTCCTTTCAATGCGTCCTCAACTTTTTCCAGCAACTCCAGCGGGCTGAAGGGTTTGACCAAGTAAGCGGTGATACCTGCAGCATATCCTTGGGCTTTATCGGCCTCCTGGCCTTTGGCAGTCAACATAATGATAGGAATATGGGTAGTGGCTGGGTCCTGGCGGAGGATGCGGGCTACTGCGATACCGCTCGGACCAGGCATCATCCAATCTAAGATCACCAAGTCAGGCCGTTCTTGTCAGGCCAGCTGCAAGGCGGCCGTGCCGTCGGTCGCCTCGAGGATGCGATAGTGGGGATCCTCCAGGGTCATGCGGACCAGCGTGCGCAAATTCGCTTCGTCATCGGCGAGCAAAATCGTCTTCATCGACTCCTCTCGCTGGATAAACATCCAGCTCATTCCCAAAATGGAAAAAAATGAGATAAAAACAGAATAACAAATTTTTGCATTCCTTGTCGAGGAAGAACTAACGAAAGCGGTCTCAACCACAAAGAGAGGGCTCCTCATGTCTCTCTGTGCGTGGGTAGGCTGGTTCCGCATCGCGCCTCAAGCCAAGGGAAGAGAGCGAGGAATCAACAAAGCAACACGTAGCACTCATTCTTTCTCTTCCCCCCTGCACTCATTCTTGCTAGGGTTCTTCCTACGAACTTGAAAACCCCTCTCCCACCAGAAGATTTCCTTCCTCAGAGTGCTGAGAAAGCTGCCGTCGTGCGGGCGATGTTCGACCGCATTGCCCCACGCTATGATGCCCTGAATCGTCTGTTCTCGTTTCGTCTCGATCAACGCTGGCGACGGGTCGCCGTGCGTGCTGTAGGTATTGCTGCCCAGGATACCGTGATCGATCTGGCGTGTGGCACTGGTGATCTCAGCGAGCTTGCGGTGAGCACTGGAGCCTGCGTGGTCGGGGTGGATTTTGCCGGCAATATGCTTGCCGGCGCACATCGTCGTGGAATCGGCGCACTGTTCGTACAGGCGGATGCGAACGCTCTCCCCATTGCATCGCACTGGGCTACGGCGGTGATTTCAGGCTTTGCCTTACGTAATTTTGCCTCGATTCCTGCTATGCTTGCTGAAGTGGCTCGGGTACTGAAACCTGGCGGACGGCTGGCACTGCTGGAGGTTGATACGCCAAGCAACCCCCTACTCCGTTGGGGGCATAACGTCTACTTTACGCGGGTCGTGCCGTTGCTCGGTGCTCTCCTCTCAGATGCATGGGCGTATTCCTATCTTCCTCAGTCGGTTTCGTACCTCCCTACGAGTAAAGAACTCCAGGACATGATAGAGGCTGACTTTCACCAGGTAGTGAAACGTCGGCTCTCAGGTGGTGTCGCGCAACTCGTTCTCGCAAGAAAGAGGTAAAATAGAAAGGTGTCTCACCTGACGACGGGTACGCCGCAGGTTTCCCAGCTTTGCTTGCCACTACAAAATAAACCCCTCCTGCCGAATTAAAAGAAAAACCTCCTTCCGACATATTGGTTGTTGATCTCCACAAAGCTACAAAAACAACAGCCGTGTCGGTGGTAGTCGCGTTGCGTGGTTCACCAGGGGTCGAGATGAAAGAAAAAACGAAGACACGAGCCCAGCTTCTGCAGGAAGTGGAAGCGCTGCATCAACAGGTTGCTGCACTGACTACCGCCCAATCCCAGCACGAACAGGTAGAAGCCCATCTCCTCCGTCTCTCAAGTGCCTTTGAGATGTCTATCGATAGTATTGTCATTACCGATCTCGAAGGCAGGATTGTCGAGGTCAATGAAGCGACCCTCCTGATGTATGGCGCTGAGGACAAAGAGGAACTCATCGGTCAGAGTGCCTTTGCGCTGATCGCCCCTGAAGACCGCAGCGCAGCTTTTGCTGGCATGGAGGAAGTGCTAGCCAAGGGATGTGTCAAAAATCGTGCGTATCGCGTCATTCTCAAAGACGGTGGTCTGATTCCGGTGGAGATGAGTGTCGCCTTGATGACCGGGGCCGACGGGAAACCGAGCGGATTTGTCGGGATCAGTAGAGATATCACTGCACGCCAGCAGGCACAGGAGGCTCTGCGCGAGAGTGAAGAACGCTACCGCAACCTCTTTGAGAATGCCAACGATGCCATCGTCACGTTTACGCTTGAGGGAATAGTCACTGGAGTGAACCGGGGCTTGGAGGCGATGCTCGGGTGGTCGCGGGAAGAACTCATCGGACAGCACTATAGCAAATTCGTCACGCCTGCTTCGGTCGCACTCGGGCAAGAGCGGACCCGCCGGTTTCTGGCTGGCGAGCGCCTCCCCTCGATTTTTGAGGGTGAGCAGGTGCGGAAAGATGGACACATCGTGCCGGTAGAAATCCGTACCCGTGCGATCCGCGACAGGGAGGGTAAAGCCATTGGCTTTCAGGGCATCTACCGCGATATTTCTGCCAGAAAGGCGTTGGAGCGTCAGCGCACCGAGTTCCTGGCGATGCTCACCCACGATATCAGAAACCCGCTCGGAGTGATTCTTGGATACGCCGAGATGCTCCTGGAAAATGCCAAAGACCATGGTGCAGCCGAAGATGTGGATCTTCTCGGACGCCTCAGAAGCAATGCCTTGACGGTGCACTCTCTGGTCAGCAACTACCTCGATTTCTCCCGTATTGAAGCTGGGCAACTCATCCTCATCAAGAAACCCCTCGCGCTCCAAGATCTTCTCCGGCTGATAAGTGGTCGGTATGAAACCGAGGCTCGGCGCCGCCAGATCTCGCTGGACCTGCAGATCCAATTGGACCTTCCTCTGGTGGAAGGTGATACGGTTGCTTTGGAACGAGTCTTTGCCAACTTGCTTCACAATGCGTTGAAGTTTACGCCGGCGTTCGGGCAGATCACGCTCAGCGTGACTCATCGCAACGCTGAGGTGATCGTAACGGTGGCTGACACCGGCCCAGGCATCCTCCCTGAAGAGGTTCCCTTTCTCTTTGAAAAATATCGCCGAGCCGCGATGACCAAACCGCAAGAGGGAACCGGACTCGGTCTCTTCATCGTGCAAGCGCTAGTGGAGGCACACGGTGGACGGGTCGAGGTCGAGAGCGTAGTGGGTCAGGGCTCCCGCTTTACTGTATTTTTACCCAACCTTCCTGCTGCAAAAAGATAGAGTCAGTTCTCCAGATTACCTCCGGGCTACTCCTTGCACCCTTCGCACCAACTGCCACACTGCCACAAAGCAGCAACCGGAAGCCACGAGAGAAAAAAGAGGAAAGGCGTCTTTTCCTTCGAGAGTTCCTTCGACGGTTCCCACCAAGAACCACAGCTGAACAAGCAGGAGGGTGACGATCAGTGTCATTACGAAGAGGAGATTCCTGTGCTGTTGGTGCCTCATTGCAGAGAAACGCCAATTCGTTTGCGGAAGCCCCCGTTGCCTCACAATTCCACCCCCGTCGCCCAAATACTATCCTCTTTGCGTGTGAGGGTAATGCGCGGTAGTGGTCTGTTGGGTGGTCCAGCGAGAGGACGGCCATCTGCAACCGCAAAGCGACCCTCATGGCAGGGACAGTGGAACTGGTGATCGGTGGCTTTGTATACGACTGGACACAACAAATGGGTGCATTTCTGACTGTAGGCGACGAAATGACTCTCTGAGAGACGAAGCAGCAGGCAGGGGTCATTTGCCGTAGGATAACGAAAAAGCTTCACTCTGCCGATCGGCACCTCGGCGACTGGTGCGATGCGAACCGGAGTGTGACGGATAGACTGGCGACGCTGCCACCATCCCCATAGTCCAATCAGGGAAGTGACGAGAAAGAAGATGCCAGAAATCGCAGCAAGAAAAGAAGTAAACTCACGCCTGGTCACCGAATGATCTTCTGTCCAGTTGACGGGAAAATCTGTACGCCAATGAGGAGAAGACCCCGAAGAGGTTGATTCGTGCTGTGACAAATGCTGTTGTCCTTACTGTGAGAAATTGTCGATGAAGCTGAGCACGTCAATCTCCAGGTCCTCGGTGTGTTCCCCAACCATCATATGCACTTTGGTTTTGACGATTTGATGACCAAACACAAAAGTCCTGATTGGATGAGAGCGTCGCTGGTTTTCGAGCGCTTCACGCGGGCCATAATAGAGCGCACCACTCGGGCACACCGTGGCACACATGGGCTTGAGTCCAACCGAGGTGCGATCATAGCACATGTCGCACTTCATCATTTGGTCCATGGCCACCACATATTTCGGTACTCCAAAGGGGCAGGCGAGCACGCAGTTCGAACATCCAATACACCGTGGTGTAAGCGCTGACTGGACAATTCCATCTTTTGTCTGCTTGATGGCGTCTGCTGGACAGACCCGCGCACAGGTCGGGTCTTCGCAGTGCATACAAACGGTCGGTGTCGTTTGCGGCGAACTCGACCGGTCCACGAAATCGAGGTGGATCATCGAGATTCCTCGGTGACTTTCACATTCAGCGCAGGCATGGACACAGCCTTGACAGCCGATGCAACGAGATGGGTCGATAAAGAATTCCCTGGTCACGAGGATTTCACCCCCCCTTGCCCGCCCCCATTGAGAGAGAGGGAATTTTTGTCTGCCTTGTAGACACGGACGGCGCACACCTTGAACTCTGGAATCTTTGAGATTGGATCTAGCGCACGAATTGTGAGACGGTTGGCCGATTGCTCACCAGGCCAGTGATACGGGATAAAAATGGTGTCTGGGCGAATCGTGCGGACCACAAGAGTTGGTAAG
>CAZCWX010000086.1:0-7016 GCA_964502465.1 uncultured Enterobacteriaceae bacterium | reverse complement strand
CTCGCCTTCGCCTTCTGGGAATGCTGCGCTCCAGTCCATCGCCCCCTCCTTAGCGCTAACGTTTAACTGGCTCGTTCTATCCTTTTCCTGCAGCCACGGAAACCGACGAGATGTGGGTAATAGTCAGGGCAAAGCCGGGGGATTACCTTTTCATTTAGGGAGACAAGGACTGCTGAGCAGGGTAGCGTTAGCCCGCTCATGGAGTGGTTAATTTGAAGGGGATCAAGGTATGATGCACGGTGGGTGTTTTTGTGGGGCCATCCGCTACGAGGCGAAAGGCACCCCTTTTCATGAAACCAATTGCCACTGTTCGATTTGTCGACGCACCAGCGGAGCCCCCTTCGTCACTTGGTTCAGCGTGCCCAAAGTCTGTTTCAGGTTCCTGGCGGGTGAGCCTAGGCGGTTTCGATCCTCGGCCAAGGGCACGCGCAGTTTTTGCCCCTCGTGCGGGACACCGTTGACGTGTGAGCTTGACGAGTTTCCTGAAGAAATCGATGTCACACTTTGTAGTTTGGATAATCCCGAAGCGAGGCTGCCCAAAGATCATACCCGGACCAGTAGTCGATTACCTTGGGTTAAGCTAGCCGATGGGTTGCCGTCGTATCGAGAGAGTCGGCAGGAGGGATAGAACTTGCGGTCTAACGAACCGCTGCACGGGACAAGGTCCCGTGGCGGATACGGACAAACCTGAACAGTCTCGGTTGGGGATCTTGCCCCTGAGCGGAAACATTAGGCGACCAAGTGGGTGTACCCCAGCATCCATACCTTAACCTTAGTGTCTCCGACCTACGATTCTGGTCGATAGTTGCAACGATCGCGTTTGCTTTAGCTACGGTAGTGTTTGTAATAGCAATTCCAGTGCCCCACCTCTCGTTGGTCGCAGATTTTGTGCGATCCGACTCGGTGAACGCACAGGTTGCTTTGGATCATTGGGGGTCAGAAATCCGCGAGGCGTTCCGTTTCATGCTGGGGTTCGACTTCTTGTACGACTTGGTGCACAACAACCTCGTGGCCCTGTTGGCCGCGTGGGGAGCTGTACGGGTCGGCAGGTACTGGGCGCTGGCAGTCGCCTGCGTCGTGGCTTAGACCCTGTGGCTGGACTCAGCGTTCAACGTGGCAGAGAATCTTGCGTACGTACGAGTGCTTTCCACAAACAACGTGGAGCCGTGGCATTTTTATGCTTCGACAATATTCAGATTCAGAACGGCGACGCTTTTTGGGAGCGCGCTGGCAGCCCTGGTATTGCACACATACGCCTTCGGCAAAAGGCGGGTCGCCTAATCGGGTAGCCAGGGAGGTCGCCCTCCCCGGCCCCCACACCACCGAGCAGGCAGGTCCGCACTCGGCAGTTCAGGTCGGATAGTGAAGTGAGGTCCAGAGACCTCACTCAAGGCTGGGTCAATGGCCATCCGCCGCGAGGCCAATGCCTGTTTCAGGCCTGTTCTCATTGAGGCGGTCATCCCTTCTCCTTGTCCTCCCTGTTCGGTCCTGCACTCGGCTCCCCGAGGGGGGTTAAGCTACTCTGACCTCTGCTGACTGCTGCTCCGCGCTCAGAGAGGATGACTCCTTCCCTCAGTCACTTGCCGTGGCACGCCACTTCCTAGAGCGTCGAACGATTTAATCTTGCAACTGAACGGAATCACAAGGTTTTTCTTTGTGCGAGCCTTCCAGGGCAGGTGCGCAACTAGGCGATATCCTTTGGGCTTTCATTCAAACCGTTTGCTGTTCTAGGACATGGAGCAGCTCTCCCCGGATCAGACCGTGAGTTGTCGCTGCACAGGCGCGGCCTTGACCCGATCCCCTGGTTCACCGGATTTCGTTGTGTGGTGCTAACTCATCCGAGGGACGTGGGCCTGCTCTGCCGTTCGTGTTCCTCGCCGCGCAGCTTGGTCGCCGGCTTCCTGCAGACCCCACCTCGTGGTGACGCCCTTGCCTTGGACTCGTCGTTATCTTCATGTATCTTGCAATTCATGAGGGTGAACCTCTTACAGGGGACTTGCACCCCATTAGTTCACGCCCATGTCGGGCGTACACAACGGCATGCAGCGGATGCGGCCCCTGTGGCGGTTCTAAGGGAATCTGAAAATGTTCGTTTGGGGCCTTGCCGCTGAGCAGGCGCGTAGCTGGGTTCCAGAGATGGTAGGAAAAAACACGACCCCGAATCTGCTGCAGAGAACCCATGAGGTTCAGGAGGATCAGGCATTATACCGTTTTGGCAATGGCCTTGTCATTAAAAGAGACCTCTGAAGCGATGAAGATCAAACGTCACCACTACTCGCCCCTGTATAAAAAAGCTCGCCGCGGTTTCCGCGGCTATCCGGTCGCCACCATCGCGTTTTATGGCCCGAATGACACAAGAGCGACCAAAGTGGCGGCTGGGATCGTGCGGCAGGAAGACGCCGAGCCAGATGTGTTGGAGCGGTGGGTTTCAGCAATAGAAGATGTGCGCTACAGTGCGACCATCGGGGCCGAGATTCTCCGTTTCATTCAAAGACACGAGGCCAAATCGGTGGTGATGGTAGACCGGATTATCGGCTGTCCGCATGAAGAAGGCACGGACTACCCGGAGGGGCGAAGTTGTCCGCAGTGCCCTTTCTGGGCCCACCGTGATCGATGGACTGGGGAGATTATCCATTAGCGGGGAGTGGCATGACGTTAGCTGTCCTTAACGATGACGCCAATATCCGGGTTTACGAGTTGCATGAGCAATTGCGATCACATGAATATCCTCACTCCGCTCTCGATACACCACGAAATACGGGAAACGGCGAAGCGCACTCGGCGCGTGCCATACTCAGCCCGAACACGTGGCACAGGGTTGCCCAGCCCAGGATGGCGCAAGATCAGCTCAAGCACTCGCCCCACCTCTGCAAAAAATCGTGCCCCCAGTCCTTGCCACTATATCTCGTACCACGCCACAGCCGCCTGCAGTTCGTCCTCAGCTGCAGGATCAATACTGAGCCGTTTCACTTGGAGAGCAGCTCTTTCTCGATGCAACGACGCACGTCGGACCAATCTGAGAGATGCTTCGCTCCGCTCAGCATGACAGCACCGAGCAACCAGCTAGTGAAGTGTACCAAAGTCGTGTGGTCCGATTTATAGCGGCTTGCACTTGCAGGTGCCCCAGGACCACGCCGTTCAGCCTGAGCCCTTCGGCTACGCTCAGGACAAGCTACGCGGAGCGAAGTCGAAGGCCGCCTGCTTCCCTCTTCGACTCCGCCGCTGTCGCGGCTACGCTCAGAGCGAACGGAAAGGAGGAGGGGCCGCACCCGAGTGAAAACCATTGTAGGCGTGCGTGTGCTCGATAGGCGTATGGCACAGGGATTGTGGCGCAACAGGTCGCGCCGATCGTGGGAGTAGCAGGGCGCTGGGTTGTCTTTGCTATCAACTCCGCTCTGCTCGCGGTGGCCCGCGAGCACTGCTCCAGCACAATCGACACTACAGCGGTTTTCATTTGAGCGAGAAGACATAGATTGTCCAGGCCGGAAACGCTACGCTTATTCCGGCCTACTTCTTTTCTCTCTTCATCCAAGTGCAAACCGCTGTATGGTAGCCTCGCGCGCTTCAAAGTATAAGGACACGCTCTGGAATATGAAACAGGAATGACCGTAAGAGAGGATCATCGGCTGACCGGCGGTGGAGTCCACAATACAGCGCACGAATGATGTTCTGGACAACTGCGCGGCTTAGCGTCTTTCGCCCCTGTCGATCGTACACCATCAGGTGCATAGGAATAGGACCGTACGGTCCAGGGAACACATAGGGCACGTTTTGCATAACGCGGGTTTGGCTGCGACGGTAAAACTCGATGAGCGCGTCTTCGACCTCCAACGTCAAGAGTTGGGAACGCGGTGCCAGTTCCTCCATATGTGCCATGAGCCACCGATACAAGGCCGTGCCAATCCCTCGCCCTTTCTTCTCCTGATCGACCGCTATGTAATCAAGATGCACAAAAGCAGGGTGCGGACAGATCCACACGAGTGCAAAAGCAATCACGTGCGCTGTTTCCTGCTCCCGCGCCACATAAAGCTGGTACTGTTCACTTTTCAACAACTGACGAATACGCGAGAGTGAGAGTCGGCTGTCTGCAGGGAACTCGGCGTGATAGATGCGCATCGCCTCACGAAAACGGCGCGAAAAGTAGTGTTCCACCCTTCCAACCGAGATCTCTGGGGTTACAGGCATCATTCGTCCACACTAAAAAAACGCTAACCACCGCTGCGGGTATCCCGTTCGCCCTGAGCATGTCGAAGGGTGAACGGCGGGTTTGCCGCCACCTCTGAGCATGACCAGAAAAGTGATATGCTCCCCTCTCCGTTGCGTACCGTGACACTTGCAGAGATGTGTGATAGCAAAATTCCGCTTACGAAGTGACATGTGAAAAGGAGATGCCATGCCCGCATCCAGCGTAGGACTGCATGAACCGACAGACCAACTGAAACCTGAAACGATTAACATTCACCGTGCCATTGTTTCGCTCATGGAGGAACTAGAGGCGATCGATTGGTATCGACAGCGCGCCGATGCCTGCAGCGACGAGCACCTTCGGTCTATTCTTGAGCACAACATGAACGAAGAAATCGAGCACGCAAGCATGGTGCTCGAATGGCTCCGGCGCAATGTGCCCAAAATTGACGAAGCACTCCGAACCTATCTCTTCACGAGTGGCGATATCACCACGCTCGAAGAAGCCGTTACCAAGGGCGAGGAAAAAGCTGGAGAAAACACCCCACCTAACCGACGAACCACGGTGGGAGACCTGAAAGGGAGCTGAATATGGCGGAGAATCAAATGGTATTTGCATCTATTGCTGGAGATCTGCTGGAAAAAATCGAATCTGCGGCAATCGCTGCGGCACGCGATATCCTGACTGGTCGTCGCATTGTCGATGTGGAAGGTCCCTACGGCTTAGGATTAACCACGGTAGAAGTTGGTAATGATGACTTCTGCCGCCAGCCTGGACCAAGTGAAGCGAGTGCTGTCGTCAGTCGTGCGCTATCCGTACCGATGATCTATCGCCGCTTCTCCCTCTCCAAACGACGCATCGCTGCCTTCCAAGGGCTGGGGCAACCACTGAGTCTCAAGGTGGTGGAAGACGCGGCACAGGCAGTGGCAGTGCGGGAAGAGGAGTTTATCTATCAAGGTCAACCGGATTTCCATTTACCAGGATTATTGACAGCACAGGGCCGCAACACGCTTCAGGGCGGAGACTGGAAGAGTGTCGATCAAGTACTCGAAGATGTGCTTGCTGCCGTGAATATTCTCGATGAGAAAGGGTACCGGGGCCCTTATGGTCTGGCGTTGGCGCCAACGCTGTACAATAATTTATTTCGCCGCTACGCCGGGACCGATCTCTTGCAAATTGAACATCTGAAACGACTCTGCACGCGCGGCATTGTCAAGGCGGATATCGAAGGCGGCGTGCTAGTAGCAAAAGATGTGGGCTCTCTCGTGCTCGGGCAAGATTTACAAGTCGCGTATCTTGGCCCCGATGCTGCTCACGAAAATTTCACAGTTGGGGAATCCCTCGTGCTCAAGATTGAAGCGCCGGACGCGATTTGTACCATCGCCCCTCGATAACACTCCACAGAAGCGCTTTGCAAAAAGGGACGTTCTCTCTCGAAAAACCACGTGCTATGGAATGAGAGGAGGAAAAAAGGAATAGTCTTGTGCATGCGACAATCGTTTGTTTGCTGACCTCCCTACACTACATCTTCTCGAGGCCCGTCTGGTCTCGAACCTGGCTCTGCTGCAGCATCTTTGCTCTTTCGTCAGGATTGACTGCCTGTCAGTCTCCTGCCGGTGGACCCGGTGGCGATGGTCGCCCACCTACTCCGGTCCAGACTGTTGCCGTGACGGCGTCCCAGATCCCTCGCACCCTTCCTGCAGTGGGCAACCTGCAAAGCCCGCAGAGCACCGAACTCGCCGCCGAACGAGCAGGGAAGATCGTTTTTCTCGACATTCCAGAAGGGCAGGAAGTCAAAACCGGCCATATTCTTGCCCGCATCGACGATGAGCAAGCGCGGGCAGCGGTCACCATCGCCCAGGCCCGCTATAAGAATGCGCAGGACACGCTCGCCCGACTGAAAACGTTACCCGCAAGAGCAACTTCCCAACAGGCGCTCGACGATGCCCAAGCAGAACTGGAAGCGGCGGCGGGGCAACTCGAAGATACCAGAGTTGCTCTGCGGAAAACGATGATCCCTGCTCCATTCACTGGGGTATTAGGCTTGCGTCAAGTCAGCCTGGGAGCCTATCTGGATACCGGGAATACGATCGTCCGCTTGACGCAAATTCGACCGCTTCACCTGATCTTTAGCCTGCCACAGCGTTATGTCTCTCAGATCAAGGTCGGGCAAACCGTCCGTGGCGCGGCGAGTAATTGTGAGGCGAAGTTTACCGCGCAGGTCAGCGCGATCGATCCGTTCCTTGACCCGGCCACCCGGTCGGTGCAGATGCAGGCGATCGTTCCCAATGAATCAGGGCGACTGCTGCCAGGTATGGCGGCAACAGTAGGGTTAGAGGTCGAGCAGATCTCCGATGCCCTGCTGATTCCGCAAGCCGCCGTCATCCGTCAAGGCACCAAGCGGCTCGTCTATACCGTTGACGCAGACGGGTATGTCCAACCTCACGAGATTACTGTGGGTTTATTCTTTGTCACCCAGGTTCAGGTCGAGAGTGGCCTGCAGGCAGGCGACGTGGTGGTTGCCGCCGGACATCAAAAGTTGCGCCCAGGCGCTAAAGTTGCTCCCCAGCCGTATGAGCCGATTGACAACCCCAACCTGGATCTCGGGGTAAACGGCACGGCTTTGCCGTGTGAGTTCTAGCCTATGAACGTTTCTGAGCTGTGTATTAAACGGCCGGTTTTTGCCACGGTCATCAATCTGCTGATCGTGCTGGCAGGAATCGCCTGCTACCTGGCGCTGCCTGTACGCGAATATCCAGATGTCGATAATCCAGTCGTTTCCGTCAGTACGGTGTATATTGGCGCAAGCCCGGAGACTGTGGAAAGCACG
>CAZCWX010000085.1:0-2548 GCA_964502465.1 uncultured Enterobacteriaceae bacterium | reverse complement strand
GCCGCCACTACCGGGGGAGATGGGCAGATATACCGGCCAAAATGATGCTCGCCGATCCATACCGACTCGAACCCCAGTTCTTCGGCGTAAGTGACTTGCTCAAAGAAGTCCTTGTAGTACTGCTCCTCGGATTTGTCCTCCAGGTAATGGTCCAGGAGACTAAGAATACCAAATTTCATAGCCTGCTCCTCTCATAAAGGGTTCGTCGTTCTTTCATGGCTCGCTCCTTTTCGGTCGCTTCTCACGACGGTCCGAACGGCTGTCAGACAGCGTCCTGTCTCCTACCGAGCATGGGCCACCGGGACCTGCTCCATGCGCTCTGGAGGGATCTTACCCGAGGCAATCGCCTGGACCCGCTTCAGCGTCTCGGCCGCATAGTAGCGATTACCACACTGGTCACAGACCCCGATCACAACGTCCTCCAGAATTACAAAGCCCGTTCTGTGCTTAAAAGCTTCGCGCTCTACTCGCTTTTCTCGAACCGTTCCCTCGCAGTACTCGCACCCATATCCAAACAGATTTGTCATATTTACGGCTCCGTCACTTCGTAGACTGTAACGATAAGGTAGCGACCAGTCTCAGTAAAGCGGCCAACCGTACCCACAGGCGTGGTTCCATCTACCCCAGTTCCATGAACAATGTACCGTGTCCCTCGAGGATCGCCTTTCTCAGTTCTCATCAGTCTACCATTGAGGATGGCAGTTTCGACATCGATGAAATCCAGCTTGTCCTCTGCCAGCTCCTCAACTGCATGAACTGTCATGTCATATGCCGCATTGTGGACTGCCATCCGAATCCGGTCGAGGATACGACGCGGCATTTACCCCGTTCCCTCTGTAACGCTAGACCTTAGACTGTCGAGCAGCGCCTTGGCCTCTTGCAAGTCTTTCGTGTCAAACCCTTCAGTGAACCAGCAGTAGATCTCGGACAACGTCTGACGTGCTTCACGTTGCTTCCCTTGTTGCTGCCACAGGCGAGCGAGGCTCACAGTTGCGCGCAATTCCAGAGATTTTGCTTGCTGCTTACGTGCAACTTCAATGGCCTTCAGGAAGTATCCTTCCGCTTCGGCTTCCATTGTAGGGTGGGCTCCGCCCACCGTTCCTGCCTCAGCGAGACTCACATTTTGGTGGGCAATGCCCACCCTACCTGGAAGTATCTCTGACAACTGATTACTGGCAACTGACAACTTTTGCAGCGTCAGCTGCCCCTTGAGCCGATACAGCTCTGCTTCGTAGAAACGCTCACCATTTCTATCGATCATAGCCAGTGCCTCAGCCAGCACCGTAAGCCCTTCCTCGGCCTGTCCTCCCTTCCCATACGCCTCGGCTAGCAGGATCAGAGAAAACGGCCGTTCCAGCTCTGCCCCCATAGCCCGGTAGGCAGCTAGACCCTGACGCATCTGGGCAATGCCCTCTTCTGCCTGTCCCTGTTCAGCCAGAGCCCAGCCCCGCAGAATAGTTCCTACCGCCAAGTAAAACGGAAATCCCTGCTCGGTACAGAACGTAATCGTCGTCTCTGCTCGCTCTTGGGTCAGTTGCTCCTCACGGCGGAACTGATGAAGCACGGCAGCCCAGTTCAAGGCGAAAGCCAGGCTATGGGGGTGACCCAACTCTCGGGCTAGGATGAGAGCCTCCTGGATTCTTGCCAGGGCCCGGTCTGGATACCCAAGCTGCCATACAGCGCAAGCTGCCAAGGAGAGGCAAGCTATTCCGGGATCATACCCTCCATAGAAGAAGGCCAGGGAACGATGCTGCTGGGGATTGTAGAGGGCAATGCCTTGTTCTAAGTGCTCCCGGGCTGAGGCCAACTCGCCACGCCAGAACAGGGTATCTCCCAGCACATTGTAGGCCACCAAGGAGAGAGCCAGATCTTGCACGCTCTGGGCTAGGGTCAAGAACTGCTCTCCCAACTCATGCGCTTTCTGTAACTCCCCCCGCGCCCCATAAAACTCCCACAGTCCCCGTAGCACCGGAAAGAGTTGAGAGGTCTCCCCCACCTGCCGGCAGAGTTCCAACGCCCGGGCGTAGGCTTTTTCCACTTCTGAGGCAGACCAGCCCTTGGTAATCATCAAAACTGGGCCGAGGGTGGTCTGCAAGAACAGCTCGTGCTGGGCGCGCTCGGGAGTGTCGGGCAAGGTCTTGAGCAGATCCAAGGCAGTAGTCAGGTGACTGATCGCTTCGGCATAGGCAGACCGCTGCATGGCCTGTTGCCCGGCACGCCGCAGGTATTCCACCGCTTTCTCGGCGTTGCCGCTGCGAGTGTAGTGATGCGCCAGCTCACTGTAGTGGTCTTCTAACTTCAAGCGATACACTTCTTCGATCGCCCTAGCGGCACGTTCGTGGACGACCTTCCGGCGTTCGACCAGCAACGAGTTGTAGGCAACTTCCTGCGTGAGGGCGTGCTTAAAGGTGTATTCAACATCGGGAAATGTCGGACATTCGTAAATGAATTCGCTGGTCTGCAAGTGAGAGAGCTGGTACAGCAGGTCATCTTCGGAGTGCTCGACCACCTGTTTCAGCAGGCTCAGAGAAAATTCTTTGCCAATCAC
>CAZCWX010000084.1:0-10659 GCA_964502465.1 uncultured Enterobacteriaceae bacterium | reverse complement strand
TTTGGCAGCCTATCTATTTTGTTACCAGCAGGTGAGCCCGAACCACAAGCAGACCTTCCTAGCGAGATTCAATTCTTGACAGGTCTGCCCGATAACAAAAAACTGGGTGAGGAGATTACCTTAGCAACTCTTGACCGAATCTCACATGAGCCAGATCGGTGGAGTTAATCATGAGCGTGTCCTGGGCTATTACACCGGAGAAAATTGAGGCGGCGGTTAAACGAATTGTCAGTGTGGCACAACCGCGCAAAGTGATCCTGTTTGGTTCTGTTGTCGTGGGTAAACCGGATATTCATAGTGACGTGGACATTCTGGTGGTGACGGGGAACGAGGTTGAAAGCAGTCGCAAGGAAAGTGTGCGTATTCGGCGCGCGCTACGGGGGATTACTATGCCTATGGATATCCTGGTTATCCCGGAAAAGCGTCTGCAGGAACTGGCAGATCAACCGGGCCTGGTCTACCGAGAGGCAGTCCGACATGGACGGGTAGTCTATGAAGCCGAGGGGTAGACGCCGCAGGCGGTCAAAGCCGGGATCGCCGGAAGAGTGGTTGGCGCATGCCGAGAGCGATCTGAACTTGGCTCGTCTGGGCAAAGGCCGCGATGACGTCCTGCCTGAGCAGGTCTGCTTCCACGCCCAGCAAGCGGCTGAAAAGGCATTGAAAGCCGTTCTTCGGCATCGCGAGATCGAATTTCCATTCATACCTGATCATGATATTGAAGCACTGCTAGAGATCATGACACAAAGTGGACTCGTAGCGCCTCCAGATGTTGCTGAGGCTGGGGCTTTGACTCCTTATGCGGTTGAGGCTCGCTATCCTGGCTATGACGAAGAGATCACGCCTCCCCAAGTGGCCGAAGCGATTCGTCTGGCTGATAGCATAGTGGCATGGGCTACCGGAATGATCAGAAGTCACAAGCATCTGCCATAAGTGCCCATCTTCATTTAAGCCAAGAATCAGAAAAGAGAAGAAACTGGCATGTTCAGAAAAGACTTGGTTACAATTCTGCTCGATAAACCCAGGAAGGTGGCGGACCTCGCCAGAGAGTTCGAGGTCTCACCCAAAGATGTTGAAAGCGACCTGAAACACTTGATGAGAACACTGAAAAAGTCAGCGCACCGTCTGAAGATTCATCCTGCCACCTGCCGCAATTGCGACTTTACGTTCTCCACCGAAAAGATGACCAAACCAGGCAAATGTCCCCACTGTAAAGGCACCTGGATCGACGATCCCTTGGTGGAGATTATCAGCACTTAGGAAGGGAAGGCCGGCACGATGAGAGGAAAGAACTCACAAGAGAAGAGGAAGGGCGCGCACCTCTCGGCTCTTGTCACAGGGGCCGCGCTCTTGACTGCAGCGAGCGCAAGCTATGCCCAGCAACTCCCTGAGCATAGCGGACGCACAAGCACAGAAATATATTTAAGTGTCGGGGTCTTGCTCTTTGGCGTGCTCCTGATCGGGTTGCAGGTGCTGGTGATGCTCAAAATGGCGAAGGGGTGGGAGACTCATTCCACCCGCATGGTCGGTCTGACATTGGTGATCGTCGCGGGACTCTTCCTCATTACTGCAGGATACTCGCAAGATCAGATTGCTCCGATGGTTGGGTTACTGGGAACGATCGCAGGGTACCTCCTCGGAAAAACTTCCCCCAAGGACGAAGCATGACAGACACATCAGACACGCTGGATAAGCCCGCCATCGACGGCAAACGCCTCCCCAGTGATGAAGCGTGACGCATCGCTCACCAAGAAGAGCGCAACGTCAGCGATGTCTTCGGCTGTGCCAACTCGCCGCAAGGGAGTATTCCGCGCAAGGGCAGTACGAATATTTTCGTGCTCGATCAATGTCTCATGGATCATCTCAGTGTCAATCACGCCTGGACACAAAGTGTTCGCACGAATGCCCTGTGGTCCGTATGTCACCGCAATGGCTCGGGTGAGAGCGAGGACTGCACCTTTCGTGGCAGTATAGGCATGGGCATCTTGACCACCACGCAACGCCGCGATCGAGGCTGTATTAAGGATGACTCCTCCACCTCGTTCGAGCAACAACGGAATGCCATATTTGCAGAAGAGAAATACGCCGCCAATGTTGATATCGAGAATCCGGTGCCAGTCCTCTTCTGTACAGGAGACCACATCACTCATTGCCACACCGAACCGCTTCGTCGCCGAATAGCCGATGCCGGCATTGTTGTACAGCATGTCGAGACCACCAAACGTGTCTTTGGCGATTGCCAGGACACGGCGAACATCCGCCGAGACCGATACATCTCCAACGGCCTCTACCGCTTCGCCTCCTGCAGCGCGGAGTGCCTCAACTGCCGCCTTGACTGATGCCGCATCCAGATCGTTCACCACGATCCGTGCTCCCTCTGCCGCAAATCGGCGTGCGGCGGCAAGGCCCTGTCCTCGCGCGGCCCCGGTAATCAATGCGACGCGTCCCTGTAGTTGTGCCATATCTCTCTCCTTTGTTGGCAGTACAACGGATTGCACACTACGGCCAGATCACGCGGAATTCCTCAGCCAGAAACGCTGTCGAGCCTGAACCGACAAAGTTGCGCGCGTCGTTCAACTGCTCGACTTGCAACTCTGGGGATGCCCAGGATTCCTGAAACGTTGCCAGATTCGGCCACCACAACTCTGCGACCCCATCATAGGCAGGCGGGGTGTCAGACTCATAGGTTTCTGGTAGCACGTGGCACTGCACATAGCGGAGTAAGTGGGGTGTCCTTGGCACCAGCGGCGCATGCTTGGTACGCCAGTAGTCCTGGAACTCAGCGACGCTCAGACCGGGCTTGCGTTTGACGAGGAATAGTCCTTTCACTGCAGGCGTGTCTTTTGCGCATGCAGGGCCCGCAACCACCACATTCTCCCGCGTGAGTAGAAACGTCAGGCCTGCGGTATCGATGAAGTTCGGCTCATCTGTATACGCGCCGTTCAGGTAGTCGGGGTTCGTTCGCAAGCCTGTCGCTGTCTCTACGGAATCAAACCACACCTCTGCCACTCCTTCATAGGGGGAAGCGGCAAATCCACTGATCGACTGCGGCAGGCGATGACTCTGCACATAGCGCTTGAGGGTTTTGATGCGTAACGCGAGCGGTGCATGCACCTCACGCCAATGGCGATGGAATTGTTCGTCGCTGATATCCGGCTTCTTCGGCAGCAGGGCGAAGATTTTGATCATGCTGTTCCCTCCTTGAAAATGCTGCCTGCACCATACTTCATTGTGTAATGTCTTCGCAACAGGAATTATAGCCTTTATGGGCCTGGCGATTGCTTTATTTCACATCGACCGACGCATCACTGCCGAGGTTGAACGGCTAAAGGAGACCTAACATGCCTGAGGTATATATGGGATTGACGCTTGCCGCTGTGGTAGCGATGGGTATCTTCGTCTACGTGGTGTGGAAAATCAGCCACGAGATTTGGGACTTCTGCCAACCTCACGCGCGTTGCAATCCTCACTCAACCCGAAGGGTTGCTGCTCTCCTCCGGACTCAGTTGAGAAGCTGCCTGCAAAAACTTGTCATATGCTCTCAACTATCCGCGCTCTCCCCTGCTCGGGCATCGTTCTTTTTTACCCCTATCTCCTCACGCTAAGATTGAATCTGGAACATGGATCAGAGGAAACCTCACTCGTCCATTCCCCACGTCGTCATTGTCGGGGGTGGCTTCGCTGGGCTATACACTGCCAAAGCGTTGAAGCGCCGGCCTGTGCGCGTCACTGTGATCGATCGCCGTAACTATCACCTGTTTCAGCCGCTATTGTATCAGGTTGCCACCGCTGCGCTGTCACCAGCGGATATTGCTGCCCCTATCCGGTCGATTTTACGCCGGCAAGCCAACACGATTGTACTCCTCGCCGAAGCAACGGCGATCAACTTGGCCCAGCGTGCAGTAGTGCTGGAGGATGGGAGTCACCTGTCCTATGATTATCTGGTTCTCGCCACCGGTGCGCGTCACTCTTATTTTGGGCATGACGCCTGGGAGACGCTGGCCCCTGGTCTCAAGAGCCTTGAAGATGCGCTGGAAATCCGCCGGCGTGTGCTCCTGGCTTTTGAGGCGGCTGAGCGCGAGACCGCCCCTGAGATCCGTAACGCACTGCTCACTTTTGTAGTGGTTGGTGGTGGCCCCACAGGGGTAGAGCTAGTTGGGGCACTTGCTGAAATTGCAACCTACACCATGGTGCGGGATTTCCGCTCGATTGATCCCACCCAGGCAAGAATCATCCTGCTGGAAGCCGGTCCCCGTATCCTTCCGACATTCTCAGAGGCGCTTGCCCTACGAGCCGCAGAAGACCTTAAACGCCTTGGCGTGGAGGTCAGAACAAACACCCCGGTCACGGGGATTGAGCCGGACGCGGTTATACTCACCGACAAGCGTACTGCAACATACACAGTGTTGTGGGCTGCAGGGGTTACCGCCTCACCTCTCGCGCAGACACTCGGTGTTCCTCTTGATCGCGCCGGTCGAGTCTTGGTCGAGCCGGATCTTACCATCAAAGGCCATCCGGAGGTGTTTGTCATCGGCGACCTCGCTGCCCTTAATGATCCCGCCACCGGCCGTCTCCTTCCGGGCGTGGCAACGGTAGCGATTCAACAGGGGCGTGCGACTGCGGCCAATATTCGGCGAGTAGGTATCGGACAGCCTTACGAACCTTTCGCGTATAAAGATCGCGGGAGTATGGCAACGATCGGCCGGGCTCGGGCAGTAGCCGTCCTGCGCCGCATTCAGCTCACGGGCTTCATCGCATGGGTAGTGTGGTTAATCGTCCACATCTATTTCCTCATCGGATTCGAAAACCGCCTCTTAGTGATGATTCAGTGGGCGTGGGCGTATTGTACGCTGCAGCGTGGCGCTCGCCTCATTACCCACGAGACGGCAGCCGAGAGTAGGCTTAGGAGGGTCACGGCAGTTGGCCAGGACGCTCAGCCCGCAGCCGAGAGCGGCCGTACGGCTGAAAAGACTACTGACGAACGCCAAGAACACGAAGTTGAGAAGTGAAGACCTCGGAGCGATTCAGGACAGAGTCGCTCCTACATCGGACCTCAGCGCATCGGACATCACAGCACCTGGCACGGTCAAAATACTGGATTGACGAGGAGTTGGTCCTACCATTCCTTCAAGAAATAGGAGAAGCTGGCTGATAAGTCACAGTTTCAATCCTCACCCAACCCGAAGGTTGGGTGCTACCGCTCAGCCTCCAAGTTGTGATTCAGCCTGGAGTTTTTTGCTCGCCTACGCGAACCAGCAACGACACATCCGTTCTGCCATTGACGGGCAGTTCGAGCAAGCGAGAAAGTTTTTATAAATCGAACACTTATATCCAACGCGATCCTCCCTGGGTTTTTGCCTTCGCTCATGGTTCGCGCTTACACGACCAGCGGGTCATCAAAGTTGATCGATGGCTTCACTCCGAAATGACGGCAGTATTGCTCCTTGGGTTCTCTCAAGCGGTAAACGCGCAGGTTGTCTTCCTTTTCATCAATACATTTGACAAGGTCACGGATGAGTTGCTCATATTGCGCTTGATCGACCAGACACTCGAACACCGACTTCTGTACCCGCTGACCGAAGTTTTTACAGACCTGAGCAACCTTGCGCAGTCGCTTCTTCCCTGCATCCTTCTCGGTCGCTACGTCGTACGTCACCAAAACCTGCATAGCCACTCTCCTGCGCGGTTGTTTCGCCTCCCACTCAACCCTCGGGGTGGATGCTATCGATACAGAAAGGGCAAGTAGGCTTCCATGTCTCCCCGCAGAACACGTGCGAGCAAGCGCGCTTGCACGTGCGGAATGAGCCCAATAGGAACCTTCTGCTCAGTCACTGGATGCTGCACTTCTTCCTGTTTGCGTTTTTGATACGCAACCAGCACTTCTTTCCGGCCTTCGTCATTGAGGTACACTGCTCCTCCTGGACGTGTAACAAAGTGTTCTGCCGTTACCTGGCGGCGATTGATGAGTGTCAACGCTAGCCGTTCAGCAATCACTGATCGCAGCTCTTCCATCAGGTCCAGCCCGAGAGCTGGCCGTCCCGGTCGCAGTGTATGGAGAAATCCCATTTGTGGATCAAGACCAACCCCTTCTGCAGCCGCGACACAGTCACTTAGCAGCAACGCATAGAGGAACGAGAGCAAGGCGTTCGTAGGATCGAGCGGTGGGCGACGGCTGCGTCCGCGCAGTTGGAAGGTCTCTCGATCTTCGCGGACCATGTACGTGAACGTGCCAAAGTGTCTGCGAGCTGCCTCGCCCTCGAACCCGCGAAGCTGGTCCAGGTCTGTGGTCATCGTAAGGAGCCGAGCAGAAATAAGTTGATCGTTCTCATATTGTGGTGCAGGCGTCCCGCCTGCATTGTGAAGGGCAGGCCAGAGGCCCGCACCACAAGAATTGACCCAGTTATTCTTGCCCAGGTCCTAAGCTGTTCCAGAGTAACAGCCAGAGCCTGAGCGGTGTCTTTGAGTTGCGTGTTCTCCTGCGGATCGTCTGCTTCGCGTGCTGCCCGCAGGATGATCTGTCGGGTGTTCTGAATCTTGCCTGCGACGAGGTTGCGTGCAATCGCAAGAGTGCGAGATGCATCGTTCACCGCTTCGTGCTGCGCCTTGCGGAGCAGGACGTTGCCGGACACTGGCCCCTCCAGACGCCCTTTGAACCGTCCGTTGCGATCCAGGAGTACGACCGAACGCCCGTCATCGGCGCAGCGATGGAAAACAGCAGGATTAATGAGCACGTCGCCAAAGCAAACCAGCGCACCAATATGATGGAGAGGAACTTGAAGTCGGGTCTCTCTCTCGACTTCAACACGCAAGGTTTCATGATCGAGGCGGACGTACGCTTCCGGAGTGGTGACATACAGGGTGTTTAACAGTTGGTGCATATATGCCTCAGGCATCGGGACGGGTAATAAACAAAACGCTGGCCAGCCGCTTGAGCCGTGCTTGCTCGCCCACCGCAGAAGGGAGACAAGAGTCTTGTAACGAACAGTGCTTGCAGCGCGCATCGTTGACTGCAGGTGGCAAGGCGCGACTGGCGAGCATAGGGCGGATTTCCATGATGCAACGTTCCACTTTCTCTCGTAATTCCTGAGTAAACTCCACCTCGCGCCTCCGGCGGGAGCTGTGATGAAAGATTGCACCCTTCGGTACGCTCTGGCCGGTCATTTCCTCTAAGCACATCGCTTGGGCGCAGAGTTGCAGATCATCGTGCTCTTTTTGTCGGCGAGGACCATGCTTGTACTCCACCGGATACGGCGTGTCGCCATGAAACTCGACGACATCCGCCTTACCGACCAAGCCAAGCCGATGAGACCACAGCGGCAAAGCACGCTCGACGCGCACGCCTTTTTCTATCTTCATTTCCGGCTCATCCACCTGCTCATGAACCACACGCCCACGTAAAGTAAACAAATTTTCCTCGAACGTCTGTTCGAGATGAATCAGCGCACACTGGCGCGGGCAGTAGCTATAATGTTCAAGGGCGGAGAGCATGATGAGGTCTTCATCCATGGTCAACTCCTCCCTCAGTCCTCGTGGTAAACTTTGGTAAAGACCACGGTGTTTTCAGGGAGTGCCGAAGGGTCCAAGAGGCTCTCTGCGCACTTGATTTGTACTGATGCCAAGCCTACCTGGAGATTCGCCACGGGAAGTGTCATGTCGTAGTCGTGGAACTGGCTTGGGGACTGTTCTTTATCTTTCAATTCTTTCTTGAATTCGATCTTCAGCATCTCGAACAAGCGGTGTGATGGCGCGTTACCCCGCGCGTTGTTGTGGGTGAAGACATAGACACCACGCGGGCAGATGTGTCGGCTAGCAGAATGATCATTGTCGAAACCCTTCCACAACGCTTCCCAAAGATGCTCTAGGTCAGCTTTATCCACAAAGAGGTTATCTGAGGTTAGCTCGGTCTTTGGAGTTTTCTGAGCAAGATAGGGGTTATAAAACCCGAAGCCTCGATACAAGCCATAATTGACGATAGGCTTGCGTCCCATCTCGTTCTCTTTTCTTTTTCTGTCTGCTTCTCTGGTAACCGCTTTACGCGTGATGCCACAATCCATTCGGTATATTGGGTCAAGCGATTTCGTGAACGTCAGCTGCACCGGCCCGCGCACTTGACCTGCGTTCAAGCCGGTCGATAACACCGCCCCAAACATGCGAATGTCAAAATACTTCTCGATCATTCTAATTCTGGCGTTGTCTCTGTCATCCTTATCAAGCTTCCCCTTCTTATTTCCTACCGACTCAAAGAGCCTATCTGCCAGTTCTCTCAATGCTGATTCGAGGTCTTTCTTCTCCGGTGCTTTATCCTTGAAGTCAGGATCGTCAGACTCTATCAGTGCATCGGAAACCGATTTGACCTCTTCGTCGGTCAACTCGATGGCATCCGACTTTAGCGCATCCCGTATTTCTTTTTTCTTGAAGGACTCACCAACGTATCGTACTTTGTCTTCGTCGATCTCAAGGTTTTCAATTTCTTCTTTCTGTCGAAAAAGCTCCATCAAAAGTTTGTCCGCCTTGCTAGAGCCCAACGTTACCGACGGTAGCGCTGCTCCTGCTTCCTCGGCTGCTTCAAATATGAGTCGGTTCAGCGCGGTTTCACTCTGAATGAACATAGGTATCCCATAGGTAAGTTGCAGGTAGTCCCGTATCTTGCGCTTAATCGATACATCTGTCGTGAATCCACGCATGGTCTCGGGATCGACACGTGGCAAGTTGCCTGCGTCCGGGTCGCCGTTGGGATTGGCGTTTTCCACATCGAACAGAATTACAAAGTCGTGTCGCTTGGTTGGATCGAGGTGAATCATGATATGGCTCCTTGCTCGGTGACGGTTTGTCCAGCCGGTTGCGAAGTCGCTTTAGTTGGGCGTTCGCGTCGGAACGCCGCGCGTTGCGTGTAAAAACCCAGAGAAAACTCAGCCTGCTGTTTCAAAGTTAAAGTTCTGGGAAATCCATACAAGTTATTGATCTTGGATTGAAGCGATTCCAGCAGGATTTCGAGTTTTTCGTATTTTCCATGCATGTTCTTGCGCAGCTTAGGCATGTGTTGGGCGGTTACCCGTGAGATCAGCATACCCAACACAGAAGAAGGGGTAGTCGCCGCAGTGCTGTAGAACTGGTCGATGAGGGTCGTGTTGATTTTCCAATTCATGGAGGCTAGTTGCGCCTCCTCCAACACCGCTAGCAGGCAGCCTGAAAGAAATGCGGGGCTTCTCGACTCAAGGGAAATATGATCATCATCGTTCATACGTACCTCCGATTTAGGATGGGTGAGGGTCAGTTTCATGATGGCGGCTAATTGGTGCTGCAACAACGCGAAGCGCTCCCGGTCACTTTTCTGCTCATATCGCCGTAGCACTTTGGGGTGTCGGAAACAGATTACCGCTGGCTCTATCAGCCCAGAGGGCGGCGCCTCGCCCAAATAGGCGCAACGCAACAACGCCCGTGTCATGTTTGGGTTGGCGAGTTCTTTCGGTTGCTTATATTCGGGTAACGAAATGTTGGCTTCCTCCAAAGCGCGGAGCAAGTCTTGAATGGCAAAGCTTCGTTCAGCACCGCCGTCCGGCGACTCGATACGCTGCGCGTCGAGAAACTCCTTGAGATTGCTTTTGAGCCTCCCGAGGCCAACCTTGAACCACTCGCGCACGGATATGCGCCCTTTGTTGGGCGAAAGCATCAATAGGCAAAAAGCGTTTTCATCGAGCCTCAGCGCCTGTTGTTGCGCCGTCCATGGCGTATTCAGCAAGGCTTCCAGTTGGGATAACTCGACGGGTAACCTGGCATTGGGCTTTCCTTTCTCTGTTTCAGCATTGTCCTCCTCATCCTTACCTTCGCCGAAAAGCAGGGATGCCTTCGAAAGGATGTCAGCCGGGTTGACGCTAACTGCAGCTTTCGCCTCCTCTGGCTGTTCAATCCAGTAGAACGCGAAAAGGTTTTGCGGTGAGTCGGTGTTCAATTTCCCGGCCTCAATGGCTTTAGCGAGGATCTTATAGCGAGGATCTTATGATGAAGCGGTTGCTTGCCCAGGTAGTTGAGTGTTCGGGCGATCAGATCGCCTGCTTCAAAGCTCTGTCCGATATGTGCCATATCGGATGCAGAGCCTTTAATGCCAATTCCGGATACATAGGAGTTTGCATTCAATGAATGTAAAGGAGTTGGTTTCCAAAGCTTTACTTTAAGTGAAATTCTGTGCACCAGTGGGCTACGTTTATTTGTCAACCCACACGTTCCTACAACATTGCTTGGGGGCCATACTGGCCGACTTTCAACGAAGCATTGCCGTTTTATGATTCGGTGCCAAATTTGTTGAACTACTGGATGGTCAACCAAGTGTTGTTGACCCGCGTCTTCTATTTGAACAGACACCCACTCCTTCGGTTTAATGTCTTTCCAGTGACGATGTTCACGAAAAGCGCCCTTTATGAGGACGGTTCTAACGCTCCTGATTGACTTCGCGAGGTTTTCGTCAATTTTTCGTACGAGGTGTTCTGCGGTACGTAGTAGAAGGCGAAACTTACGATGCTTGTTGTTTGACCCAGAGCCCTTACCAAAAACATACGCCGATTCATCGTGTCCTTCCGGTGACTCTGCTTGACATTCGCCATTGAAGCGCAGCCCTAGCTCGGCTGCTCGCGCTGGTCGCTCGACGCTGGGTGCGTCTGCCCCTCC
>CAZCWX010000083.1:0-4917 GCA_964502465.1 uncultured Enterobacteriaceae bacterium | reverse complement strand
ATCGTGTTTCGCGGCAGATGTCGGGTTGTGCCTCCCTGCAGGAGTGCCGACACTTCGTGCTGAGGAAGCTCAGTGCGTGCTGAGTCGTTGGACTGGTCCCTCATTGAGGGACGTCAAGCACGCCTACCGGAAGTACACGCTTCATCACACACCAGGTGAGCTTGTGCGCCGCTGGTTCGGCCACTAAACGGCCTTGCTTTGTGCTTAATCTCTGTTTTGCTGATTTCAAATTTTCCCGGCGTATCACGCCAAACATGGAGAATCCAGGTAATTGGTTCTTCATAGTTATAATAACTGACGGGCGGTAATTCCCCGTCTTGTTCTAATCTTGTGCCTAAGTCAAATAGTTCATTAAACATCCAGCCCCTCCAACTTGTAGAGTTCCTGGTACTTCTCATAAGGAACGGTGACTCGGTTCTTCTCGATACTGGCTAGAAAAAACAGGTAATGCGGGTAGCCAGTGCGTACTTCGGGTTCAGGCCGTTTCTGACTTTCTGTATTGCTTGGCTTGTGTCGCAAGAATCGCATGTCGGGGCGGGATTTGCTCTTAACATACGCAGTGTCGAAGAACATCACACCGAGATACTGGTTGTTGATGACGACCTCGGGCGTCTCGTCTCCTGATGCAGGCTCGAACCAAGCGGCAAATTCACGGGTCCCGAGGTACGGTGTGTGATGGCAAGCACTGCGATCCAACTTGCGCCGAAACTGATCCCGATATTTCTCGATCCGCTCGCTCTTCCAGACCAGCGCCATGTCCGCTTCGATAACGTATTCCACATCTCTTAAGATTAGGCTAACGCGTTGCTGACGTTTCTCTTCTACGATAATCGGTTTAGCCGATTGGCGATCTTCGATCTCATTACGCATAACGCTCAGAGTTTTGATCGGCTTGAGCACGGTGATCGAACGAATCTCCCAACGGAAAGCGGGCTTCCAAAAAATAGCTTCAAGTATCCCGCGCGCCGCAGCTGGGGTCATGAGCGGGTAGCTCACCCGTTCGACCTTGAGGTTCGGATTCGTGAAACAGGCGTAATCGCCGCCCACCTTTATATAAAATGGCATGTTCATGTTTACTCACTCACAATCAGATCTGCGGGATCATAGTTGGCCTCCGCAATCCCTCTGATCCGGTCGTACTTACCGACCCATCGATAGAGATCTTCACTTACAGGTTCGAGCCAACCTTCTTTTATCAGCCGGTTCGCCTCGTAGCGCTGGAGACTGACAGTATAGGGTTGGAGTCTACGCCATGTCGCACGCGATGGCCGATGCTTCCAATCCGCTAGCCGTCGGCTACCCTGAGCATACTCGACGACGACCAACACGGTATCTTCTGAAATCAAGCGGAATTGCTTAGCCGTTTCAGGGAAGTGCAGCTTTTCCCTATATGTCTGCACTTTGCGTTCGTCGAGATCACGTTCAGTGTACAACCGGCGAAAATATTCCTCATGCAGCGCTGGATCATGCAGCCTCTCTGGATCGTTTTGATTAGGTGTCAGGGTTCAAGACATCGCGGACGATTTTTCACGTTATGCTAATTGAAGTCAGGTTCAACACATCGTGGACATTTTGCGTCGGCGGTTATGACGTTTGAATTGGGGAAGCAGAGGAACGACACGCTCATGAATCTTATAGCCAAACGCCTTGACCAAACGAACCGGGTCGTGTTCGCTGCGCCGATGATAAATCTCCAGGCGGTGCTGGTGAGGGACAAGCGTCGCCCACACGTAGTGGTCCGCCAGCCGCCGGTCTACCTGCCAGGTCTCGTTCAGCAAGCTAACCGCCCCTTCTGCGGTGACACACCGCAGGAAATGCACGCGCCCGGCGGTGAGAGGCAAGGCAGCCGGCAACCCGCGCACCGCCTTCTCCGTCAAGCGCACTCGTGGGACTTGTCTATGGGCTTGCGCGGGCGACCGCCCGTTGAGGGCCGGGGGGTGAGAGTGGTGCGCATACCAGGTGAGGAATTCAAGACTGGCGCGCTTTACATGGGCCACACTGTGGAAGTGGCGGCGGTGCCAAAAGCTCTGACTCCACAAGCCATTGAGGTTCTCGATGACGCCGTTGCGTTTGGGGTCGTGCACCGGCAGAAAGAGGGGTTCGACGCCCACATACCAACACAAGCGGACAAAGTCACCAAACACCCGCGGCACTTTGTCGCCCCCACAAAACGCGGCATCGTTGTCCATTTGCAACCCCTCGGGCAACCCCAGGGTTTGCCAGGTTTGCAGCGCGTGCTGGCGCACCGTGGGCCCGGCCTTGTCTGTACTAATCGGTTGCGGCATTCCCCGGGTGGCCAGATCAATGGGGTGGAAGGCAAACACCTTGGCCCCTCCTTCCAGGTAGCGGGCGGTCCAGTCCATCGCCTGCAGCCCGTAGTGCGCAGGCGGGGTCGGTTGGGGGAAGTACGCCGTGGCCGTGGGCCGGGACCTCTTGATCAACCCCCGCTCGTGCAAGATGCGCTTGATAGTCGAGAGCGCAGGGAGACGACGGAGCAAAGGGGCGGTTTGCAACTCTTGCGGGATGGCCTTGGGCCCGATCAGTCCTACTTTGCGGTTGCGCAGGCGCAGGCGCGCTTGCACGACCAAGCGTCGCGTGCGCGCATCGTAGCGACCGGCCAGATGCTGCGGGCGACGGGGGGAGCTTTTGAGACCGTCCCACCCGAACCGCCCAAACCGCGTTTGCCACTTGTGCAGCCACGTATGTCCCCGATCCAACCGCTGAAGAATCTCTTGCCGACTTACCCCCCGCAAAGTCAAGCCAATGGCCTTGCGGCGCAGCTTACGTTCGTGTTTCTCGTCCATACTGCCTCCTGGGGAGACAGTATGAAGGAGCGCCTACATCCGCGCTGTGTTGAACCTTGCCTCAGTTACCCTGTCCGCGATGTCATGAACCTTTTGTGTCCGCGATGTCGTGAACATGCACAATTAGGATTAAGAAGAAAATCCGCCAGCCCAAACCCGGCTTTATATTCTTTCCTTGGCATTCTGCCATCGGACGGTTCGAAAATAACAACCCGCCCCTTGGAAGCCATCATTCCCTCGCGATTGCAACGTCCGGCGGCTTGGACAATCCGATCCAGTGGACCCATTGCGCGCCACACCTCAGGAAAGTCGATGTCCACGCCCGCCTCGACAACCTGGGTACTGACCAGCAGGACAGGTTGTCCATGTCGAAGTCTCCAGCGCACCAAACGGAGCACCGCCTTGCGATGCCAGCCGCAAAGGAGTGTTGAGAGATGAAACAGGTTGTTTACGCCTTGCAGTTCGTTGAGAAGTTGCAACGCATCTTTGCGGGAGTTCAAAACAACCATGACTTGGTCGCGCTCATGGTGACGCAACTCAGTTGCTAGCTCGGCCCAGGAAAGTTTTTCCGTACGCTTGACATAACTTACTCGCGCGAGTCTTTTGAAGTGTACATCCGAACTCAACTTGGGAATGATGTCAGTTGGGATGATGCTGCTGACGCTGTGAAAAGCGGGCTGCGTCGCACTCGATAAGACGACCGACACATGATACTGCTCGACAAGTGCTCGTAGCACATCAAGTGTGGGAGCGAGCAAACCCACTGGCAATGTTTGCACTTCATCAAGAATGATAACGCTTCCCGCGATATTGTGGAGCCTACGAACCTTCCCTGGCCGATTGGAGAAAAGACTTTCGAACAGTTGTACGTTGGTAGTAACGATCACCGGAATATCCCAGTTTTCGCTCGCTAAGCGTAAACGCACCTGTTCGTAACTCTGGGATTCGCTTTCAGGAATAGGTACTTGGCTGTGATGCTCCAATATCGCATCGTGGCCGAGAATACGGCGATATTCTCTTGCGGTCTGGTCGATGATGCTAGTGTAAGGAATTGCCACAATAATTCGCCGTAGTCGTGTACGATTGGCGAGCACGTGTTGTAGGGCAAAGGCAAGACCGCTCCGGGTTTTACCACCGCCAGTTGGAACCGTGAGGCGGAAAAAACCGGGGGCTGTCTGGGCCGTAGATACGCAAGCTTCATAGACTTCCTTGCGTATGACAGTCAAATCCTTATTGGTGTCTGCCCTGGACGACGCATTCTCTAATAGTTCCCTTTGATTAGCCTCGAACTTGCGCCATAGCTCTTCCATAGCAGGAGTACCAACACGCGCTCTCGCACGGTGCGCGTCGAAATGGGCCTCTGTATCCAAATAATCCGCGTCCACCAACGCGGAAAAAGTCATACGAATAAACAGTTCTCGGTCGTGATCTGAAAGCGCTTTTAGATGCCATTCCGGTGGTGTGGGAAGACGCTTTGCGAATTCGAACAATCGCTCAAGTAAAGCTTTATGCTCATCCGCGTAGGCATCGAGTTTCTGCGCCAAGGTACCGGCGTCGTGCAGACCGGCATGGTGTCCTGCAATCGGCAGGGCTAGGTCCTTCCAGATATTGTTTTTGCTCTGTCTCCAAAGCAGAACAAACAATAAGGCCGCTCCCCCAAAGGCGTGGGGAACACTAACAGCAGAGTTACCTTGATCAGCAGCTTTCAAGTACTCCTGAAAGGCCGGATTGGCCTTGCCGAGGTCGTGCCAAAGACCAACCCAGAACGCGGGAGTCTCCAGCCCAAAATATGTCGTGTTTTGGTGCGCCTTGTTCGCAACCTTGGTTAGATGGTCAACGAGCAGATGCCATTCACCTCGTTCGTTTCGCGTATGGGCATAGATATCAATCATACGCCTGCCTCCACCCGTGTTAGGTTTGTTTCAATCCTCACCCCCCAACTTGAAGGTTGGATGCTACTGCTTGCAAGTGTTCGACTAACTCACGAGCCTGCCCTCGGGCATTAGCAGAATGGGCAATCGCCATAACCGCATCTCCTGCTGTTTAGAGAGCGAATATATAGCGAAAATTCTTTTCGGTCTAGAGGAGCGAGGGGAAAAACTATTGGGTCTTT
>CAZCWX010000082.1:0-16967 GCA_964502465.1 uncultured Enterobacteriaceae bacterium | reverse complement strand
GGAGCAGGAACGGCAAGACCGTGCCGAGCATGAAACGAGGATCTTTTTTGATGAGGCCACTGACGCGGGCGAGGGTTTGCCACTTCGTATCAAGCCGGCTGGTGAGACCACCGAACCGGGTAAACCATCCTTGGAGAGCTTCCTGGTCTCGGAGATCGTCAGGATAAAAGAACGGATAAAACGTTGGCGGTGTTGCTGGCTGACTGACGACTACTCCTTGGATAAACCGACTACACGCGGGATGTCCAAGCCACTCCTGATGCTGCAGGAGCCGCTCCGTCTCTGTGGGACTACCACAGAGACCTTCAGCAATATGGGACCACAATTGGTCCACACTGACAGACCCCCCGAGTCCTTCTTCGGTCCGACCAACCTGGGTGACAGGTTGAAAACTGATCATCTTAAAGGCATCCGCATTGCGGCAGAGCCAACGGATGACGAGCGGCACCTGGTCGAGGTTCTCGCCAGTGACGGTGAAGGTGGTGGCGACATCTAATGTCCTGCCAGTTTCTCGTCGTACACGATGAATCAGCTCAGCAAACTCCTCACGCAGGGGCAGCAGTTCCTCTTCGCGGGTTGCATCCTTGTATGTCCGCCCACGCCGGCCACGCTGGGTGGTATCAATATGAATGCTCACCTCAGTCAGTCCAGCCTCCAGCATCAGGCGTTTCAGCAGTTCCGGTTTTCTGCGGAACGTATCCCCATGAGTCATCAACATAGGAACCAGACCGATAGCCCGTGCATAGCGGATCAGTTCGACCAATTCTGCTGCTGGTCGCAGGGTGACCTCGCCGTCAGTGAGTTGCACATTCCCCCCTTCTCCCAGCCACGCACGGATGCGGCGTAGTTGTTGCTTGATTGCCTCTATTGACTGAGCAGGAATGTGATTGGCCTCACGCCCCAGGTAACAGCCCTTGCATGCGAAATCGCAGCGGGGCATAGCCCCAATGGTGGCACCACACCCAGCATATTGTTTGCCGAGAAACTGGTTGGGGGTTCGCAGGTGTTCCGGCAGCCGCTGCCAGGCAGCATGGAGGAGTTGTTGCGTTTCGGATGACACCGGAGTACGGAAAATGTGCACGAGTGAGCGGACAGTTTCACGCATCGCAATACTCCCTGACAATGCCATGAGGGTGGTCAAATCGCATCGGCCAAAGGGATATCTCTCCTACAAAAAGCATTGTACAGGGATAAACCTGGAGTGAAAAGAAAAAGTTCCTGCCTGGGGAATACGGCTCGGAACCCAACTGAGCGCAGAGGACACGTGTCTCATGCTGGTGCATCCCACTGTGAGAACCGCAAAATACCAGGGGAACTTTTCTGCAACACAGAGGATTGATAGAGGAGAGCACCTATACGGAGAGAGTATGTTCATGCTGCTATTTCCTACTGGAGAAAAGGCCTCCGTGCAAACCGAGTCGCAGATCCAAGCGCTTCTTGCCGAGCGGTACAATGGATAAAGGTCAACTGTTTACTCCTCTGCTCCTTGCGCTGGCCGGTTGTACGGCGATACAACCTCTGTCCGTGCCAGAACGCATACGCATGGACGTGCCGCAAACGTTTTCGCATGCAGATTTCAACCAGGTCCTGCAGCACTTCGTCGATGATCAGGGTCGGGTCAATTATGTGGCTCTGAAGGCGGACAGTCGTGACCTCGAACGGTACTATCTGCAGTTGACGATGTGCAGCCCAGACAGTCATCCCGCGCTTTTTCCTACGGACCAGAGCAAACTTGCCTACTGGATCAACGCCTACAACGCGGCAGTGCTCAAGACCGTGCTCACGTACTATCCTATGACGAGCATCGAAGCGATCACGCCGCCTTTCCCGTTTTTCTTTTTGCCGCGAAAGAGCGGGTTTTTTCTCTTTCAGCGGCTGACTTTTGGTGGGAAGACGACGAGTCTGTATTTTTTAGAGCACGGTGTCGTCCGTAAGCGTTTTGCCGACCCGCGGGTTCACTTCGCCTTGAACTGTGCCTCGCGCGGCTGTCCGCGCTTGCCGCAATATGCCTTTACCGCTGAAGAGCTACATGCACAGCTCGACCACGAGACGCGTCAGTTTGTGGCGGAAAAGCGGAACGTCAACATTGATCACCACAACAGAGTGGTGTTCCTCTCCTCAATCTTTGACTGGTATGCAGATGATTTTTTGCAGTGGTATCAACAGCACTTTCCTGGCGAGCCCGCAACGCTGCTGCGCTATGTCGCCCTGTACACGTCTCCAGAGCAAGCTCAGGAACTGAGACGGGCGGCATCATACACTGTTCGCTTTGTTGCGTATGATTGGGGCCTCAACGACCAAGATGGCCAAGTCTGAACCGGTGCAGGAAAACTGCCGGCGTTGTCTGCCGCGTTGGTGTGTTGGGCTGGTCCTAATTGCCACTGGTACCGGGAAGGCATTAGACATACCTGGCTTTGTACCTGTGTTGGCTGCGTATGAGCTGTTACCTGCATGGGGCATCGTACTGGTTGCCTATACCTTGCCGTGTATCGAACTGGCGACCGGCTTGTGCCTTGTCGCCCGTATCGCTCTGCCTCTAGCCGCATGGGTTGCTGTCGGGTTGCACCTCATGCTGCTGGGGGTGGTGCTTCTCACGTTGTGGAGAGGGATCATGATTGCCAACTGCGGCTGCTTTGGCGTGTTCCTGGCGCGACCTCTCAATGGCCAAACCGTCGTTGAAGACGCTGTGATGCTCGCCCTATCGTTGTGGGTGCTCCGGCAGATTCGGTGCCGGAATAGCACAGGCGGCTAAATCGACACACCGGACTTTGGTACTCTGTCTGACCGAGTTCTGGATTTTGCTTTCCTTCATCACACCGTTGCTGTGTATCGGCGTCGCTCGCAAGGGGGATGCCGACGCCTTGCAGCAGAATGGTGCTGATATCGTCGTGTCCGACCTGAGCGAATTACTGTAACCCTACCAAGAGAGAAGCATAGTGTCCTCCTCTGGAGTGTGAATTATTTGTCTGGTGCCCCACCATCATAATGTTCTCTCTGGCAGACTCCCGCAGAAGGCACTTTCCTGAGGAGACTGCCGGCGGCCATAGAGCTGCTCACACTTCCTAGGCCGGCTTGGTAGCGGTGTCGGCCACTAACACTTTGTCGGTGATTTCCTGCCCCAGCCAGCGGTAAGTAAAACCTGCTAAAATTGCTCCCCCAATTGGCGCAATCCAAAACAGCCATAACTGCGCTACTGCCCAGCCACCGACAAACAGTGCCGGTCCCGTGCTTCGCGCCGGATTGACTGAGGTATTAGTCACCGGGATGCTAATGAGGTGAATCAACGTCAGCCCGAGCCCGATAGCAATAGGCGCAAAACCCGTCGGCACACGTCTATCGGTTGCGCCCAGAATGATCAACAAAAACATATAGGTGAGGACGATCTCGGCCACGAACCCGGCTGCCAAGGAGTACCCGCCTGGGGAATGGAGGCCATAGCCGTTGGAGGCAAGGCCACTTTGCACTACATCAAACCCTTCTTTGCCACTGGCAATCACATACAGCACCCAGGCACCCAGAACAGCGCCCAAAACCTGCGCAACAATGTACGGGACAAGATCGGAAGCTGGAAAGCGGTTCCCAGCCCAGGCGCCAATGGAAACGGCGGGATTGAGATGGCAGCCGGAGATGTGCCCTACGGCATACGCCATCGTCAGTACTGTTAACCCAAAAGCGAATGAGACGCCCAAGAGTCCAATCCCCACGTTGGGAAAGGTGGCTGCTAACACGGCACTGCCGCAGCCGCCAAACACCAACCATGCAGTCCCTAGAAACTCTGCTGCTAAACGATTTGCCATCGACATACGCTCCTCCTCTCTCCTTGCGGGAGATCATAAAAATTTGCCCCTTATACCAATTGTCTGGCCATACTGACAACTATTTTTTTGCTCTTCATTCGTTGTCATTCTCTGACTGCAGGGTAGAATACCGTTGGCTACGGTTTAGGGATAGCCGAATGGTTCAAAATATCGTTCAGATTTCGGTTCAGATTGTGCAAGATTGTTCAAGTCAGACGAAAGTATCCCCATGCTCAGTCGAGTTGGGACTGCCCCTTGCTCTCGCTCAGACGGAGCCGTAACTTAGCCAGGTCCTCGCGATACCTGTCTTCCAGAGAGTCCTGCCGCGCCTGTGAGGGATCTCCACTGCGCCGCCGCCAGCGGTAAAACGCCAATTCCGTCGCAGTGTGATGTAACCGCCGCAGTACCCGCCAGACTCGCAACCCATGCCTCGTCAGTACCCGCCACTCGGCTGCGAGTCGACCGCGGATGGAGGACAGTCGGGTATACTCATCCGCGGTAAGGACGCCAAGTTGTACCTCGTCACGTAATTCTGTAGCGATCACGCCTGCCTCGCGGCGCAACGCCAGGACGGCGATGACGAGCAGTGTGAGCCCACCGGGACCAATAAAGGTTGCGACGATGAGAGGGATAGCGACAAAGAGTCCTATCTCGCTTGGCGCAGACTGGCACGGTCTATCCAGAAACTCTGGGTTGCAGAGCACGCTCGTAATCATCTGGGAAGCGACGGCATTCCAGGCGATATGCTGCAGGATCGCACCGCTCAACCCGATGACTGGTGCGAGGAGCCGCGTCTTTGTCGAGAGGGTTTCGCGAGCGTAGCCGAGTCCCGCCCCCACGGCTGCGGTGAAGGCAGCATGGTTGAATCCGCCCAGGAAGGACCGCAGATAGATACTCTGCACGAGCCCGGACATTCCACCCTGCACGGCGGCGAGCGTGAAGTAACCGATGTTCTCGGTCATGGCAAAGCCCACTCCCACGAGCGCCCCGTAGACGATGCCGTCGATGACGTCGTCGAACTCCTCGCGCCAGATGAGGAAGAGGATGAACACGGCCGCGGCTTTTGCCGCTTCTTCGATAACGGGCGCGCCGAGGAGGGGCGTGAGAGAACGAGCCCTGTCCTCACCCACAACACCGACTGACCAGGTATGAAAGAAATCGTTGACCGTGAATGAAAGGAAAGCGGCGATCACCGCACCCCAGAGAAACATCGCAAGCAGCAGGTGGCCCGGCTCTTGCTCGTAGCGATCAATGAAAACGAGCAGACCCGAGTAGCAGACAGCCGGGATAACAGCAGCGAGGAAGATGATCGGAGGCGTCCCCGTCACGAGTCGTAGAAATCCGACGGCGGGAATGAGAGCCAGAGCAAAAATACCAACAATGACGAACCATCTCTTCATTCAAGATGGAGACGCTCACCTAAAAGGGATGAAGAGACGCGACTAGAGGTACAGCCCCAGTCGCGTGGGTTAATGACTTCGCCCGTCAGTTACCCTTTCACCTCGAACTCCTTTATCCCAGTCGAGCGTCCGTTTAAGGACACCTCCACTTTGTAGGTTCCGGCGGGCCAGCCGTCCGGCTTGGCGATGTGGAACTCGGTGACCGCCGGACCAGTCGGCGCAATGGTCTGGGTGGACTCGTTCACCACCTGCCCGTCTTGGTAGCTCCACTTCGCTGTCAGCGTGGCGCTTGGTGCTGAGCCGTTGGTGACCACGGACACGTAAATCGTGTCGTTAGGTGCAAATGCGGTGCTCTGCTGCGTCACCCGATTGTCGGCGCCGATCTGATTCCCCAGTTCAATAGCGGTGACTGTTACGGCAGGGGCAGCCGGTGGCGGAGTTGCCGGCGCAGCAGGCGGAGGGGCAGCGGCTTGCTGCGCCGGTGGAGGCTCAGACTTCCCGCAAGCCGCAAAGATAATGAGAGAGCAACATAACCCTAAAGAGAAAAATGTCTGTTTGGCGTAATGCATTGGGTACCTCCCCTTTGTTGTCTTCGAGCGTGCCTTAAAAGTGGAAGGGAACTGTCATGGTGAGGATCTGTAAGCGAGGAAGCAAGCTCTTTTGCGGAAGCAAGCTCTTTTGCGGATAAAGATTGCTTCGCTCCGCTCGCAATGACCCGCTTTCCTGACTTTTAAGACAACCTGCTATGCCTCTGGAATTTTGAGCACCTGTCCCGGACGGATCACATCCGGGTTCTTGATGATGTCTGTATTCGCCTCATAGATCCGCCGCCATTTATTGGCATCGCCGTACATACTTTTGGCTATTTTCGAGAGGGTGTCGCCTTTGACGACGGTGTATGTGCGGGCCGCACTTTGTGCCGGGGCAGGGTTCGGCGCGCTGGACGAGCCGCCACTCTGCACGTTGGAAAAATCTGGTTTGGGCTTCTTGTCTGCCATAGGAGTCCTCCTTCTCTCGTTGCTGCGGAAATTTATGCCTTGGTGCTCGCTTCACGACCCGCCCCTGAGGGTCCATACGCACGAGGTTCCTCTCAATGCGGTCCATAATGGCGTAAATAAAGTTCAGCGCAATGACCTGCCACTCCATAGAGCCCTCTGTTGATGTCTTCCGTTCAGGCGATCCCTTTGGATAAAATACGCACCACCAGTTTAGAATTTGCCGCCCGTACGAAACCCTCCTTCAGAGCCAAAATCGCCGCCCGTACGGAAACCGCCGCCGCCAAAGCCACCGCGTCCCCACACACTGCCAGCACGATTGAATCCGCCGGTGCCAAAGGTCGGATCTGCGCGAGTGGGAGACCTGCGCTGCTGATGCTCTATGGTGCGCCACAATTTTTCCCTGCTCAGCAGGCCTCCGAGAAACTCGTTGAGCACGAGGGTGAGCAGGGCGCCGTCCGCGAATGTGGAGTGCATATCGTCGAAGCGATGACGCTTAAACTCGCGGCGGACCGACTCAAGCTCGCTGAGCCGCTGCTGGTGTCCCCGCAGCGCCTGTTGTTGATGGCCGAGTGCCTCTTCCAACCACCCCTTTTGTTCTTCGATCGCGGCCAGCCGGGTAATGATGCGGTCATCCTCGGGGGTCGAGGTCAATTGCGCCTCGCGACGCAATGCCACAATACTGTCCCGTCGGAATTCCACTGCCATCAGCTCGACGGCTTTCCGAAAATCTTCGTCTTCTCCGGCAGCAAACGCCGCCCGCTTTGCGAGGAGTTGTTGGGATTCTTGTTCAACCTGCTCGATCTGGTCGTCGAGCGCATCAACTTTTTTCTGTTCTTCTGCAAGCGCCGCTTGCGCGGCAGGCACCTCACCAGCGGCGACCGCCGCCTGCTCCAGGGCTCGTAGCGTGTCAAACTCCTGGTCAGCCTGTTTGCGCACCTGCTGCGCATGCTCACGCAAACGCGCCGGAATCTCGAGCAGCATAGCGTAATTCGCGCGCGCCTGATGGTAGCCGCACAGCCTGGCGACCTTGCCGTCAAGATAGCGGATCAGGGGATTCGCCCTATAGCGAGAGGTTCCGTATTCGCGCCGCCAGAGATACATGAATAGCCTGTCAGCCTCATAGGGCTTGCCTTTTTCGCCCCGGTCTTGCTCAGCGAGTTCCCGTTTCTGTTCGGCGTGCTTCGCTGTCCGGTCGACCTGTTGGGCTCGCGCGAGCTGAACCTGGTAGGGTGCATCCTGGGCCAGGCGCTCCTGCGCGTTCCCCTCGGCCTCGTCCAGCGCTTTTGCGGCTTCCTCGACGCGACGCGCCTGCGCCGCACGCGCAGCCTCCAGCTCAGTCTGGCGTGCCTGCAGCGCGTCGACATTACGCTGCAGGTCTGTCAGGGCGCGTTCGCGTTCGGCCAGGAGCTGCCCAGCTTGCCATGCGGTCGCGTCCAGGCTGCTCGTCAGCTCGCCGCCGAGGATTTGATCAACCCGGAGCTTCGCCAGCGCCTTGTACTGCTCGGATTCTTCCTGTCCCAGACGGATCAGCTCAGCACTGGCGCCCTGGATCTTGACGTCCAGTTCCCTCACCTGCCGCTTCACTTCCTGGAGAGCCTGCTCGATGGAGGCCAGGGTTTCTCTTCCGCTAATCATAGAATTCACTACCAGGTTGTGATTGCCCCGCCCGCAACGGGTATGAGGTACTCAGGCTCGAGATACCCGCGACGCTTCACGCCGAGGCGACGGTTCTGAATAAGACCATCATCCTCCTTGTCGGCGCGCACGCGCTCGAAAATCGGTTCACTTACGCGTAAGCCCCAGCGGCTCACACCGACCGTCTTGCTGTCCTCCTCGTTTGTCACAGGAAGCGTCAGCGCGGTGCCATCGGGCGTCACAGCCTCAACGATCAGGTAGTAGTTGCGCGCCCGAGGGTTCTGCGCCGGCGTCCGCCATACACCACTAGGCTCTCCCGGCCGGGAGACGATCTGCAGAATATACTCTTGTTCGATCTGGGTTCGCAGGCTCTGCAGCGCAGTCTGGGCGATTTTGAGCTTTTCGGGATCGCCCGCGCGTAGCGCCGCCAGCCCGTCCGCGTACAACTGCGTCGCGCGGAGTGTGGCTTCCTTAACCTTGGCCGCTGCGCTCACGGCCTCCTGTTCGGTACGCAGGGCGCGCAACTCAATCAACTGCTCCGCGTACATGCGCACGCCGCTGGAGTCGCCTTGCTGCAGGGCTGTTTGCAGCCGTCCGTGAATGGCGTCGCCGATCGCCCGTGTTTCTGCGTCGAGTCCAGTGCGTAGGAGTTCGTTCCAGGCGGCCTGACCTGCCGCAGCCTGCGCTTGCTGCCGACTGGCCTGATATGTCTGAAAGCCTTGGTAGGCAATCACGGCGACCACCAAGATCCCCGCAACCGCCAGTGCTGCCTTGGCCCACCGGCCGCGCTCGACGTAGAAATGGGCAAGACGCACCGCAAGGCTGGGCGCCGGCGGCTGGTACTGAAAGCGCTCTTCGCGCAGCGCCGCCACGCCCTCGGCGAGAACCCGGTCTGGCACTTCGATCCCCTGGGCGGCGTAGATCTCCCGCAATCTCGCCAGCAACGCTTGCTCCCGACCCTCTTCACTTAGCTCCCGTTCGATAAGCTGCTGTCGATGCCGCAGCGTATCGACCACATCCATGGCCAACATGACCTCGTCCAGCGGTTGCTTGTCAGAAGGTTGGTGCTCAGCCATGCGGTAACGCTTTCCCCTGGGCGGCCAGTGTAGCCAGCCGCTTCTTGCCATCTTCGACCGCGGCGCGGATCTCTTGGGCGTTGCGGGTGCTCTGCTCGCGCATCTCTGAGATGATGCTATACGAATGCTCCTGAAAACTCACCACCGAATCCACCAGGCGTTTCACCGCATCGGCCCGAATAGTCGGGCCATAGCCGGCCTCCAGGGCGGCTTGCTGGATCTTGCCGCCCACCTCAGCCAAATCCTCCAGACTCTTACTCACGCCCTCCTTCATAGCGTTCAGGGTCTGGGTGCTCTCGTGCAGGCCGTGCAGGCCAGTGAAAGAGGCGCTTAGCGCCGTGAGCACGCTCTCATTGGTGCTGAAGAAGCTGACCGCCTGGGCATAGACCCGTTCCTTGGCGTTCGTAGTCTGCAGCAGCCGGGCCATGATCACCTCCGAGGTGTTGTAACCCACGGTCAGATTGTCCGACAGGTCCTTGCTGATCTGGTAGCGCTTTTCCTCGTCCTGCAGCTCCCGTAGGCGCTCATCGCGCGCCAGCTCCAGCTTGGCCCGCTCCGCCGGCTCACTGCCGCTGTAGGCTTCCACCGTTTTCATGGCCTCCTCCATGCGGGCCTTCGCTCCATTGAGATTGGCCTCGGCGGTGTTGAGCACCTGCAGCGCCAGCACTTCAGCCTCCTTAAGCGCACCACGAAAATCTCGGTACGCTTCCAGAATCAGGCGCTCGCGCTCGATTTGGTCTTTAGAGTCTTTCGCCACGTCAAGATAGGTCTCCTTGATCTCGCCAAAGCGAGCCGCGATATCGCCACGGCTCACTTTCATCCAGATGTTTTTCAGCCGCTCCCAGCTGTCCACCTTGCCGTCCTCCATTTGGCGGACCATGTCCCTGGCGTCGTCCCGGATGCTGTTAAAGGCCTCGGTGATCCCCTGATAGCGTTCCCCGATCTCCATGGCTGAGATCTGTTCACGCACGACGTCATTAAAGGTCGAGGCCTGGTTCAGGGTGCGGGCAATGGAGACCACCTTGGCCTCATCAAGGTCTGTGATCTGATTGAGCAACGCCACTATCGGCGCCTCGTCCGTGGATTCCGGCATCAGGCCGAGGTCGCGCAGCCGATTGAGCGCCTTGTCCAGATATTTCAAGGACGTGGTCGTGATAAGATTCTCGCTCATGACGTTCCCCTCCTGGTTGGATTGATGGTCATTTGCCTGCTTGCCGTTCTTCAGAAAGTATTAGTCAATGCCGAGAGTTGCATGCAGCCGCTGGACAACCCCCTCGTCGAGACCGAGACCGTGGGCCAGGCGGCGCAAATAATCCCGTTCAGCCGGGGTATCGACTTCTATCGCCAGCAAGGAGGCAGCATAGACTTCGGCTGCTACCTGTGGGCTCGACACTTCACGGATGAGGCTGTCAAGGTCAAGAGGGCGACGCATTTCGTTCTGCACGAATGTTCGCTCCTCGGCACTAACTCCCCCTTCTTCGATCTTTCCCAGGATTCGCTGTATCTCAGCATCGCTAATCTGCCCATCAGCTTTGGCAGCGTTGATCATGGCTCTCAAGATCAGTGCCGCCTTGCTCTGCAGCTCACTTTCCTCAACGGCATTGACGGGATCTCTGAGTTCCACCGGCAACTCAGCCGCAGACAGTGCTTCTTGGTCCGCCGTTTGGGTATTGAGATTTTTTAACGCATTGAGAGCGAGGCTGCCGAGGAGGGCGAGTGCACCTCCCCCCACTGCGCCTTTGACCGAACTGCGACCTCCGCCTAAAAGGGAGCCAGCCAGCGCCGCCAACCCCCCAATTGCCAGGGGGTTGCCACTCTGGACTGAACGACTGGCGCCGCCAAACATCTCTTGCGCCATATTTGCCAGACCGGCAAGAACATCGCCTGTCCCGGCTCCAGCCCCACTCTGTCCAGCGCCAAGCAGTTGCGACAGGACGCCACCCGACTGCCCAAGCCCGCGCTCGCCAAACGCATGTTGCATCCGATCTGTGCTCGATCTGGTAAGACCTCCCTCTAATAAAGAACCAAGCAGTGCTTTTGCATCAAGCATGATCTTTTTCCTCCTCTGATAGTTGGCATGGACTGTACTGGTTAAGCTTCAGTCCAACGGAATGCGGATTTTCTACTATCGAACAGTCCTATAATACACCTCCTTTTCATATCTTAACTTGCTGACTTGGTTGTGTATTGTGTCGTAAGGGAATAAGCGCGCCTATGCCATTTGCGCCTAACCAGAGCCGATCGAATATGCTGCCTGGAAGCCACCGTACGTCTCCATAGTCGAATACGTCCCACCACAGGTGGCTTGCCAGCCCTATGCCGTACCCGGTCACCAGTGGTTGTGTCACTGTATATTTCCAATCCCTCACCAGCCAAGACAAAGCGTAATAAGAAAGACAGCTATGAAAGAGAGGGTTACGGTGCCCGCCAATGCCAAAGAGTGTGATGTCAGCATCCGGGAAGACTGTGCCGCAGTAACACGGAAGTAAGGCTCCGAAGAAAAAGCCAACTGAACCAGCGCGGCTGCCGTTGTGAGTGCGAAAGAGGAAGACATAAGCCATGAGGAAAACCACTCCTACGAAGCTATGTTCAGCTCGGTACGCACTCTTTTGGCCAAGCAACTGAAGCAACGCCCAATTGACTATGAGGGCAATAGCGAAAGCGAAAACCAGTTTTATCCCGGCTCGTTGCCATTTCGTCATATCCTAATACGCTTTGTTATCTCTTCAGTGCAGAACAGCATCGCTGTTTTGCACGATTCGGGTACTATGAGTGAGCAAATACTGAAAATTCACCTGTCCCTCCTTCACTTAGCGATAAGAGGGCTCTTATTTCAATAGGTGCGGTTACCTGAAAGGTATAATATTTCTGGCTACGGTTCAGGGATAATCGAATGGTTCAGGCTATCGTTCAGATTTCGGTTCAGATTGTGCGAAGACGTTACTATGACTTTGTGCATATTGGTATGATGTCAGCCCGAAGCCAACTCAGGATTGAGGTGTCACAAAGGTCAGGAGGGAATGATGTTCATCCCAGAGGCGGAACACGAAGCGTTGCAGGAGAGCGAAGAACTGCACCGACAGGTGCCGGAGTTGCGTCGCGAGCTGGCGGAAGAGGTGCGAAAGGGTCATGAAAGCCAGCTCGCACTGATCTTTAATGGCGTGTCGGACCTGCTCTTTCTGATAGGAGTAGAAGCCGGGCCGCGGTTTCGCTGTCTGGCGGTCAACCACGCGTACCTCAAGGGGACTGGGCGGACGCAGGAACAGATAGAGGGAAAACTGCTTGAAGAGATCCTCCCTCCAGTGGAAGCCCAGTTTGTGATTGCGAACTACCTCACAGCAATGCAGAGCCGCAGCCCGACTACCTATGAAGAGGGCGCAGACGTACCCGCCGGACGGTTAATGGTGGAGACTACACTGACGCCCGTTTTCGATGAACAGGGCCAGTGCACCCATCTGCTCGGTGCCTCTCGTGATATCACCGAGCGCAAACGGATGGTGAAGACACTCCGCCGGTCGGAAGCCCGCTACCGCACGGTCTCTGAGCTGATCTCTGATTATGCCTATGCGGTACGGCTTGAGCCCAACGGCCGGGGTATCCTCGAATGGGTCACCGAAGCCTTTAGCCGCATCACCGGCTTCACCGTGCAAGATCTCGCAGCAGGCATAGGTGTAGACCCTCTTATCCATCCTGAGGATCTTCCTCGCGTCTCCCAACGGCTCCGTGTCTTGTTGGCTGGGCAGTCAGGCGTGAGCGAGCACCGCATCGTGACGAGGGGTGGAGAGGTACGCTGGCTGCGGGACTATAGTTGCCCCGAGTGGGACCCGGCTCAAGGCCGCGTTGTGCGTGTCATCGGCGCAGGGCAGGACATCACCGAATGGAAGCAAACAGAGGAGGCGTTACGGGAGAGCGAAGAACGATACCGTAATCTGTTCGAGAACGCCAACGATGCCATTGCCACCTTCACCCTCGACGGCACGATCACTGCGGTAAACCGGGCAGCGGAACAGTTAATAGGCTGGTCACGCGAGGAGCTGATCGGCCAGCATGTTCGTCAGGTTGCCACCCCTGCCTCTGTTGCGCTGGCGGAAGAGTTTCTGCACAGCGCTCGCCTGGATACCCCTGGATGTCTGGTCCTGGATATCCAAATGCCCGATCTGAGCGGGCTTGATCTCCAGCAGGCACTCGCCCGAGCAGACGTTCCGTTGCCGATCATCTTTATTACTGGCCACGGTGATATCCCCATGGCGGTGCAAGCCATGAAGGCAGGGGCCGTCAGTTTTCTGGCCAAGCCGCTCCGCAACCAGGATCTGCTGGATGCGATTCGGGAAGCCATTCACCTGGACCGAGCGGTGAGGCGACGGCGGATGGAGATCACGAGCCTACGCGAGCAGTATGAGTTACTGACCGCCCGTGAGCGCGAGGTGTTCGCCTGCGTCGTTGCCGGATGGCTCAACAAGCAAATCGCCGAGGAGTTGGGCACGAGCGAGCGGACGGTGAAGGCCCACCGCAGTCAGATCATGAGTAAGCTGCAGGCCAGGTCGTTGGTGGACTTGGTACGTATGGCCGATAAATTAGGCATCACGCTGCCACATATGCAATCTCCTTTCGAGGATGAAAAGTAGAGACGCGATCTGTCATCTCACTAAAGTACAGGCTCAATTGCACTAAAGTGCAGGTCGATTGCACTAACAGACAGCTTTCCTACTGTCTCCTTACCCAGGTATCTTTACTTACTTGAAGAGCACCAAACCAGGGTAGACTGGGAAGGAGGTTGGATGACTCATGGCAAGGAAACCTCGCCTCAGGCAGACGCTGAGTCTGACCTGTGCTTTGGTCCGTTTCGCTTAGAGCGGGCGAAACGCCTGTGGCACGGAAATCAAATGATAGGAGTGCGCCCACGACCCCTGGCGGTGTTGCGCTACTTGGCCGAGCGGCCAGGTCAACTTGTGACTAGCCAGGAGTTACTCAGACGATTATGGCCTGGGATCTATGTGACCAAGACCGTACTGCGAGTCTGTGTGCGGGAGCTGCGGCAAGCTTTACAGGAGGATCCAACCGCGCCACAGTTTATCGAAACGGTGGGCAGGCAAGGGTATCGGTTCATTGGAACAGTTGGCAGTGGTCAGTCACCCTCCCCCAGCAGCCACGAGTCAGTCACAGACAACTGAGAACTGGCACCTAACCACTCACTTTTGTTGAGTCACTGAAATGTGCCCCTTGCTCTGAGCAGGGTGCCCCTGTATCAAGAGCAGGCAAGTGATTGTTGAATGAGAACGCACCTGCCAGAAGCCGCAGGGGATGTCCTCTGTTTGGGAGGAGAGAGGGGGTCGTCTATGGACGTTGCGACGCAGCAGAAGCCCGCCATTTTTGTCATCTTTGGCGGTGGCGGTGATCTAACCTGGCGCAAGCTGGTTCCTGCTGTCTTTAACCTCTACTTGCAAAAAAACTTGCCTGACCAATTCGCCCTGATTGGAGTCGATCGGGTGGCCTTTACTGACGAAGCGTTTCGCCAGCATCTGCGTAAGGGAATCGATCAGTTTTCCCGTAGCGGACCAGCGAAAGACAGCGACTGGACGGCTTTTGCTCCACACCTCAGTTATCTGCAAGCCGATTTTACCGATCCCGCCGCCTACGCTCAGCTTGCTACGCTCCTGACCCAACACGATAAGGACTGGCAGACCAAAGCGCAGCACCTCTTCTACTTTTCTACTCCACCGGCGTTGTTTGGCACGATTGCCAATCAGCTTGGCCATGCCGGCCTGGCCCGCGAACAGGAGCGGGCCCGTATGATCGTCGAGAAGCCCTTGGGTTATGACCTGGCCTCGGCGATACAATTGAACCGGGCGTTGACCGAGAATTTCCATGAATCACAAATTTTCCGTATCGACCACTATCTCGGCAAAGAAACTGTGCAAAATATTCTGGCCTTTCGCTTTGCCAACCCGTTGTTCGAGCCTATTTGGGACCGACGCTATGTCGATCATGTTACTATTACCGTGGCCGAGGAGGTAGGGGTGGAGCACCGTGGCGGTTATTATGACCATGCGGGTGCGCTCCGCGACATGATACAGAATCATCTGTTGCAGATTCTTTGCATGATCGCCATGGAGCCGCCAGTGTCTTTTCAGGCCGATGAGATACGCAACAAGAAAGTTGATGTCTTGCACGCCATTCGCCCTATCCCTCACGCTGCGGTCCAGTCCTACGCGGTACGAGGGCAGTATGGCAGTGGGTGGATAAAAGGCGAGCAGGTTGCAGCCTATCGTGATGAACCCGGAGTCGCTCCTGACTCGAACACCGAAACCTTTGCCGCACTGAAACTGTTCGTTGACAACTGGCGTTGGCAGGATGTGCCGTTTTATCTGCGTACGGGGAAACGCCTGCCCAGGCATGTTTCCGAGGTGGTCATTCACTTTCGCGCGGTTCCCCACCAGTCTTTCCCTGTTGAAGCGAGCCTGGACTGGCAACCGGCTCGGCTGGTGATCTGTATTCAGCCAGACGAAGGTATTGTGTTGAAGTTCCAGGCGAAACAACCAGGCGCGCAAGTCCGTCTGCGGCCGGTAGACATGCGCTTCAATTATAAAGAAGCCTTCGCTGCTCCATCCCCCGAGGCCTACGAAACGTTACTCTGGGATGCCCTGATCAACGATGCCACGCTGTTCATGCGCGCGGATCAAGTCGAGGCGGCATGGTCCTTACTGATGCCAATACTGGAAGTCTGGGCCGCGAGGCCAGCCGGCGATTTTCCTAACTATGCAGTCGGGACTTGGGGGCCCGAAGCTGCTCAGGAAGTGATTGCTCAAGATGGGCGGAACTGGTCGCTCCCTATCGTTCTGCAGGAGAGCAAACAGAGGTCATAACCGGACATGGATCGGACCCTGTTGCAAAAACGAGCGAAGCGCATCTTTATTGGGAGAAGAAAAAACCCTGAGATCTATCCTTTCCGCCTTCACGAGCCAGAGTGAGGATGAAACTGCGTTCCCGCTCTCAGCATCTGAACGGTCAGAAAGGAGATCTTTGTATGTCACAGACGCATGCTGAAGCAGCTGCCACTCAAGAGATGAAAGAACACGGCAAACACCTCCCCATCGGGCGCATCCTAATAGGAATAGCGGCGGTTGTGGCGTTGATCATGCTGGGCCGTCAAGTGGGCGCTTACGTGCCAGAGTTTGCTGTCTGGGTGAATAGTCTTGGAGTATGGGGTCCCATTGTGTTCATCTGTGGCTATGCCGTAGCCGCCGTTGCCTTTGTCCCCGGCTCACTCCTGACCCTGGCTGCGGGAGCCATTTTCGGTCTCGGGGAGGGCGTTGTCTACGTGTTTATTGCCGCGGTGTTGGGGTCATCTGCCGCCTTTCTGGTTTCCCGCCATCTGGCTCGCTCGGCAATTGAACAGCGTCTTGCGGGGAACGCTCGCTTCGCCGCGATCGATCGTGCCGTGAGTGCGCAAGGACGCAAAATTGTCTTCCTCTTGCGGTTGTCTCCAGTGTTTCCTTTTAACCTACTGAATTATGCTCTTGGCCTGACCAACGTGCGATTCGTTGATTATCTTGCCGCCTCCTTGGGGATGCTGCCTGGCACACTGCTCTATGTGTACTACGGCAAACTGGCTGGCGATGTTGCCGCGCTGGCTGGTGGTGCAGCGGTCGAGAAAGGTGCTGGCTACTATGCTGTGCTGGTACTGGGATTGGTGGCGACGATTGTGGTGACGACCATCGTGACCCGCATCGCCCGCCGTGCCCTGAAGGAGGCGACTGGCGAGTAGCACTCAGTCGCTCATCACCCAATTGGCCACAGAAAGGGTGCAATTTCCCTTGCCCCTCCCTATCCAGCTCCCTACCAGAAGGTATATATGGACATTCAAGCAATTGATCTTGGCGGGGGAATGTCGTCAGCACGATCCACTACCAGTGACGGAAGAGCGGCGTGGTTAGAGCCCCGATCGTCAGAACTGAGTTGGGTGCTGAAACGCACGGTTGCCATGGTGCTGGCTGGGGGACAAGGTGAGCGATTGTATCCCTTGACGCGCGATCGCGCGAAACCTGCCGTGCCATTTGGCGG
>CAZCWX010000081.1:0-14815 GCA_964502465.1 uncultured Enterobacteriaceae bacterium | reverse complement strand
CTGTGGCTTCATTTCGCCAATCGGACTCGTGCCAGATCCATGATAGCGGTGGTCAGTTCCTCAATCTTCGCCGAGGGACAATCCGCAAGCCGCAGTTCTCGTTTGATCTTGCGGCGCATCTCCCGTTGCGTATCCTCCTTGCTCGTCCAGTCGATCACCGCTTCCCGTTGCAGCGTCTCGAAGATGGATTCCGCCAGATCGGTGAGCTTTCCATTCACCGCCTTGTCTTTGTCAACAGGGAAGTGTTGCTGCAAGAGACCGTACACAGCATAGGCATCCTCGCCGAGACCGAGCGACTGGGCAGTCTGGCGTTGTCCCTTGCGCAGATCTTCACGCAGGGTCAGAAGCATTTGGAATTCTTTCACATCGTCAACCCGTTCTTGTCACCGTTCCCGAATAATCCGTTCTAGGCGATCCTGCAGCGACTCATAGAAGACGGGGTCCTCGTTGACCTTGAAGGTAATGGTTCGACTCAGCGCATGCTCCATGCGGCTGGCTTTTGCCCGCGCAGAATCGAGCTTCGCGACTTCGGCGCTGAACTGGTCAGACAGGATACTCACCGGTGCAAGCAGCACAGACACCTCCTCGGCTTTAACGTGCTGGTTGATGAGTTGCCGCACCTTCTCACTGCAACCATCCAAACTGGTGTTTTCCTCCTCTGCGTAGTGTGTCAGCATTTCCCGTCGCACGCGACGCAGCCAGGCAAAGTCTCCCAGGAAGTTCAGCGCTCGCTCGTCCGGTAGCAGCTGCTCTAACGCCTGGTAGAACGCCCGATACCGAGTCAAGAAAATCGCCCGAAAGTCTTCTTTCTCCAAGGCAAGAATCCAGGGTTCGATCTGGTCTCGCGTCAGTCCATCAGGGAAGAGAGCAAAGACCTCGGAACGACGTCTAGTATTGGCCAAACAATTGTTTGTGCAGCGAAAGTATAATGACACGCAACTTGTTATGGCAAGGGCGGAAACAGTTGTGTGAGGCGGCAGAAGCTAGCAAAAACGCAGCACTCATGAGCCGCCTCACGGCTTGGATTTACGGAAAGATCCTGCGGCTGGTGATGACTTTGGCATCTCTCGGGTGTGACCGGATTTTGATCGTCCACTCGGAATTCCGCGCCTAATCCCATTTTGGACTCTTCGGAATACGCGCGTCATTCATTTCGTACACCGCCAAATACTTGGGGTTGCCCTCGACAGCCACATAATGCCTGGCGCAGTACCACCTGGTACGCCAATCAGCGCGCGCGCCGACCTTCACTTTTTGCTTCGAGTCCCCTATGCTCCACCTGCTTTCAGATCAGGTTTTCGCGGCTTGGAACAAGCAGGAAGGAGAGCGTATGCCAATCGTCGACGGCGACAGTCACTTTATTGAACCGCTTGATGTGTTTCTCCGCTACATCGATCCAGCGTACCGGGAACGCGCGATGTGCATCGTGAACGACCCGCTCACCGGCAAGCAGCGGCTGCTCGTGGACGGAAAGCCCATGCATCTGGGCAGTGAGACCGAGGAGATGCTGAGTATCATCGTCGGCCACGGCCAGAAAGAAGCGGGGCAGGCGCTCAACGAGTTCGATCGCTCGCTGATTGTGAGTGCAGACTGGCAGAACATGGACAAGCGGGTGCAGTTCTTAGAGGCTGAAGGGATCGATTATCAGGTGCTTTTCCCCACGCTCGGGTTGTTGTGGGAAGGCGAGGTGCGCGACCCACAGCTCGCGGCAGCGCATTGTCAGGCATACAACACCTGGGCGTTTGAGGTGTGTGCGGGGCATCTCGACCGCCTCTTTCCGGCGGCCCACATCTCGCTGCGTGACCCAGCCCTGGCGGTGCAGGAGATGCAGCGCGTAGCAAAATTAGGCGGACGCTCGGTCATGGTCGGCTCCGCGCCGGTGCACGGAAAAAGCTTCGGGCATCCCGATTATGATGTGATATGGGCGACCGCACAGGACCTCAATTTGGCGGTCAGCATTCACCCGGCGGGGAATAAAGAGTACTTGGGCAGCGCCTGGTATCAAGATCGCAATCCGGGGTTCATGTTCATCTCGATGAACGTGATCCAGGATCCCCGTATGTCGCTGAGCACCATGGTCTACGACGGGGTGTTTGAGCGGTTTCCCGCGCTGCGTGTGGCTACGGTGGAAGCGATGGGCAGTTGGGTGGGCGAGTGGATCGAGCGTTTTGAGTACCGTTACCAGTACATGCGCCACACCTCGCAGATGAAGCGACCGATTCGCGAGTATTTGGCCCGCAACATTTGGGTAAATGCCGATCCGAGCGAAAAGCTGCTGCCACTGATCGTGCAGTTTGTCGGGGATGAGAAATTTTTTGTCGGATCGGATTATCCGCATGCCGAAGGTTTTACGCAACTGGTGCCAACGATGCGCACCCTCCTCTCGACGTTACCCACTGCCTCTGTGGAAAAAATCTTAGGGGCCAATGCCTGTGCATTTTATGGTCTCTGAGTGTGGAGAGGGGAAGAGACGCGAGCACGTCTCAGGAGAATGATATGCCGCCTGTAGTCATCACTGGTCGAACAAAACTGCTTGGCGTGCTGGCAGACCCGGTGGCACAAGCCCGCTCGCCTGGGATGGCCAACGCCCTGCTCCAAGAAAAAAGGTTCTTTGGTGAGTATGTGCTGGTTCCGCTCGCATGGGTAGTGAGCCCCAAGGCTTTCACTGCCTCGACCATTGCCGGGCTGGCCTTGACTCCCGCGACCTTTCCCAGCCATGTTACACGAAGGATACGTCGACTGGCCTAAAGCCAGCCTTGGAGCATCGATCGTGATCATGGAACAACACGCTCTTTACCGCCATCCGTTGCGTACACTCTTCACCTACACCGGCGCGCGCAGTCGCCGTGCTTCCTCGTGGGATCGGCGCGGCGGCAACCGAGACTTCTTTGTCGTTCGTCCAGGCGAGACCGCGACCTTGTTGGAGCACGACGGTCCGGGATGCATTACTCATCTTTATTGCGCTCTGGCTTTTCCAGAGTTGACAGACTACCGCGATGCTATTCTTCGCTGCTACTGGGACGGTGAGGCGACCCCTTCTGTCGAAGCCCCTCTGGGTGACTTCTTTACCCTTGCGCATGCACGCGTCCGGCAAGTGCGCAGCGCACTGACTGTGGTCAACCCAGGCTTTGGCTCGTCACATGGACTGCATGCCTATTTCCCCATGCCGTTTGCCACAGGTGCGCGTATCACCCTTGAGCAGCGCGGCGAGCAGCCATTGGGCGGCGCGCTTCCCGCCCTGTGGTATCATATTGATTATGAGACCTACGAGCAGCCGTTGCCTGATGACGCGTTGCGTTTCCACGCGCAGTGGCGGCAGGAGAAGCCAACCGTAGCGGTCGGGCCACAGCCGAATGTCCAGTTACATAGGGGAGTGAACCTTGACGGAGCGCACAACTACGTTGCCCTCGATGCCGCTGGCGCTGGCCAGATGGTTGGGCTGCTGCTTGAGATCAACAACGTTGCCGGTGGATGGTACGGGGAGGGGGATGACATGGTTTTTGTCGATGGTGAGTCCTGGCCGCCCTCGATCCATGGCACAGGCACAGAAGAGATCTTCGGTGCCGGGGCCTGCCCCACTCGCGAGTACGCGGGTCCGTACCACGGGTTCCATCTCGTTGAATTGCCGGACTATAACGGCCTGGTTGGGGCGTATCGCTGGTTCATCCACGATCCCATCCGGTTCACGCAAGCTTTACGCTGGACCGTCGAGCACGGCCACGCCAACAATTTCGCCAACGAGTACGCGTCGGTGGCATACTGGTATCAAACCGAACCTCATGCGCCTTTTCCTGGGTTGCCTGGGCGTGCCGCCTTACGGCCGCCGCTGCCGGCAATCTATGAAGAAGCGCGCACGGCGTTCTTTGCGGCTGCTCGCGAAGCGTTAAAGACGCTCCCGAGTCCTGAGGTGTACCGTATCGCTCACATTGGCGAGCTTTTCTATGCGGGGCGGTTCGAGGAAACTTTGCAACGCCTACGGTGTCCTTCTCGCTCACCGGAAGGACACAATAATTCCGCCTGATCCGGCGGCAGCAGCCTTCTTCCGTTCGGGAGTTGGCCCGCCTTGCAGGACAAGATCTCAAAAACGTCCTTGCTGATATCAAAGCGCTCGAAACCCTGGGGCTGATAGAGAGTGAAGGAGAGCAGAAAGAGCGCCATCGCAAGGCGTTGCGTACTGACTGGGAGCGGCTTGAGGTGCAGGTTGAACTCTCAAGGCGTGTTCGTAAGCGATGTGTCTTTTCTGATCGCAACAGCTTACGAGGCCTTTTTGCTGCGTGTTTGCGATGAAGTCTCTGAACGTTCTTGGGAGTCGTTGAGCCCAAGCTGGCTGCGAAGCTGTTCATGGGAGATGGTTTTCCCATTTTTCTGCTTTTCGAGCGCAGGTGATGACTCGGGTATATCTTTCAAGGTAAGAACTGGTAGAGCCAGTGCTGTTTTGAAGTCTTCAATGCTCTGGGCCAGTTCTTCAAGCGTACTGCCGACAGGCTCAACCGCGTCTGCCGTGCAGCTGATAATTGATCCGTCTTCTTCATAGAAGACTTCACGAATCACATAATCACCATCTTCTTCTCGGAAGACACGATAATTCCATGTCATCATAGGTCCCCCTTGTGCCCTCGAAAGAAAAATTCATTACTACGCTTTTCTCCAATGCGTTTGATCTCGACAATGCCAACCTGAGCATCAACATCGTAGAGGACACGAAAATTGCCAATGCGAAGTTCCCAAGCAGCTGTGGTATTCGGTCGCAATCGCTTTCGATTTCGTGTTTCTACGGTTGGTTGATAGCGTAATCGCTGGTCAATCCCGTCAAGGATTTGGTTTTGTTCATACTTCTTGAACCACTGTAAGTCCGCAATCGCTGTTTCTATATACTCAATGTCGTACATCCGTGATGATCTCTCGTCAACGCACGCTGGCTTCTCTGCGCAACTACCTCAACAATACCATACAAGGCGATACCGCTACTATGTAACGAGCCAGGACGGGAACTGGCTGAAAGAGTCGGGCGAGATATTAAGAACGTCAGTCAGGACTTCGCCTTTCTTTCTCGATTAGGACTTGTGGAGTTAAAGAGGGCGCACTGTGGCGTCTCGCAGGTTCCTGTTCTCCCATATAGCGAGCTTGATCTCGGCTTACGTATTCGACTCTGAGCCTGCTCGAACGGAACCTGTTCTTACAAACACCTACCGACGTCCAGCCGTAAGTGCTTTGCGAAACGAGCGCTTGCAAGATTTGGTCTTTGCAGAGTCTGACATTCTCTATCGTTACTGTTTCTATTTCATTGGCATTCAAGCGCTTTCCTGTACATTTTCCGACGCCGATTCCCACCGCTTTGCGGCTGTCATCAATGCCTCTATGTGTTGCGGCCAGTCGTGAAGAATCGCCGGGTCTTTTCTCTCGGCGAACGAGCGTAGTGGGGGCTGGTGGGGCATTCCCATTCCCCCTCTCATCGGCCCATGCTTACGGCAACTCAAAGGTGAAGGCGTCGGGTCGAACGGTCATGACTGGGCACGGTGCAGTCCGCACTACCTGTTCGGCGACACTTCCCAAAAGCATATGGGCAAGGCCGCCATGCCCATGGGTGCCCATCACAATCACGTCAGCGTGTTTGTCCTCTGCGTACTGAATAATGGCTGTGGCTGCCCGACCCTCGCGAGCATGTTTTTCCCACGTGACGTTGTTGAGGGATGACAGACTCGCAAAGAACGCTTGCCATTCGCCTTCAATGTCCTCGGGGGTGATCAAAGGGGTCGGAGGGATGGGCGCCATCTCGACGCCGTAGGCGGATGCGTAGACATACGACAGATCCAAAGCGTGAAAAAAGCACACCTGTCCACCAAAGCTTTCGGCCAGCGAGAGCGCTTCTTCTGCCGCTTTTTTCGCACTGGGAGAGAAGTCTGTCGGGACCACGACCACTTTACTGTCAGCCGTGAACGGTTTCTTAGCGACCAAGACGGGGACCAGCGCTTTGCGCACGACCCGCTCGGCGGTGCTGCCGAGAAAGTGCTCGGCTCCTCCAGAAGGACTACCGACTATGAGCAGATCTGCCTGCCAGGCCCGGCGAGCAATGATGAGTTCGACAAACGGCTTGCCAGTGCGTACCTCGTATTCGACGCGCACAGGGACGAGTTCCGGACTTTTTGTCACAGCCTCTAATTTTTCCCCAACTTTTTGCGCGATCTCTTCTACTGCATATGGTGGGGTTAAAGGGTGGGAGACCCGCTGATAGAAATGATAGGGTTCTACAACGTGCACGAGTTTCACTGTCGCACCACAACGACGGGCGAGACTCACTGCTGATTGGACGGCGATCTCGCCACCCGCTCGCAGGTCGTGACCCACAATGATTCGCTTGAGCTGGCTCATACAAATCCTCCGTTTGTGTCGATTGCCCTTCTCTCATATCAATTCTTACCTCTAGACGGAGAGGCATTGCAACTCTGCCAGTAGATACGGTACTGGGTTCCGCCCCGTTGACCGAACGAGCCAAAGGAGTGGAAAAGGTCCCGGTGTCAGGACAATAGTGGATTTCTGCCAGACTGTTGGCTATAAGCGTGCGAGACGGAAGTGAGTCTTCTTACGGGAAGGAGGAGTACGATGATGAGAAGGAGACGTATTGGTCAGGTACTGGCTTTGGGCCTTTTGATGGTGACAGCGGGGTGTCAAAAAAGCCCTCAGGATGAAGCTCGGGAAAAGCTGGTTGGAGAAATGGGCGTGCGCTGGAGTCCTGAGACGTTTATCCAGGCGGCCATGAATGGCGATTCCCAGGTTGTTGGATTGTTTTTGACCGCAGGTATGGATGCCAATGTGACAGGCGATGAGGGCAAGACCGCTTTAATCTGGGCAGCGACAAACGGTCACACCGAGATTGTGACAACGCTGCTTGACAACGAGGCCGACCCCAACGCCATCGATACCATGGGCAAGACCGCTTTGATGTGGGCAGCCGAAGAGGATCGCATCTCAGTGGTGCAGGCGCTCTTAGCAAAAGGGGCAGATGGCAATCTGAAAGCCTTGGATGGCTCGACGGCCATGACCATCGCCCAAAAAAAGGGGAATAGTGAACTGGTGAAACTCTTCGAACAGGCTGGGGTGCAGCCATAAGCGCGCCCCGCGGAGCGCGACGGGCGCGCGCCGATGTCGTCATGTCGATGTGGTGGCGACGCACCGCAGTATTGTTCATATTTGTTCTCGCGCCGCTTGCAGTAAAGGCAGCGGAGGAACAGCAGGTGCCAGCGAGCAAGACGCTGATCGTTGGCACCACCCAAGCTCCTCCTTTTGCGATGAAAAATGGCGATGGAACCTGGAGCGGTATCAGTATCGACCTGTGGCGGGCAATTGCTGACCAAATGCAACTTTCTTACCAGTTGCGTGAATGTGATCTGCAAAATTTACTGATGGGCCTGCAGGACGGCTCTCTGGATGCTGCGGTAGAAGCGCTGACCATTACTGCCGAGCGGGAGAAAGTCATCGACTTCACCTCTCCATTTTATACGACGGGCTTAGGGATTGCAGTGGCTCGCAAGAGGACCGTCGATTGGCTCAGTGTAGGGCAGCACTTGTTCTCCTCGCGGATGGTCCAACTCTTTAGTGTCCTCGCACTCGGTATTTTCGTTGCCGGAGCCCTGGTGTGGGTGTGTGAAAAGCGAATGAATCCTGAGCATTTTGGCGAGCCAGGCCTCAGAGGGCTGTGGGCTGGAATCTGGTGGGCTGTTGTGACCCATACTGGAGTGGGCTATGGGGATAAAATTCCAGTGACTGTGGCGGGTCGTGTCGTTGCTGTCTTGTGGATGTTTGCTAGTATTATTATGCTTATCGTTCTTACTGCGGCTCTCACGTCTGTGCTGACTGTGCATCACCTGCATACGCGAATCCATGGACCCCAAGACCTTGCTCGAGTATGGGTCGCAACTGTGCCGGGTTCAACGAGCGAAGCCTACCTCCGTCGGAACCATATTGCTTATAGAGACTATAGCACGTTGTCTGCCGGACTCTTGGCTGTAGTCACTGGCGAAGTCGATGCTCTGGTATACGATGTGTCACTCCTCCGTCATTTTGCCCATACTCAGATGAAGGGAGAGATAGAAGTGCTACCGACGACTTTTGAGTTCCAGGCTTATGCCATTGCTCTGCCCGCTGGGAGCCCTCTGCGAGAGCCAATCAACCGCGCGCTGCTTGAGATCATTGAGCACCCTGCGTGGTGGGATACCCTGTCTCGTTATCTTGGGAGGTAGGGGGAGTATCCCTGCCCCTGTACCCCCTCCACCGCTTCATAATTTGGCGCGCTCTCTCTATGAGCGAAAGAGTTTCTGGGAAGGAGAACAACGATGAATACAGTGAAAAAACTTCTGGTGGCTGTAGATGACTCGGAAGCGTCCACCCGAGTCGCGCAGTACGTTGCCGCACTGGTAGGCAAGCAGGGGGACTTTGTCGTCCGCCTCTTTCATGTCCTTGGTCCATTGGCTCCTGGCTTATTGGAGACGCCAGGATCTGAAAATCTCCAGGTAGAGGAGAAACTGGAGGCTGCAGAGCAAGATGCTCAGGCCAGGTGGCTAGAGACCGCAGAACAGGTGGCACAGCAAGTATTTACCAAGGCGCGGACAATCCTGCGTGAGGCTGGGGTTCCTGAGACAGTGGTGGAGACTCAATTTGCCCCTTCTGTCAACCGGCACGACATCACGACTGACATATTAGAGGAGGCGCGAGCCAATCACTGTGAGACTATCGTTGTTGGTCGTGCCTCATTTTCCCGACTGCGGGACTTTTTTCACCATCATGTGGCAGACGAACTCGTTCAGAAAGGCCAGGGCTTCACGATCTGGGTCGTGGAGTGAGAGAGCGCCGATCCTGACTTGTTGGTCTGCTGACCTCGTTCTCGCCTGTTCCGTTCTGCAAGTGTCAGAATCGCTGCTTTTCTCCGTGCGGTGCGGATGCAACCCAACAGTGGCGCTCCCATAACGGTGAAGTTTTTCCGTTTCTCTTCGTCTCTGTCTATGGGCGTTCTTTATCACCACACCTGCGCGCAGAAAACGAAACCAACGCATGATAGAATGGGAGGCCAGATGCATCAACAGCAATGTTTTTTGTTTTTCTCAGCCGTCCGCATTCCTTTTACGACGCTGTTGCGCTGGAGTGTCCTGTCACTCTTAATACTGGGCCTTGTTCTTGGGGGCAAGAACGCAGGGGCGCAGTTGCTCCCTGCGAGTCAAACGACGCAGATGCCCTCAGTCGCTGAGGTTGCGCAGAAAGCAATGCCTGCGGTTGTGAACATTGCGACCTCGCAAAAAGTAGAACAGCGCCGCCGTACGCCTCCTTTTCCCTCCCCTATGCCTGGACCATTTGGTAGGGAAGATCCCTTTGAAGAATTTTTCCGCCGGTTTTTCGGTGAGCGACCGCCCGGTCTGCAGCGGAGTTTAGGTTCGGGTTTCATTATCAGCGAAGATGGCTACATTGTCACCAACAACCATGTGATCGGAGGTGCCGACAAGATTACCGTGCGTCTCTCGGACCCTCGTGTCGAGGAATACGAGGCGACTGTGGTCGGGACTGATGAAAAAACTGATCTCGCCCTCATTAAGATCAATGTCAATCGTTCTTTACCTACGGTGCCCTTGGGCAATTCCGCCAATTTGCAGGTGGGTGATTGGGTGATTGCTATAGGCAACCCCTTTGGGCTTGAACAAACAGTGACTATCGGTATCGTTAGCGCCAAGGGGCGGGCGATTGGCGCTGGACCGTATGACGATTTTATCCAGACCGATGCATCGATCAATCCGGGCAACTCAGGAGGGCCGCTGTTGAACCTGCGCGGAGAGGTCGTCGGTGTGAGTTCGGCGATCTTCAGCCGCGGTGGCGGTAATATTGGCATCGGCTTTGCCATCCCTATCGATCTCACCAAGACCATCGTGGCGCAACTGCGGGAGACCGGCTCAGTCATCCGTGGCTGGCTGGGGGTGACGATCCAGACCGTGACGACAGAACTCGCGCAATCATTTGGTCTGAGCGAAGCACGAGGGGCGTTGGTTGCTGAAGTGAATCCCGGAAGCCCAGCCGACCACGCTGGTCTGGCAAGAGGGGATGTCATTGTTGATTTTAATGGGATCGCCATCAAAGACTCGCGCGAACTGCCTACGTTGGTCGCACAGGCCCCTGTGGGCTCACCGGCGAAAGTGACCGTCCTGCGAGGAGGAAAAGAACAGACCTTTACCGTGACGCTTGGCGAACTGCGCGACCAACAGGCCAAAGCTGAGCAAGGCGAATCGCCGTGGGGGATGACCGTGGCGAACCTCTCACCAGAAATGGCCCGCCGTTTCCAGCTTGAGGGTGACCGTCAGGGAGTGGTCGTGACCGCAGTAGAGCCAGGGAGTCCGGCTCAACTAGCAGGTCTCCTCCCCGGCGATATGATTAAAGAAGTGAATCGCCAAACGGTGAGTTCAGTAGCGGAATTTACCAAAGCCGTGGCAGATGCCAAGGAGCAAGAAACATTGTTGCTTTTAGCCCAACGTGGGACCTCAACGTCGTTCTTTGCACTACGGAAGACGCAATAAAGAGTAACCCCTTCAGGAGAGTATGTTTTTCGCGGATTCTTCGTATACATGCAAACTGCGCGCTTCTCGATTGTTCTCAGGAACTTTTTCCCTATAAGGGTGGTAGGGTCGCATCCAGGGGTGATCCCTCTTGTCGTGTGTCTTGCCGTTGTGTTGCCAGGATGCGCGGTGCAGCGTTGGTTCTCGAGTGCGCCTGCTCCAGGTGATGAAAGGGTCGGCAACCCTCAATACGTAACTGAAGAAGATTTATTGAAAATCGTGGCCGAGTTGCAACGCGCGGCAAATCGCGACACGTACCGCTTTCCCATTCCTAAAGATGTCACCGGGGCAAATGTCTACAAAGCCACGCTTCTCCGGTTACGGGACTACGAGACAAAACACCCAGGGGCTTATGCGGAAATCGTCGCCTTCACACGTGGGCGTGCCTACGAAGGACTGCGTGAGTATGAGAGAGCCGTGACCCAGTATCAGATTGTGAGCCAAACCAGGCACCGACTGAACGCCGAGGCGACCAAAGCGATCGAGGTGCTCGCCCGCTTTCAGGAGATTCGGCAACGCCCCATTATTGCGAATACCCCCCTCGAATATCTGCAGGCTCTCGACTCTCACATTGCCGACTGGCAGGCCCTGCAGGAGGAAGTAGCGGGAACGCCCTACGAAACCCTGGCGCGTGAGGAAGAAGAGCAACTCGATCAAGCTAAAGTGACTGTCCTGATCCTGAATCGCCACCATATTGCCGATGGCAATGAGAGTGTCGTCTCAGCCTACCGCCAACTGATTGCCAAGCACCAAGAAAGTAAAAATGTCTATCGCTACCAGATCGAATTGGGTGATTTTTACTTTATCCTTGCTCAAGAATATGTCACGCAGCACGATCCAGAGACTTTAGAGTTCAATCCCGCGACCTTTGAAGACCTGAGCTATACCGCCCTCCAGTTGTATGCCCAGGTTGCCCAGGTCGATGGGGTAATGGAAAAGCTTGAAGCCAAAGGCAAACTGGAAGCGCTCAAAGCGTACACCGCCAAAATTGGCCAGATGAGTTTGTAAGCTGTCTGCGCATTGACCTGTCATCCAGTGCAGGAGCTCCTGGGCTTCTGATCCGTGACCAGTCTGTAGAGGAGACAAGGGTGGAGCGCGAACCGCCTACGCCTTCTGGCTGTTTGCTTGTTCCAGGGTCCGTTGCAAGAGCACGGTGTAGATGGGCTTTCCTCCCAGACCCTGGGCGACAAGAGTCGCTGTCATGCAGGTGACGATGAGCGGTAAAATCTGTGTGTAGTTTCCGGTTATTTCAACCGTCAACAGAATACTCATGAGAGGAGTCCGTACGGTCGCAGACAGCAAGGCGCACATCCCTGCCACGGCGAAAGTGATGGGGGACGCAATCAATGTCGGGAACCAGGTATGAGCAACCTCACCAAACCACATGCCAAATAGAGTGCCAAGGGCTAACAGCGGCGCGAAAAGACCACCGGGCGCGCCAAAACCAGCACTCAACATGGTGGTGCCGGAGCGCACGACAAAAAGCATCAGTAAGGCATTGGACGGGATGGAAGATTGGAACGCTCGACGGATGACGTCGTCGCCTTCGCCAACCGTATCAGGGAAAATCCACCACAGGAAGCCGATGAATGCTCCGATGAAGAGGCCAATCCCATTTCCTAACTGTCTGTGTAGCCCTGAGAAGAGATCCAATGTCCGGATAAAGAGGAAATTGAAGGTGACCCCAAAAAGTCCGAAGAGCGCACCGCATAACAGGAAAAGCCACAGAGACAGCAAGGGAGGGGCCGAGAGCATCGACATGGCAAGAATCGGGACTTGACCAGTGAACGACAACGCCACAATATTTGCCGTGGCCGTGGCAATCAGCACGGATTGAAAGGAGAGAAACGTATAGCGGAACTGGGGACGCATTTCCTCGATAACAAAGAGCATCCCTGCTAACGGCGCGTTGAATGCAGCCGATAACCCTGCTCCTGCACCGGCCGCGATGAGAATATGGGCCTCCTCTTTTGAGACTCGAAACCATTCGGCAATCATCTGACCGAGGTTGCCGCCCATTTGTACGGCAGGGCCCTCAGGGCCTAATGCGAGACCGCTGCCAAGAGAAAAGACGCTTCCGACGAATTTCACTGGGAGCACACGTTTCCACCGCAAAGGGCGAAGATCATCAAGGGCTCCTTCTATTTCATGAATGCCGCCTCCGCCCGCCTCTGGCGCGAAGATCCGTACCAGCCAGATGGCCACATACACCAACACAGCTGAGGACACGATGGACACCAGCCAAGGCTCCCCGAAAGCATCTGCCAGGAGCGTCTTCCACTGTACAACCACCTTGACCAAGAGTTCAAACGTGACGCTGACAAAACCAGCCACAATGCCAACCACGAAGGCCCAGCACAGCACCAGGCTATTCTTTTTTTTTGCCTCGATAAATCTTCTCACTGTGGCGTTGAGATGAGTGTAAGAAGGAGAATCCATCGATTGCTCCTGGCAGAAATATCTGGAAATGCCTGGCTGTATATCCGACACGGCTGTGCTCTGCTATAGCGTCGTCCTTTGTTGCTGCCGGGGACCTCCGAACGGGACGAGGCTCATTGTTTGAAAAGCGGCTTTGCCGTATGCTCGCTTCGGTTCATTAGCGAACATGAAAGAAGAGAGGAGTGACACATGACCGCGTATCGTATCGAGACCGACAGTATGGGTGAAGTGCGCGTCCCCGCTGATCGGTATTGGGGTGCACAGACAGAACGTTCACGAACGAATTTCCCGATTGGTGTCGAGCGGTTTCGTTTCCCTCGATCGATTATCCGTGCCTTAGGTGTTCTGAAGAAGTGTGCGGCCCTCGCCAATGGAGAGTTAGGGGAGTTACCGAAAGAAAAAGTGGATCTCATTGTGCGGGCGGCAGACGAGGTCATTGCAGGAAAGCTCGATGATCACTTCCCACTGGTGGTGTTTCAGACTGGTTCTGGCACGCAGACCAATATGAACGCCAATGAAGTGATCTCGAACCGGGCGATTGAACTGGCAGGCGGCATCAGGGGGTCGAAGAAGCCTATTCACCCAAACGATGATGTGAATCGCGGCCAAAGTTCCAACGATACCTTTCCGACGGCCATGCACATTGCTGTCGTCGAACAGTTTGAGGATACCCTGATTCCTGCCGTGACCCGGCTGCGCAACACGCTGCACACCAAGGCTGAGCAGTATCACCACGTGGTCAAGGTCGGTCGGACTCATCTGCAAGATGCGACACCGATCACTTTGGGTCAGGAAATTGGCGGGTGGGTTGCCCAGCTTGACATGGCACTGGGCTGGATACGCCAGGCCATTCCCGGCCTCTGCGAATTGGCTATCGGTGGGACGGCTGTCGGGACGGGTTTGAATGCTCACCCCCGGTTTGGCGATCTCACCGCCAAGAAGATCTCAAGCGAAACCGGCAAGCGATTCATTTCCGCACCAAACAAATTTGCGGCGCTTTCGGCGCACGATGCCATGGTCACTGCTAGTGCATCGCTCCGCACCCTTGCCGGGGTGCTCATGAAGATCGCGAACGACGTGCGTTGGTTAGCGTGTGGACCGCGCGCTGGGATTGGCGAGATTGTGATTCCTGAGAATGAGCCAGGGTCTTCGATTATGCCCGGCAAAGTGAACCCAACTCAGTCGGAAGCAATGACGATGGTTGCGGTGCAAGTGTTCGGGAACGATGCGGCAGTGGCGTTTGCTGGCTCGCAAGGCAATTTCCAACTGAACGTCTTTAAGCCAGTGATGGTCCACAACGTCCTTGAATCTGTCCAATTGATTGCTGATGCGTGTGGCGCATTTAACGATCATTGCGCGGTCGGGATTGAGCCGAATCTCCCGGTCATTCAGAAACACCTGGAGGAATCACTGATGACCGTCACAGCGCTGAATCCCCATATTGGGTACGATAAGTCGGCGCAGATTGCCAAGAAAGCCCACAAAGACGGCACAACGCTCAGGGAAGCGGCACTCGCGCTTGGCTACGTCACGGCTGAGCAATTTGATCAGTGGGTACGGCCAGAAAAAATGACCGGGCCGACGGAAGAAAAGTAATATCAGGTTGCTGTTCATCTCAGCTTGGCCACTTCCAAGTTCTCCGTTCGCCCTGAGCCTTTCGCCAGGCTCAGGACAGGCTTCGCGAAGCGGAGTCGAAGGATCTATTTTGAGCACAGTTTGTGGGGACAAGGTAAAGGGGTGTTCAATGAAGCACCCCATCATCCTTCCTTGCCATTTCCACTATGCGT
>CAZCWX010000080.1:0-3814 GCA_964502465.1 uncultured Enterobacteriaceae bacterium | reverse complement strand
TGTAGCCGTGATTCCGTGGAGTCCGCTGGCACGCGGTTTCTTCGCCGGCAACCGTACGCCCGAAAGCGGAGCGCCGATGACCAAGCGGGCGGAAACCGACGAGTTTGCCCACAGAACATACTTTCGCGAGGACGACTTTGCAGTCGCCGCCGCAGTAGAGAAAGTCGCCACGCAACGCGGCGTCACGCCGACTCAAATTGCCTGTGCCTGGATTCTGCAGGCACCGGGCGTGACGGCACCGATCATTGGGGCGACGAAAACACAGCATATCAAAGAGATCTTTGCAGCGGTTGATATCACACTCAGTGCCGAGGAGGTAGCAACAGTTGAGGAGCCCTATCGGCCCCATCCTATCCTCGGGCACGAGCAGCCCAAACCGGCAAAGATGATGAAATGAGCCGTGCGCTGGCCCGGCCAGTCGTCGCGCCATGAACCATTTTGCCCGCAAAGGAGAGTATGCTATGGCACGATTTGAAGAGTACGCAAACAAATACAAACACGTCGTCATGGAGCGACACGATGGTATTTTGCAGATCCGCTTTCACACTGACGGAGAAACACTCAGATGGGGAGATGCCCCACATGCGGAGTTTGGTCAATGTTTTGCTGACATTGGTAGTGATGTGGAGAACCGCGTGATCATCGTGACGGGGACGGGCGAGTACTTTAACGCCAAATTCGCGCGGGGAGACCAGTGGGAGATTACCCCGCAGACGTGGGATCATATCTACTGGGACGGGAAAAAGCTTCTCACCAATTTGCTCGACATTGAGGTGCCGATGATTGCTGCGGTGAATGGCCCGGCCACCATTCATGCGGAGTTGGCGGTCTTGTGCGATATCGTTCTTGCCTCAGACGATGTGGTGTTCCAAGATGCCCCGCATTTCCCCAACGGCATTGTGCCTGGCGATGGTGTTCACGTTGTCTGGCCACTGTTATTGGGTGTGAACCGGGGACGCTATTTTCTGCTCACCGGGCAGAAGCTCTCGGCTCAGGAAGCGCTAACTTTAGGAGTTGTGAACGAAGTCATGCCTCGGGAAAAGTTACTAGACCGGGCGTGGGAACTGGCGCGACAAATCGCCAAACAACCGCCGCTCACGGTGCGCTATGCGCGCGTAGCCATTACCCAGCAACTCAAGCGTCTCATGCTGGATAATCTGGGGTATGGACTGGCCTTGGAAGGCTTAGGCGCGCTCGATTACTGGCCGGGTGGAAAGAAGAGAAAGGGATAATACGATTTCTATTTGATAGCTATCCATGAACCTGCACCCTGCGACAGGCTCGGGGCGAGCGGGAAAGAAGAGGCAGGGAAAGAAAATCCCGTTCGTGCTGAGCTTGTCGAAGCATGAACGGGCTACAGAGGAACAAATAAAACTCATCAGGAATCCGTACAAGTTGACGGCGCTGGTCATGCACCTCTATATCCCTTTTTGACTCGCTCCCCAGGGAGGTGTCTCACTATTCTGTTTACCAGAGTATCGGAGGGTAAAGGATCCACCCTATGGGACTTGGGCTTGGACATGAATCTTGTTCCTTATATTACGCTGGCAAGTTTCCCCTTATGCTGGCGGTTTCTCTTAGCCAGAGCAAACAAGCTGTTCACTGCTTCTACCAGGGCTTGCGCGCCACCGGGCTCAAAGTACACCGCTTCGCACTTCGTGCAGACCAGCGCGCGGATACCAGAGACCGAGACGCGTAATCCCTCGCGTTCGAATTCTTGAGTAATGGTGCGAACACGCACAGCGCCACCGCACTCAGAACAGGCTGAATGTAGGAAGTTTTTCATCGTCTGTCTCTCCCTCTTCGAGTTGGACTGATCCACCAGGGTCGCTGAGGGATATACGCAGTGACAATATCTACCACGTGCGGTGTGGACAGATCACACAGTAAATGCAGAGGCGAGATGGTTTTCAGCGTGAAGTGGAAATAGCCCAGCATCAGATACCGCGACTCCTCTGGATATTCTTCCATTATCTGCAGTTTCCCTCTCACCGCCTCCAGAAGCTGATTTTCATCGAACCCTTCTTCAATCATATGTCGCACCGCATGGAGACCAATACGATAGTGTTTGGCCCGCACCAATTCTTGAATGCGAACAGTAGGAGCGGTCTGTGAACTCATGCGATGGCTTATCGCTCTAACTCTTCCAGTAGTGCTTTCGCCTCTTGCAGGTCTTTGGTGTCAAACCCCTCGGTAAACCAGCCGTAGATGTCCGCTAACATCTGGTGAGATTCTTTAGCTTTACCCTGTTGCTGCCACAGCCGGCTCAAGCTCATCACCGCCCGCAATTCTAGCGACTTCGCCTGCTGCCGACGAGCAACCTCAATGGCCTTGAGAAAGCACTCTTCTGCTTCTTCTGTTTTTTCCCTGTGGCCTATAGCCTGAAGCCTATAGCCTTCCTGCGCCAGCAGGAGTTCCCCTTTCAGCCGATACAGCTCCGCCTCGTAGCAAAGTTCCCCGTTCTTCTCGACCACGGCCAGCGCTTCAGCTAGTGCCGTGAGCCCTGTCTCGGCCTGCCCCATTTTCCCATATGCCTCGGCCAGCAGGGCCAGATGATATGGCATCGCCAACTCCGTCCCTGTAGCCCGATAGGCAGCCACGCCTTGCTGTATCTGGACAAGTCCTTCCTCTACATACCCCTGCTCGGTTAGGGCCCAGCCATGCTGGATAGTTCCTGTTGCCAAGAAGAGTGCAAACCCTTGCTCGCTAGAGAGATCCATCACTGCTTCTGCCCGCTCTTGGGTTAATTGCTCCTCCCGACGATATTGATGGAACCATGCCGCCCAGTTCAGGGCAAAAGCCAAGCTGAAGGGGTGAGACAACTCCTGGGCTAGGGTGAGAGCTTCATGGCTTCTCTTGAGAGCCTGGTCGGGATAGCCAAGATTCCACAGGACCAAGGCCGCGTAGGATAGGCAGGCCACCTCCGGGGCCTGCAAGCGGTGGGAGCGGCGTTTCTGGGGGTCGTAGAGGGCAATCCCCTGCTCCAGGTGCTCTCGGGCCGGGACAAACTTTCCAAAGTGGAACAAGGTTAGCCCTACCACATAGTGGGCCTGCAGAAGGCGAGCCGGATCTTGTATTCGCTGGGCCAAGGAGAGGCACTGCTCCCCAAGCTCACGTCCCGTCTGTAATCGGCCTCCCATAAAATAAAACGCCTGCAGTCCCAACAGCACCTGAAGAAGCCGAGGGGTTTCCACCATCTGCCGGCACAGCTCTCGCGCACGGGTATAGACTCTTTCCACTTCCGGCGCCGCATAGCCCCTGGTGGCCATTAAAGCCGAGCCCAGCGTGGTCTGCAAAACCAACTCCTGCTGAGCGCACTCGGGAGTGTCTGGCAAGGTCTTGAGCAGTTCCAGCCCTCTGCTGAGGTGACTAATCGCCTCAGTATGAGCCGAGCGCGCAGCGGCCTGCTGACCGGCTTGCTGCCAATAGGGAAGGGCTTGCGCGATGAGCCCAGCTTCAGTGTAGTGATGCGCAACCAACTCCGGTTGGGTCTCTGCAGTCTCTGGAAAGCGTTCCGCCAACACCTGGGCAATCTGCTGGTGACACTGTTGCCGTGTGCTCTTGAGCAACGATTGATACGCCGCATCCTGAATGAGCGCATGCTTGAAGACGTACCGTGCCTGCGGGGGCAATCCCCGCTGGAAGAGAAACTCGGCATCTACTAACCGCACTAGCTCGCGTTGCAACGTCACCTCATCCAAAAACGAGACAGCCTGGAGCAATTCATAGGAAAACTCCCGCCCCAGCGTCGCGCCAAGCTGGGCCACTTCTTTGCCCGACCCGAGCCGATCCAGTCGAGCCATCAGTGAATCGT
>CAZCWX010000079.1:0-11337 GCA_964502465.1 uncultured Enterobacteriaceae bacterium | reverse complement strand
TGCACGGGGTGGCCCCGAGAAAGTATCGCAAAATGCCAAAGGCTAATCATACCAATCACTTACAGCTGCCTCTTGCTGCTTGAATTGGTCAAACTCGAGATATGCTCACTGCTATTTTAGTCCCCCAACCGTCAGTGAGGGCCGAGTTAATAATGACTTGGCGTACCTTTACAAGCATTTCGCGGTTATACGCATAAGAAATCTCATCGCGCCGCTGCAACTGACCAACCACGATTCCCGGATGAACCTGCATTAAGGAGGCAAATCCTTTAATTTTTTGTTTTGAATATAGGGGGCCAACACGGACAAAAAAGCTTTCGATTTTTTTTTGTGGGACAAGAAACTCTGCGGCAAACCTATCTGCGACCTGCTCATATTCAGGCTTTTGATCAGTACGCACAGCTTCCTGTCCGACAAGGTCAGTATCAACCTCTCCTCTATTTTCTAGGCCGTCTCGATTTTTGACGTGCGCTAGTTCGTGCATTAGCGTGAACCAAAACCAATCAATTCGATCATAACGACAGGAAAGAGCAATAACTGGCGATTTAGGGTCAAGCCAGAAACAAACCCCATCTATTCGTGTCTGAGGCAAGGGTTCTATCACAAGAAAACGAATCCCTGACTCAGCAAGAATACGGGGGATATGGCGCACCTCCTCAGCGTACTGCGTAAGCAATCGAATCTGTTCTAGTCCTTTCTCGAAAAGAGGGTCAGAGAAGGGCTTCGCTTCGACGCTTTTAGCGAGGTGAAAAGCGCGGAATAACCACGTGCGCTGGGCAGGAGAAATACTAACATAGGACAGAGATTTCCTTGCGGCATGGGGAAGAAAAACAGGCTCTTCGTTAATCGTTGCAATACGGAAAAAACTACACACCTGTTTCTCAAGTACCTCTACGGATGAGGACTGTTCTACCCATCCGCGCTTAATCATCTCTTTAATAGGAGCGAGTTCGTAGAGCCGCGCCCTACGAGTAACGGCTGGGTCAGGGGCTTTCGCCCGTCCTAGTTGATAAGAGCTTTCCAAATTCAGCCAGTATTGCGCACTGGTCCCTAAGGCGTTGGCAAGCTCCTTAGCTGTCTCTGGTGTAATCGCTTTCTTTCCTGCGATGATTTCGCTGATAGCTTGCGCAGGACGTCCCAAGATTTCCGCAAGGTCTATTTGTGTCCAGCCGCGGGCTTCTAGTTCCTCCTTGAGAAACTCGCCCGGTGGAAAAGTTTCAGCGGGCGTTCTTTCCGTCATTGTTTCCCCCTTAATGATAATCATCAATTGCAATAACCACTGCAGTTTTCTTTGGCGCGGTACCTTCAAACTCAAGGATCAGTCGCCATTGGTCATTAAGACGTATTGAGTGTTGGTGGCTCCGATTTCCTTTCAATTTCTCGAAGTGAAGAGATTTAAGGTTATAAAAATCCCTCTCGTCTACGGCAGAGCGGATTTGTTGCATGCGCCTACGGAAGAGTGACACAATGACTTGGGAAAACCCTGCGTCATACTTGGCGTCCACCTCTAACCTATCCAGCCGCGCATCCGCGAACCGCACTTCCATTGCTGTGACTATAGACTAGTCCCAGCAGATATATCAACATCACCCCTTCACCCCTAGGGTGAAGGGGTGAATAACGTCATTGATTTTCCGTGTTCGGTCAAGTATATATGATAATATAAAGTTGCTTAAAGGGTTCAAAATGGGATCTCCTCTCTGTCCACGGTGTAGCGGTTCAGTCAAACGGTTTGGGAAGGATAAGTTTGGACAGCAACGCTTTCACTGCAACCCCTGCAACAAGACCTTCATTACCGACAAGCGAGAAATGCGCCTTGAACGCAGCAAGGCGATTATGTGTCTTAAATTGTTAGTCGAAGGAAATTCAATTCGCAGTACTGAGCGAATTACTGGTGTGCATCGTGATACGGTTCTTCACCTTCTCGAAGTGGTAGGAACACGCTGTGAGCAGGTCATGGACGAGTATATAAAGGATATCCCTCTGGCGCGTGTCGAAGCGGACGAGATTTGGGGATTCGTCGGGAAGAAGGAAGGACACAAGCAGGAGGAAGAAAAACGGAACACGAAGTTAGGGGACGCTTACACCTTTGTTGGGATTGAGGCAAAGTCGAAGTTGGTTGTCTGTTTTGTTCTTGGAAGGAGAGATGTGGAAACGGCCATTCAGTTTATGGAGAAACTCCAGAAGGCAGCAGGCAAGCGGTTCCAACTCACCACAGACGGCTTGAAAGCCTACATCGAAGCGGTTGACCATATCTTCGGTCCTAGCATTGATTTCGCCCAGTTGGTAAAATCCTACAAGTCAGATGAGACAGGAAGGATTGAGCGACGCTATAGCCCTGGTGATTTTGTGAGCGCAGTCAAAATGCCTATCTGTGGTGATCCCGATTTAGATAGAGTCAGTACGAGTTATGTGGAAAGACAGAATCTCACCATGCGTATGTCGATGCGTCGCTTGACTCGTCTCACCAATGGTTTCTCAAAGAAGTGGGAGAATCTCGAAAAGGCCCTAGCCCTTCACTTCGCCTATTACAACTTTTGTCGTGTTCATTTGAGCCTCAGAGTAACCCCAGCGATGGAAGCCGGAATCACAAACCATATCTGGACACTAGACGAATTGATTGGAGCAACTTTTAATTAGGACACTACCCGAAGGTGACCATGATACCATCCCCTTTCCCCCGATTCCCGTGACACACCATGCAGTTGTCTTCAAACAAGGGCTTTCCAGCGGCAGCAACCTCCTCCTCTTGGGTATATCCCTGTCCTGGCAGTAACAACGCGAGTCCGCCCACCAGCATAGTGATTCTTAGAGCGTGTCTAGGAAGTCGGTCTTCGTGCTTCGACAGGCTCAGCACGAACGGAAAATCTTTAACAAATTCAATCCCTAACCCGTTCGCCTTGAGCTTGTCGAAGGGTGAACACAGGGTGAACACAAGGTTTTTCAACACCCTCTTAGGCACTGACGGAGCATATCTCTCATAATCCTTCTCCTCCTTTCCTTTGCTCTCTATCTGATAACAGGCGAAAAGCGTGCCGATACCGAGCGGGACGGCCCGGCGTGGCCGCCCTTCAAGAGCATCCGTATTAAGGAGGCTCCTTCCCACATCGGGGTGCTCCTACACCAATTTTGAAGCCGAGGGAGTTTCTTATCGTTAAGAAATTCTTCACTTTATGTTCTCATTCTTGCAACAACATAGAGGACACGCACTGAAGAATTGGGGGTCCGATTTTTGCACTCTGCAAGATCAAGGGGCTTTGGTATGGGAACACAAAACATCGATCGCCGCCATGATTCCGAACAGATGCGTACGTTCATCACGCACCTCCTGCGTGACATTCAGGCCCTGGAAATCATGCTCGCTCGCGGCATGATCGAGTCAGGCGTACGCAGAATCGGGGCTGAACAGGAACTGTTTCTGGTCGATCAAACCTGGCGACCTGCACCAGTTGCCCTGGAAGTGCTTGATGCTGCCAGCGACCCCCATTACACCACCGAACTCGGTCGGTTCAATCTCGAAATCAATCTCGATCCCTTGGCCTTCAGTGGCAATTGTCTGCAGCAAATGGAAGAGGATCTTACTGCCCTGCTCGCCACCCTCCGTACTGCAGCACACCGTTGTGGTGCCGACATCGTGCTCACAGGGATTCTGCCGACCCTGCGCAAGTCTGACCTGACGTTGGCGAACATGACGCCGACGCCGCGCTATCTCGCCTTAAGCGAGGCGATGAATCAACTGTGCGGGGGTGCCTATGAGTTTCGCCTCAAAGGTCTGGATGAGTTAATCGTCAAGCATGACTCGGTCATGCTCGAATCGTGCTGTACCAGCTTCCAGGTGCACTATCAGGTCAGTGCTGAAGAATTCGCTCCTCTCTATAACCTTGCGCAAGCGGTTACAGCACCGGTCTTGGCGGCCGCGACAAACGCGCCGCTGCTGTTTGGGCGTCGATTGTGGCGCGAAACTCGTATCCCTCTTTTTCAACAGGCGGTCGATACCCGTAGCGCCAGTCATCATCTCCGCGAGCGCTCACCGCGCGTGAGTTTTGGTCAGCAGTGGGTACAACGCTCCGTCGTTGAGTTGTTTCAGGAGGACCTGGCCCGTTTTCGCGTGCTGGTTGGCGGTACCCTCCAGGAAGATTCCTTGGCGCTGTTGCAGCAAGGTGCAGTCCCTTCGTTGCGAGCGTTGCGAATTCACAATGGCACCGTGTACCGTTGGAACCGGGCATGTTTCGGCTTTAGTGACGGAAAACCGCATCTGCGCATCGAGAATCGGGTCCTCCCCTCTGGGCCTACAGTCCTCGATGAGATCGCCAACGCCGCTTTTCTGCTGGGGCTGTTGAGCGGTGGATTAGCGGTCTATGGCGACATCACCAAGAAAATGGCGTTTCACGATGCCGAAACCAATTTCCTGGCGGCAGCCCAAGTCGGTCTCGATGCCCAGTTTACCTGGATCGAAGGCCACGCAGTTCCAGTGCGCGAATTGATTGGCCAAGAACTACTGCCGCTTGCACACGAAGGGTTACGCAAGGCAGGTATTGTCACTGCCGATATTGACCGATACCTAGGCGTCATTGCCGAACGAGTAGAGTCGGGACGCACGGGCTCACAGTGGCTGTTGCAGTCTCTCGCCACCATGCATAATGGCGAGACCAAAGATGTCTGCCTCAGTGCACTCACGGCAGCCACCGTCCAACGGCAATGGGAGGGCAACCCTGTGCATGAATGGCCCATCGCTCGTGTCGAAGAAGGCAAAGCCCGGACCTGTCAGGATTTGCGTATTGAAGAGTTCATGACCACCGACTTGTTCACCGTCCATCCCGATGAGCCGATTGACCTGGTAGTCCACCTCATGAACTGGAAACACATCCGCCATGTCCCCGTAGAAGACGATCAAGGAAACCTGGTCGGCGTGATCTCCTGGTTCGAGATCGTGCGCCATTACAGCCAATGGGCAGGGTCTGGACAGCCGTACCCCCTTGCCGTCCACACCATCTTGCAGGAAAATCCGAAAACTGTCTCGCCGGAAACGTCGGTCTTGGAGGCGATCACCGTTATGCGACAGGAGAAGATGGATTGTCTCCTCGTCGTCAAAGAACAGCACTTGGTTGGGATTGTCACGGAGCGTGACATTCTGAATATTACCGCTCGCCTCCTCGAACAACAGGCACACACGACAACATCCTATGGCTCCTGACACGCTCCCTGTCTCACCCTCGATCCCACGTGTGCTCGGCACCTATGACGGGCAGAACGCCGGTCCGCTGCTGATTTGCATCGGCGGCATGCACGGGAATGAACCAGCTGGCGTGATCGCCGCGCAACGAGTGTTGCAGAGGTTACACACCCAACAGCCACCGTTTCGTGGCGAGTTCGTCGCCCTGGCAGGAAATCGTGCCGCCCTGGCACGTCGCTGTCGGTATGTGGCAGAGGATTTTAATCGGGTGTGGTTTCCTGAGCGCCTCGCCACCCTCCGCCAGGCCAGTAGCGAAAAGTCGTTAGGGCCGGAAGAAGCTGAACAACGCGAGTTGCTCCTCGCGCTGGAGACCGCTTTTGCGCGTCGGCGGGGGCCCATCATTTTTCTGGACTTGCATACAACTTCGGCTGATGGGATACCGTTCACTGTTATCAGCGACACCCTACTGAACCGCCAGCTCGCGCTCAGCCTGCCTGCGCCGGTGATTCTCGGCTTGGAAGAACAACTCGACGGGACTACACTCAATTATATGAACGATTGCGGTTATCTAGCCATAGGTTTTGAAGGCGGACAGAATGAGGCCCCGTCCTCAGTCGCACATCACGAAGCGGCCATTTGGACTCTCTTGGTCACCGCCGGTTGTCTCCCGCGTAGTGATGCGTCCCCTCTCGACACGCTGCAAGACGCGCTCGCACAAGAAACTCGCACCGCACCACGGATCGGAGAAATTCGTTATCGCCATGAGATTCGTGAGGGCGACAACTTCATGATGGAACCTGGCTACGTCAATTTTCACGCCGTGCAACGTGGCCAGTTGCTTGCCCGCGATCGGCATGGGGACATCCGCGCCCAGGAAAACGGGTATCTCTTGATGCTGCTCTACCAGAGTCAGGGAACAGATGGGTTCTTTTTGGTGCGCGAAATCTACCCGTTGTGGTTGCGTGTCTCCGCGTGGCTCCGTCGCCTCCGCGTGGACCGGCTGCTCCCGTGGCTGCCCGGCATCCGTCGCCATCCGGACCGCTCGGAAACCCTGATTGTGAACCCTGCAATTGCTCGCTGGTTTGTGGTAGAAATTTTTCATCTACTGGGATTTCGTCGGCAACGGACGGAAGAGGGGAAGTTGATCGTCAGTCGCAGATTACATGATGTATTTTCTTTGACGGAGTGGTGAACCTGACAAATGCCTTGGCATCCGCCGGCTTGGGATGCCATTTCGCATGAGGGCCTCTGCTATGCAGAAATATCTTCGTGAACACATCAGAACTCTGGAGCCTGATCTGCCGCTCTGGGATCGCTTTTATACCGTTGCTCCTCTGGTCCTCATCGGTACCAAAGAGGCTGAGGGCTACGACTTGGCTCCGAAACACATGGTCACCCCGCTGGGATGGGAGAACTACTTTGCTTTTGTCTGTACCCCACGCCACCGGACGTATCAGAACATTACCCAAGAGAAAGTCTTCACCGTTAGCTACCCGCGCCCCACGCAGATTGTCCTCGCCAGCCTGGCCGCAGCACCGCGCTGTGGCGATGACACTAAGCCGAGCTTATTGGCCTTACCAACGTTTCCCGCCAGTCAGATTGACGGGGTGTTTGTGGCGGAGGGCTACATCTTTCTGGAATGTCAACTCGACCGTATTGTCGATGGCTTTGGTGCGAATAGTTTGATTACCGGGCACATTGTTGCCGCCCATGTCCATGAAGATGCCTTACGCACCTCGGATCGTGACGACCAAGACGTGATTCATCAAGCCCCGCTGCTGGGCTATCTGTCCCCAGGACGTATTACGACGATCGCCGACAGTTACTCCTTCCCCTTCCCGCTTGACTTTGCCCGCTAGGAGCACCCGCGCCATGGTCCAGATGCCGACGCACGAGATTCTCCGTTATCTGCGCGAGCACCTGCCAGAAATGCTCGATTTTTTACAACAACTCGTCCGCGTCGAGACCCCTTCGACGGTCCCACAGACACACCAGGCACAATTCTCCCTCTTGGCAGACGCTTTTGCTCGGCTTGACTACCACGTTCGCCATATTCCTGGGCGGAACACTGGTGGACATCTGTTTGCCCGACCACGTCAGCGAACACCTCAGACGTCACGGCAATTGCTCCTGGGACATGCCGATACCGTCTGGCCGGTTGGCACGCTTAACGACATGCCGCTAACAATCGGAGAAGGTGTCATGCGCGGTCCCGGCGTATACGACATGAAGGCTGGGCTCGTGCAGATCCTCTATGCGCTGCGAGCGCTGCGAGACCTGCAGTTACAGCCCATGGTCACTCCTCTGGTATTCATCAACTCTGATGAAGAGATTGGCAGTCGTGAATCAACGCCCCACATTCGCCGTCTCGCGCGGATTGCCAATCGTGCGTTCGTGTGTGAGCCTTCACTCGGTATGGACGGCAAGTTGAAGACCGCTCGCAAAGGCGTTGGGCGGTTCACGGTGGTGGTCAAAGGCAAAGCTGCCCACGCCGGTTTGGACCCAGGAGCGGGCGCAAGCGCTATCCTTGAACTGTCGTATGTCATTCAAAAACTTTTTGCCCTCAACGATCCGCACAAAGGCATCACGGTGAACGTCGGCATGATCGACGGTGGGCTGCGACCGAATGTTATTGCGCCAGAGAGTCGCGCGCTGGTGGACGTGCGGGTGCTCACCAGCGAAGACGCTCGGCATATCGAAGAGCAGATTCGAGCTCTCCGACCCGTAACTCCCGATATTACCCTGGAAATTGATGGGCGGATTAATCGCCCCCCGATGGAACAGACGCCACGCAACCGCGCCTTATGGGAGATCGCGAAACGACTCGGACGCGAGATCGGCCTCGATCTCGCTGACGGAGTTGCTGGTGGTGCCTCGGACGGGAACACTACCAGTCTCTGGACTGCCACACTCGACGGCCTGGGGGCGGTCGGGGATGGCGCGCATGCGCGCCATGAATTCATTTACTTTGACAAGTTGGTCGAACGCGGAGCGTTACTGGTGCTGCTGTTACTCGCACCGCCACTGACTGCCCAGGAGGGAACGACATGAGTACCCGCTACTTCTTCGCTTCGCTCACACGGATTTCCAACCTTCCGGATACCCCGTTTACGCTGGAACGTCTCCCCAGGAAGCAGTGGGCTACCGGCGATTATGTCGTGGGGGAGGTCTCAGCTCCGCATCGGGGTTTGTCGTCGATTGAACTCGGCAATGGTCGTATGATTGAAGTCACTGAGAACGATCACATCGTCGGCGCGTTTGGCCAGCGGTGTGCAACGCTTGAGGCGGTGGGCGATTGGCGAGCGATCGGTGACGATTTGCAGATGGAAGCGCTCACCTCTGCCGGATTGTTCGGTAAACTCACCTCGAAATCAGCGTTCCTTCCGGCTTTGCTCCCTCTTGTGTACCGAGGTCATGTCCTGGTTAACGGCCAGAAGGTTGCCATGCGCGATTTCGTTCCCCTGTTGCCGGAACGTCCGTTCACCTTGCCCGTCGTGCTCATTGTCGGCACGTCCATGTCCGCCGGAAAAACCAGTTCGGCGCGGATTATCGTGCGTCTGCTGAAAGAGGCCGGACTCAAGGTGATCGGCGCGAAACTGACTGGAGCCGGACGTTACCGGGACATTCTGAGCGTACGCGACGCCGGGGCAGACTGGATTTTTGATTTTGTCGATGCCGGGCTCCCTTCGACCGTCTGTCCCGAGGATGAGTATCGGACCGCACTGCGGCACTTGCTAACCCGCATGATGGAGGTTGGCGCTGACGTGGTTGTGGCAGAAGCCGGAGCCTCGCCGCTGGAACCGTACAATGGCGCAACCGCGATTGCTGAAATTGAAACGAATGTGCGTTGTACGGTGCTGTGTGCATCCGACCCGTATGGGGTTGTTGGTGTCAGTACCGCGTTTAGGCGACAGCCGGATCTGGTCGCTGGTGCAGCCGCGAATACAGAAGCGGGGATTCAACTCGTCGAGAAGCTTTCCGGCATAAAGGCGTTGGACCTGTTGGACAAACGCTCACTCCCTCAGCTCCGCGCGATGCTCAAAGAGACACTGGGATTCTAAAGTCGGGAGAGAATCCGCTGTCGAGCAAATTCTGCGGAGCATGAGATACGCCGTTTATGGGTGGTCTCGATCAAACCACACGATATTGGGACAGTGCCTCCCTTGCTGAGCTAAATCAGACCACAGGAGATTGGCACCCATGCTTTGTCACCCTGAGTGCAACGAAGGGTCTCTCAGAGAGATGCTTCGCAGAGTTTATCCTGAGCGAAGTCGAAGGGCTCAGCATGACAGCACTGGGGTAATCATCCAGTGAAGTATACCAATGTCATGTGTTTCGATTTAGCGGCGGCTGCGAAAGAGCTTGGGAAGGTGGGATTTTCAAGTGTTGACAGCCCCAACTTCTCTGTGGAAGGGTGGCGGCAACGGCTTCCCCAGAAAGATCCAGAGCGATTAGAGCGCCTGCTTGCCGCCCTGCGCAAGGCGGGGATCAAATGAGTGCTGAGCGCTCAGTAAAGGATTGCTCGCGTGGCGCTCTCTCATAGGATTGACGAAAGCACGAGTATGATGGTACTCACACCATCAATATGGCGGCAAGGCGGCGAGTACCGAAAAGCACCGTCACAGAGCGAGCGAAAAGAAAAGTGACCGGCTTTCCTTTCATCATCGAGACTTCTATTACTTATTCTTCAGCAGACCGCGCCAACCCGCTGAAATACCGCCTGCAGCTCTATCATGAAGCGACGGGGGAAACGCTCGTGCGGTACGATATTCATCACGGGAAAAGCCATCATCGCCACTTTCTTGACAAGGAAAACGTAGAAGAGTGGCAAGGGTTGGACACCACTATAGCCGCCTTTGAACGGGACGTTGAAACGGTAAAAGCTCGTTTTCGTGAGGGCAGGTTATGAAAATCAAAAAGGTTCAGGTTGCCATTAAGAGTGAGGACCAGTTCTGGCAAGACTTTAAAACTCGGGTGACGGAGTTTGATCACGCAGCCCGCGCAGGAAAAGAGGTAAAGGCTCGGGCAGACATCCTGGTGTTCGGCAGCCTCGCTGAGATGGCGAAAGTATTGACCCCAAAACGCCTAGAACTTTTAGGGCTCATTCGCCGCCACCACCCCGAGTCTGTGCGAGAACTCGCCACGCTCGCCGGTCGCGATATTAAGAACGTGAGCGAAGACGCACGCCTGCTGGAGCGGTATGGCTTCATTGATGTGGAGAAGAACGGAAAAACCTCCCATCATCGTAAGAAGCTCACGGCAGACTATGAACGGTTAGATGTTCAGGTATACCTCTAAAGTTCCGTGTAGCAACGGACAAGTTATGAGGCTAAAGACTAAAGATTGCATTGCCGCCGTTTCGCTTGGACGGAGCCAACAAGCAACTGTGGCGAGAGAAGGAAGGAACACTCCTACAAGTTGATTGAAAACATTGTCTCTCAAGTAAAGTCTGGGACCAAGCAAAGAAAGAATCGCACGAGTTTCTCGATGACGTGAAGCCATAGCCTGCGCTGGTTAGTTCGTGTTGACATCCCTCCTTTCCTGGCAGGATAATGACCGCCGATGAATGACAAAGCAGGCCCGGCTTCTACCTCACCACCGCGTATAGAGCGGCGGTTAGCCGCGATCCTCCACGCCGATGTCCAGGGCTACAGTCGCCTCATCCACGAAGACGAGATTGGAACTCTGCAGCTCTTAACGCCTGCTCTCGAACTGCTGCGCACATTCGTCCAGCAACACGGTGGCCAGGCCGTGGGCTCCCGTGGGGATAGCTTGCTCGCTGAATTTCCCAGCGTGGTCGAGGCCGTGCAATGTGCGGTGGAAATGCAGCGGGAGTTAAGAGCCAGGAATGCCGCCCTTCCGGAGCCGAAACCGATCGCCTTTCGCATGGGGATTAGTCTAGGAGACATTGTCATTGACGGCGATCAGCCCCATGGTGATGGGATCAACATTGCCGTGCGCATTGAAGCCTTAGCCGAGCCGGGGGGTATTCTCATTGCGGGCAGCGTGTACGAGCAAGTCAAGAACAAGCTCCCCCTGCAGTATGAAGATCTGGGCGAGCAGCACCTCAAGAACATCCCCGAGCCAGTGCGGGTGTGGCGGATAGTGATGGAGGAGGCAGACAGTCCACAGTCTACAGTCCCCAGTCCACAGTTGCAAAGGGG
>CAZCWX010000078.1:0-3496 GCA_964502465.1 uncultured Enterobacteriaceae bacterium | reverse complement strand
CTGCAGTTCCTCTCTTTTTTCTTGATATCAGCGCTGGCGCAGTTTTGCAGACGCGGATTGGTCTTTCCCAGGCAGCGTCATTATTCGCTTGTGCAACAACGATGGTGTCAATCTCTTGGTCCGGTAAGGGTCGCGTCTTTTTCTTCGTCTTCATATTCTTTTCCGCTCCTCTCTCCCCTGGCGGGAAAGAGCCAGAGAGAGGGGGACCAAGGTCCACTTCCTTCACCCTCTCCCTAACCCTCTCCCATCAAGGGAGAGGGGATTTTCGTGCTCGTTTCTCTAACTGCCACGTGAATGTTTGCTCTACGCCGCAGGCCATCAAGGGAGAGGGGATTTTCGTGCTCGTTTCTCTGTCGTTCCTTGCCCTGCACTGTCAGGTCCTCTCTCCCCTCCGTGGGAGAGAGTCAGAGAGAGGGGGCTTTTCGTTCACATCCCCTCAAAATGGCATCCATCACAGCTTCCATATTCTGCAGCACCTCATGATTCCAAAACCTCAATACGCGAAACCCTTGAGCTTGCAACCATGCACTTCGTTCTCCATCGTACGCAACCTGTTCAGCGTGCTGTCCCCCATCCAGTTCGATAATCAGGTGCTTCTCAAAACACACAAAATCAACAATATACTGTTCGATCGGCTGCTGTCTGCGGAACTTGTATCCTACAAGTCGGGGTGCGCGAAGCCGTTGCCATAGTACACGTTCGGCGTCTGTCGAGTTTTTTCTCAGTTCCTTGGCTTTGGCTGTGCTCATCTTGTACCTTACGCTTTCAGGCCCTCTCTCTCCCTGGCGGGAAAGCGTTAGAGAAAGGGACATTGCTCTTTCCCTTGCCCGCCACTTTAAGGTCCTCTCCCCCCTTGAGGGAGAGAGACAGAGAGGGGGTGCCAACCGGTCCTACTAGCCTTCACGCCCCCTCTCCCTAGCCCTCTCCCACGAGGGGAGAGGGGATTTCTAAAACAACTCCTCCTGTGTTTGCTCCGGTTTCTGCCCCGCCAGCCTCATAATCTCCGGCCAGCTCTGCACCAGTCCATTATACGACAGCGCCTCTGCAGCACGCTTCTTCCGCTCGCAGACGGTGTACAGCCGATACGCAAGCTCCCGTGCAGTGTCAGCCTTCACTCCAAGCTTCGCCACCAACGCAGCAGCGACGGTCTCGCCTTGGTCCAGCGCACGTACCAAGTGGTGCACCATTTCCCAGACGGTAAGCCGGGTGTCTGTCGTCGGGTCCCAGTTCGTCGGCAACTCGTCGGGTTTCAGCAAACGGACCTTGCCGCCTTTCGAGGCCGCGATGCCTGCGTCTACCATACCACCAACGCTCGTGTTCTTAGCTTTGGAGAGAATCTCTGCTACGCCGTATTCGCCTTCAACGAAGCCGAACTGTTCAAACCAAGAGAGCGCCCAACGGGTATCGGCGTCAAAGTCTCCTTCCTGCTCAGCCAGCACCTCATCGAGAGTTTGGTTGATAAGCGCTAGCGCCTCCCGGACGCGCATGGCCTTACCCTCAGCATCGAGCACCTTCGCATAGCGAGTGAAAACGGCCATGCCAGGACCGATAGCTGATTGCTGTAAATCTACCGGTGCAATATTGCCGTGCTGCAGGAGGGTTAACGCCTTAGGCAGCTCGCGTTTGAGCGTGGTTAGGAACTCGCGCCGCGTGGCAGTGGGCGCGTCCTGTGGGCACGGACGGCAGACAAGGATGATACTGGAAGCAAGGGCATTCGTGCCCATGCCAATCATGCGGTTGCCAAGTTCTGTACGCATTGGCCAGGTGCCGCTAATGGTAAAACCAGCGCGGATCACCGCGTCGAGGAAGGTCTCCCAGCCGGTGGAAGTGGGAGATAGAAAAGAGGAAATAGAAGATAGAGAAGAAGGAGAAGAATGCTCAGCACTGATGTTACTTTCTACTTCCTCATTCCTATTTTCTCTTTCCTGTTTTCTATTTTCTTGCTGTTTGAAGGCGTAGTAGATAGTGACCGGGAAGGCCGGATGAGCCTGCTCAGCCAATCGATGCATGGCTTGCGTCATACCGTCGAGGAAGAATTTTTCCGCCTTCTCCTTACTGCCATGTCGATAAGGAGTCGCTACCAATTCCTCAGCTTTGGGTACGGCTAGAGTGGCGAAGAGGTTTGGGAAGACAGGCTTCAGCGAGCGGCGTAGCCAGACGTAGAAGAAGTCCGACAGGTCGGCGTAGCCAATGTTGTCGTAATAGGGAGGGTCGGTGGAGACAATCGGGCTCATACATGGACTAAACGTGCGTGAATCTCCTTGTGAGGCGTGGCCAGCCTCAAATCCCCCAAGCAGCAAGCAGACTCGATAGACCCAATCGAGATTCAGGAGCCAGTTACCGGATGAGTCACTCAGCGGATTCCCTTCGGCGAAGTCCCATACCATCGGAAGCGATTGCTTTGAGAAGACATGTCCAACACCAAGGTTCTTTGGGTCCGATCGCCAGATACACAGGCTGGACCAGTAATCGCTGGAGCGCGAAACCCCAAAACTTAGGAAGATCACCACTGCATCAGCATATGCTATCGCGCCGGTGCCGCCAGCGTCGAGACTACAACAGTCGTCGGGCAGGCCGGAGGCCAGCGCATCGCGCTTCACCCGTTCGCGCACTTCCTGTACCAGGTCGGAGAAAGTGGTTAACGCTACGAGCTGGCGGGGGGTGAAGAGGTCGCCGTAGGAGGTCAGGCCGTATTGCACCGTCCAGAAGTTACGCGGATCATCTGGCAGTGATGTGTCTGGTCTCCACTCTGGTTTGGCTCTCAGCGCGACGGCTTCCATCTGTGGTGTCGGTGGCAGATATACGCGCCCGCGTTCACCTTCTGCTACAATCGCCATCATCCGTACACCCATCCGCCCGGCCTTGCCCTCAGCTTTGATGTAATCTCCCGCTATCGGCGCGCCCGACATCAGGCACTTGAAGTTGGCACCGCGCGCGAGCTTGGTGCCGTTCTTCGCTGCCTCCATATTCTTCGGCTTGGCTACTTTCACCGTGAAGCGGTAGCCGGGGGAGGAGGAAGTAGCAGGTAGAAAATAGGAAGTAGAAGAAGAACTCTCTGTGCCAGCGCTATTTCCTACTTCCTCATTTCTACTTTCTATCCCCTCTATCACCGGCTCTACATACGCTTCTTTGCCAGGTTTGGTGGAAAGCATAAAGGTGGAGGCGAGCGGTACATCCACCTGAGCGAAGGCGGGGTTAGGGCTCTTCACCGTGCGTGCCCAGAGCCAGGCGATCACCGTCAGTTTGCGGCCTGCCAACTGTTTTAGGTCAGGCCGTTCTTTCACCATCTCGTCGGTGATCTCGATCTTCGGGTAAAGGTGGCCGATGCGCTTCTCGGCTTCGTCGCGCATCCACTGACCGTAGTACCGCACGTCCTCGGCTAGTCCCTGTGCACCATGCCAAGTCTTCGCGATGAGCGACTTCTCCTTCCGCGCTTCAGGATTCACCGGCGCGTGTCCGGCGAACTTCGGCGGGATCTCGATCATCGCTTTGGTGA
>CAZCWX010000077.1:0-2756 GCA_964502465.1 uncultured Enterobacteriaceae bacterium | reverse complement strand
CCCTCCTCCTCCCTTCGGCAAAGCCTGTCTTGAGCGCAGCCGAAGGAGGGAGGAGCGTGGTTCGACTCAGCTCACCACAGGCTCCGCGCGGGGGGATTTGCATGTCAGCCGGGGGTTTGCGAATGACGCGGGCAGTCGCACCGGTCAGTTACGCGTATTGTCGTCAATCACCCCAGGATCGCGCGGCTGCTGCGAGAGCGCCAAGAACGGGAACACATCGCCGGGGGGAACGTCACTCGCGTTGACGTTGTCGCCCGTGGTTATCACCCCATTGGTGATGATGAAGAGCAGCGTGTCCACAGTATCGTCGGCGAGTCGCCGCCCGTTGGGGAAGCCCGCTTCGGGATTGGTGCCACCCATCGGCCCGATGTTGGGGACGGTGGTGTTGACGCGCAGGTAGTCGCCGTTGACTACGGCCACGTTGGCGAGGATACCGATGTTATCCGCATTGGTGCCAAGCGCGGTCAGCGTGGCGACGATATCGTCGGCGAACTGGCCGTTCGCATCGTCGATCGGGGTCGCAAAGTTGTGCTCATCCTTGCGAGCGAAGGGAATGAGCACGACGTTGACTGCGGGATTGGCCGTGCGCTCAACCTGCCTGAATTTCCCTAAGCCGACTGTTTCTCGTCTACGGACGCGCGTCTTCTCACGGCGTTGGATGACGCCGTTAACTCCGATGATGTTGGCTTCAGTTCGAAGCAGCGACAGTGGGATGCTCAGCGCGATCCCCATGACGTTGTATCCGGCAAAGCTGTCCCGGCCTCGCTGCAACTGCGTGGGGTCGGGGGTCCCGGCCCGCACTGAGGTTACGAAGCGACCGAAGCCCGGGATGTCGAAGAAGAACGGATCATCAACCAGGCCGGCGAAGAACGACACGCCGGTCGCCGGGTCGGTCGTCACCACCTGCGCCGGCGCGGTGGCCGCAGTCGATGAACGGGTGGTCGGCGCCGTGAAGCTTTGTTCGAAAGGCAGCTCAATGGTGGCCGTCTGAGGTCCGCCTGGGCCCTCTACCGGCGTGAACGTAATGTTGATGAACAGGTCCGGTCGCGCGTCGCCGGTGGTCTCCAACTCGAACCGATACCGCAGGAACTGGTCAAAGATGCCGAAGTTGGCATTCTCGCCCGCCGCGATGAACCCCCGCTGAGTCAGTTGCAGAATCAGTCTGGAGTTGTCGTTCGGATCGAGAAACGCGAATGCGTCGGCGATATCGGTAGACTGATTGTTTCCGGCAATGGGCGCGTCTCCGTGGTCAGCCGCGTCAATGCGTGGAGCTGCGGTCAGGAAGAACGCCAGTGCCAACGTCAGCGCCACAGGCGTAATCCGTTTACTGAGCAATCTGAACATAACCTCCCCCCTTCAAGTCTGAATTTTCAGCAAGAGTATTATTTGGGCTGGCGTTGTAAGTCCGCTATGTGTTGGGCAAGCAAATTGCGATCGGGACCTTTATGGCTTTTCACATTATTATAGAGTTTGTCAATCACCCGGCTGAGCCCGCCAGAGCCTGACCTCTAAGATCCCACGAAACCCCTACGTAACGATGAGCCCACTGGAAAGGAAACATTCTCCTAACAGGGGATTCGTGACAATGGTTGTGCCGCGGAGAAGCATGGATGGCTGGAACCGAGCAGGGAGACTTCCTTACGATGACGGCCTCAACCCCGACAAGAAAACTATTGAGAGAGATCTCTTGGTGTGGAAGGCACCTGAGATAGCCCCATCCTGATCCACCACAATGACGTCAGTAAACGTCCCGCCTGTATCGATCTCAATACGCATTTGCACAATCAGTTGGAACCAACTCATTTCAAAACCCTCACCTAACCATCTCCCTGAGAGGGAGAGGAGCATTCCCTCGCCTCCTTTCCATATGCATTCGAGTGCGGTAGCATCTTACACTAATGGATGTGTTCCACGTCAAGACTCTCATTTCACAAAAGGGGAAAGTTCAGACATGCAATGCCCCAAGTGCCAAACAGACTCGTTTACTACAGCCATGGTGCGAGAGATCAGTGTAGACCGTTGCACCAGATGCAACGGTCTGTGGTTTGATGCACGGGAACTCCCTGCCTTACTCAATGAAGACTACCGGCTTCTCACCCCGTTGCGTGGAGAGCCTGGCTCAGAAGAGCAGAATCAAAAACGAGGCAAATGCCCGCGCGATGCCACCCCGCTACTCCGTATGCACAGTGCGATTAACCAGGCGGTGATCGTCGATACGTGCCTGCAGTGTCAGGGGATCTGGCTTGATGGGGGAGAGTTTGATGAGCTGCTGAAACAAGTCAGAGGAGGAGAAAGATGATCTCGATCGGCTATATGCCGGACACGCATGGGGGAGCGTACGAACAGCCTGAGCCGACGGCAGAGCGAGCAGCCGATTTTGCCGCTCAACTGTTACAGGAGGCCGAACAGGCAGAACGCTGCGGCTTTGATGGGGTGTTTGTCCCTGAGCGCCACGCTCGCACCGAATGTCTCTTTCCTGCGCCGCTGACGCTGCTCGCCGCGATTGCCGCACGGACCCAACGGGTGAAGCTGGGCTCGTATGTGCTTATGCCACCGCTGTACAACCCGGTTCATCTGGCCGAAGAAGCCGCGATGATTGATCTGCTGTCTCACGGTCGTCTGATCCTCGGTCTCGGCGTTGGCTACCATCCACGCTACTTCGACCACTTCGGGGTGCCGATTAAGCAACGCGAAGGCCGCTTCGAGGAAAGCCTGGAGGTCATGCGCAAAGCCTGGACGACAACTGGACCAACTGC
>CAZCWX010000076.1:0-94147 GCA_964502465.1 uncultured Enterobacteriaceae bacterium | reverse complement strand
ACCTGCTCAGCGCCGTCAGCAACGAGTTCTTTGAGCGAGTCCACCGCAAAAAGCCCCCCCTTCACCAAGCCTTTTGCTACGGGGCGGACTACTGCTCCCACCGCTGGGAGCAGGACAGGTGCAGCAATCGCCACTCCTACCCCAATCAAGACGGTTGAACTCCATCCGCTTAAAAGGTCATCGAGTAATGCCACTACACACTTCCTTTCATGTTTATTTCATATATTTGTAACATTTTTGTAACAATCAAGAGGGATGCATAGTAATATTTTTCTACAGTGAGTCAATAGGTTTTTTCAACTCAACGAAAAATTTGATAATTCTCATTGCTGTTTGCAACTCTTTCGGTCAGGCGCTGATAATCTATCAAAATCTTTCCTTACCTCTTCCCGCCTTTCATCAACTTTTCATCCTTGTTTCATTATGGCGTCACAGAGAGAAGAGTAGAAGGCAAAGTATTCCGTATTCCCTCCCCCCCTACCTGGTAGAAGCAAGGGGAACCTTTCTCCCCAGGGGTCCTCATTCTACCAGGTCCCCCCTCTCTTCACGCAACAGTCTCTTTCTGGGCAAGGGTCCTCATCCCAACCCCTGCACCGAGCAACCAGCCAGTAAAGTGTCCCAAAGTCGTGTGGTCCGATTTAGGCACTGACCGACTGAGGCCCCGTCCAGTGCGTGCTGGCAATCTCATACAACCGTTCCTGAGAACGGAGGAGCATCGCACCATTAGGGGTCAGTCGCTGCGAACGCCCATCTGGCAGCAGAAGACGGGCCTTCGCCGTGTCTGCGAGCTGAACCTCCAAAACCTCCCTCACCTGCGCCTGCAGTGCAGGTTCAATAACAGGAAACGCTAATTCCACCCGTCGATCGAGATTTCTGGGCATCCAGTCTGCCGACGCCAACCAATATTCTGGTTCCCCAGCATTGTGAAAGTAAAAAATGCGGGCATGCTCAAGAAAGCGATCCACGATCGAGATCACCCGTATATGCTCAGATAATCCTGAAACACCTGGCCGGAGACAACAGATTCCCCGCACGATCAAGTCAATTTGTACTCCCGCTTGGTTCGCGGCATACAATTCGTCAATCAGGAAGGGATCGACCAGACTGTTCACTTTAGCGATGAGCCGCGCCGACTGGCCAGCACGCGCGTACTCAGCTTCTCGACGAATGCGTTCAATAAAACCATCGCGCAGAGAGGTTGGAGCAATGAGCAAGTAGGTAAACTGCTCTGGCCGTGTATAGCCAGTCAGCAGGTTGAACAGTCGCGTTAAGTCTTCGCCAAACCCTTCCCGACAGGTAAATAGCCCCAAGTCGCTGTAGATCCCGCTCGTCCGCACGTTGTAGTTGCCCGTGGCCAGGTGACAGTAGCGGCGAATTCCTGTCGCCTCTTGCCGCACCACCAGGCAGGCTTTGCAGTGGGTTTTGTATCCGACCAAGCCATATACCACATGCGCCCCCACTTCCTCCAAGGCTCGCGCCCAGGAGATATTCGCTTCCTCATCAAAGCGGGCCTGGAGTTCAACCAGCACCGCTACCTCCTTGCCTGCTTCTGCTGCCCGCGTCAGTGCCTGGGCAATGGGAGAGGTCGGGCTGACGCGGTAGAGGGTCATCTTGATGGCGAGCACTTTGGGATCTTGGGCGGCTTCTTCGACAAAGCGTGTGACAGCATTGAACGAATGATACGGGTGATACACCAGAATATCGCCCTGTCGGATAGCGCTCCAGATGCTTCCAGTCGTCTCAAACGCCGGCACGGGCAGGGACGCCAACGGTTGGTCTTTGAGATGCGGCAGATTCACCGCCGCGTACAGCTGGAAAAGATCGGTGAAGGCGGTGAAGCCCTTGCCGGCGTAGAGATCGGTTGGTGCTAATTCCAGTTCTTGGATGAACAGTTCAAGAATCTCAGTTGGCAAGTCGGCATCATACTGCAACCGTATTGCGTCCCCCATCCGTCGTTCCCGCAGGCTCTGCTCGATGCTACTGAGCAAATCTTCTGTGCGCCCACGCGGCAAAGAGATATCAGCATCCCTGGTCACTCGGACGGCGTGGAAGGACAGCAGTTCATACCCGTGATACAATACCGGTAGATACCGGCCTATCACATCCTCCACCAGCATGAACTCATACCGCCCAGGGGGGGCAGGGAGCGCAATGAAGCGCGGGAGAACCTGCATCGCAGGCATATGGACGACGGCGAGGGTCGTGTTGGGGAGATATGAGGACGCCGAGGGACGGAGCGAGACGGCGAGGCAGAGCGAACGATTGGCCAGATGCGGGAACGGGTGTCCTGGATCAATGGCGAGCGGGGTCACCACTGGCAGCAACGTGCGCCGGAAGTACTCCTCTAAAAAGCTCTCTTGTTCAGGATTCACCTCCTCCGGCCCAACAATCCGGATGCCCTCGGCGGCGAGTGCAGGTTCAATCGTCTCCAAAAAGCACCGGTGCTGTTCGTCCGCTAACGCATGCACCCGTTCGGCAATCGCCGCCAACGTTTGCGCAGGGGTCAGTCCGTCTGGCCCGGGGCTTTGGTCCCCTCCCACAATCTGCCGCTTGAGCCGCGCCACCCGCACCATGAAGAACTCGTCCAGGTTGGAGCTGAAAATCGCCAGAAATTTCACCCGTTCCAGCAACGGCACACTCTCATCCTGCGCCTCTTCCAACACCCGTCGGTTAAACTCGAGCCAGGAGAGTTCGCGATTGACAAATCGGCTCTCATCCATGGATTAGCGACCCCCGGTAAAGGTCTCACGTAGGAGAATCCCCTGACGTACCCCTCCTTGAAAACAAATAGTGAGAGTTTGGTATTCACCAAGGGTCATCAACTCCTCAATCACTACCGTACCCGCCACAATAATGTCTGCTCGATCCGCCCTGAGCCCAGGCAGACAGCGGGCACGTACAGGCACAGCTGCCAACTGCTTACGCAAGGCGATGATGTCAGATCGTGGCAGAAACAGCAGGGGTGGGGGAGCATCCAGCTCAGAAAAGGCCGCGACATGCATGCGCGCCAGTGCCCGCACAGTTCCTCCAAGTCCCACCAGGACCCCGTTGCTGCGCGCATGAGGCAACACCCTCCAGACTTGCTCTCGGATCTCCTCACGTAAGGCCAGCAATTCTCGCGCTGTCGGGGGATCGTGTTGCAAGAAACGGTGCGTGAGACGAACCGCACCGAGCGGAAAGCTTGAGACTGAAACAATCGTATCCTGCTGCACTCGAGTAATCTGCACACTTCCTCCGCCCAAATCAACGATCACCCCGTCATGGCAGGAGAGATTGTGCAGGACGGCACGGGTCCCCAACCGTCCTTCCTCTTCTCCACTCAATACTGCCACCTCGATTCCTGCGTCTCGCCGTAGTGCGTCTATCAAGGTGGCACGGTTACGCGCCTCGCGCACGGCAGCAGTGGCCACAGCTACCGTGCGTGGGTGATAACACTGCACGTCGCTGAGAAACTGTTGGACTGCCTGCACCGTCTGTTTGACAGCCGACTGGATAAGGGCTCCGGAACGACTCCCGCCAAGCCGGGTCTGTACCCGTTCTTCGCGGATAACGCGGAACCCAATCTCAGGCAGCAGACTCACAAGCAGCAGGCGGACGGCATTAGAACCAAGATCAACAAGCGTGATGAACTCTGATATGCGCACAGCATGCTTCGCAGAACCGTTTCGTCGGTTTCTGGCAACGAGACGAAAGGAGAATTGCTGCTGATCACACCCCATCTGCTCTCCCATCACAGGGTACGCCCACTCCCATTTCTCGTAGGACCGGGGCTTTATCTGTCACCTCCCATGGCAAGCCCATATCCATCCGTCCGACATGACCATACGTTGCCAGTTTACGGTAGAATCCGCCTTTGACGGTAGACGGTAAAAACCGCAGATTGAACTGCCGCATGATACCAACGAGACGGAAATCGAAGTGGCGACGCAGGAGGAGCGCGATCTGGTCGTCAGAGATTTTTCCAGAACCGAACGTCTCAACCTGAATACTCACGGGTTGAGACAGACCGATCGAATAGCTGAGTTGCACCTCACATTCAGTAGCAAGCCCTGCGGCAACGATATTTTTCGCGGCATACCGGGCGACGTACGCACCGATACGGTCAATGCGCGTCGGATCCTTCCCACTTAACGCTGCCCCACTGTGGCGAGAGTATTCGCCATAGGTATCGATGGCGTTCTTTCTGCCAGTGAGTCCAGAATGGACGGAGGGACCGCCGATGAGAAACGGACCATCCGGATTCACAAAGATTCTCGTCTTCTCGTCCGGGCGGACCGCTTCCTCTTGGAAAACAAAATCAATCACCGCCTCCCGCAGATCGTCTTGTAATTGCCGGAGCGAAGGTCCTCCAGCAGTTGATGGCTGATTTTGACTGCCAATCACCGTGATACTGTGAATGCGATACGGCTGACGATTTCTAAATTCCACCCCGACTTGGGTTTTGCCATCAGGACTTAAATACGGAAGGATCCGTTGCAGGCGGACGGACGTCAGCCGTCGGGCGAGCCGGTGGGCTAACCAGATCGGCAGAGGCATAAGCGCAGGAGTGTGATCGCAGGCAAACCCAAAGACCGTCACCTGGTTCTTCACCGCAATCCGATCAATGTCCTCTTCAGTAAGCTCCTTTTCGTTAAACGAGCGGCGTTCCTCTGGGGGCAACTCTTTGAGACTGGTGACGATGCTACAGGTCTTGGCATTGAACGCAGCCTGGTCGTACCCGACTTGATTGATCACCTGCCGGGCAAGGTTGGGAACGTCAACACTGGCATTCGAGGCAAAACGGGCGGCAATAAACACGATGGCTGTCGATACCGCACACTCAGCAATGAGCGCAGAATACGGGTCGAGTTGAAGAAAACGGTCCAAAATGGCGTCGCTGATCTGGTCACACAGTTTGTCCGGGTGTCCCTCAGTCACTGATTCAGAAGTAAACATGAATTCCGTGCGCATACCTGCTCTCCCTCGTAGAGATCTACCAGTTCCTTGTAGCAACCTGTTTACTGGTGCACCTAGCCGCGGGCGTTTGGCGTTTCTGTCTTTTTAGTCAATTCATTGACGACAAAGGGCAGCAATGCACTCCCGCCAATCACCAGGCCGTCTATCAGGCCAATGGGAGCAATCCCGAGCAAGCTTCGCAGGCCTGGGACGAGGAGGGTCAGCGTTTGCACCGCGAAGGAGCCGCTCAGCGCCAGCGTGAGATAGGGGTTTGACGGCAATACCGTCGAATCAAACACACTATGAGTTTTTGACCGTGAGGTGATCGCGTGCAAAAGTTGTCCGGTGGTCAGATTGAGAAAAGCCAGTGAACTAGCCTGCGGTCCTGCACCATAACGAGCAAGTCCGTATCCGTATGCTCCCAGCGCCCCGGCTGACAAGGTAGCCGATTCAAAGGCGACGCGCCGATAATCAGCAGGTTTCACAATCGGTTCAGCGGGATCGCGTGGCGGTTGGTTCAGTACCCCAGGTTCAGGGGGCTCCAAAGCCAACGCTAAGCCAGGGGCAATGTCCGAAATCAGGTTAATCCATAACAACTGCATCGCACTCAACGGTTGCCCCAGACCACTCGCCAGCGCCGTAAACGTCACAATAATCTCACTGAGGTTCGTTGCCAATAAAAAATGCACCGATTTTCTAATATTGTTGTAGATCGTCCGGCCCTGACCAATGGCGACGATCATCGTTTCGAGATTATCATCCTCCAACACGACGTCGGCGACCTCACGAGCCACGTCAGTACCGGTGTGCCCCATGGCAATGCCGATATTTGCCGCTTTCAGCGCCGGGCCGTCGTTGATCCCGTCGCCGGTCATCGCCACCACTTTCCCGGCCCGTTGCAGCGCTTGCACGATCTGGAGTTTGTGCGCGGGACTCACACGGGCAAAGACGTGAACCTTTTCGGCGAGGGCCGTCATCACCTCCGGATCAACATTCGCAAGGTGGGTCGAGTCGAGAATTTCGAGCTGCTCACTGTTGCTCAGATTCAATTCCTTCCCAATAGCGTACGCCGTGGGGCTCTGGTCTCCGGTAATCATGATGGTGTCGATTCCCGCATCATGAAAACCGCCGATGACTTCCTGCACTCCTTTCCGGATAGGATCGACCATGCCGACTAAGCCAAGCCATGTCAGCCCCTCGTTCACCTGTTGCTCCGTATTCTCTGTGCTCTCTGTATAGGCTGCCCCCAAAATCCGTAATGCCTCCCCCGCCATCCGTTCGTTCTCGGTCTCAATGCGGAATCGGTCATCCTCGGTGAGGGCCACTCGCTCTCCTCCGACCAGGTGCCAGGTGCACATGGTAAGAACCTCGGATGGACTTCCTTTGATCGCCACCAGTACAGAGGAGTCCTCGGCATCTCTGTCAGCCTTTTTGTGGACAGTCCGGACAAAGTTGTGATTTTCAGAGCGAAGGTCAATCTTGAGAACCGGATACTGCTCTCTGAGTTGCAGGACATCGATCCCGGCACCCATTGCTGCGTAGATCAGCGCATTTTCCGTCGGCGATCCTCGCAACACGTATTGTGCCCCTTGCTGCTCGACTTCGGTCTCACTGCACAGGACACAAACCTGGGACATCTTCATCAGTTCCTCACAGCAGAGTGGATCAATTGGCGTCTCTCCGATGAGAAAGTACTCCTCACTAATCTGCAGGCGACGCATCCCGGTGTAGGCCGCAACGACCGACATTCTATTCAGCGTGAGCGTTCCGGTCTTGTCGAGGCAGATCGTCTGGACACAGCCCAGGGTTTCTACTGCATCGAGGCTGCGAATGAGCACCCGGTGTCTCCGCATATTCAGGATACCTAAAGCCAGAGTCGTTGTCGCCACGGTAGGTAATCCTTCTGGAACTGCCGCAACCGCAAGGGAAATAGACGCCTGCAGCATCGGCAGAAAACCGTACCCCCGGAGGAGACCAATGACAAAAACCAGGCCACACACCGCGCTACTGAGGAAAACCAACTGCGTACCCATCTGGCTGAGCTGGCGTTCCATTGGCGTTTCCGGCGACTCTGCCTCTCCGGCCAGCAATTGGATATGGCCGATTTCGGTAAACTGACCGGTTGCCACCACCACTGCGAGCCCTTGGCCGCCAGTCACCAGCGTGCCCATGTAGACCATGTTGACTCTGTCAGCAAGGGGAAGATCGAGCATGGTCAGCGGGTCAGCGGTTTTGAGACCTGGCAGACTTTCGCCGGTCAGCGCCGACTCGTCCACGCTGAGCCGGTACGCTTCGATGAGCCGGGCGTCCGCGGCGACGTAGCTGCCCGGTTTGAGCACCAGGATGTCACCGAGGACCACTCTGTCCGCACTCATCTCGGTGGGTTTCCCCTCGCGAATGACTAAGGCGGTTGGCCGCACGAGGCTTTTGAGCGAATGAATGGTCCGCTCTGATTGGCTTTCAGTCACATAGCCGATCGTCGCATTGATGGCCACCACACCCATAATCACCAGGGCATCAACGAGCCCACCAGTAAACAGCGCGACACCGGCGGCTGCGCCGAGCAGAGCAACAGGAAGCGAATTACACTGGTCGAGCAGGATCTCCCAGTCAGAGCGAAGGGCCGATTCTGGTAAGACATTCGCTCCATACTGCTGCAACCGTTCGGCGGCAGTGTCACGTGACAGCCCAAAAGCTTTCGTGGTCTGTAAAGAGGAAAGGACCGCTTCTCCCTCACGGAGATACCAGGGTTGCGTTCCTTGTTCCCTCAGTCCAGCAGCAAGAGGAACCGGGTGCGTCGGCTCTCGGCGTGGAGCAACCGTGCGTGGCTGAGCAAAGGGCGCGCTTGTAGGCGGATTGTTCTTCTGCGTGTCCCATGTTCCATTCTCGCTCAGCTCGACCTCTAAAGAAGTAGAGCGATAGCCGTTGAACTCGGTCAGCGCCTGGTCAATCAGCGCCGCCACGATTGCAGCCGAATTGTCCGAATTAAAGGAGACAAGCACGTTACCGGTGAGCGAATTCGCCGACACTTGGCTGATTCCCTGGTGGGCCGAGAGCTGGAACTCAAGGTATTTTTTGAGAGGTTCGGAATGATAGAGCCCCTCAACCTTATATCGTGCCCTTCCGGGCACTGTTGTGTGTATCGCCTGGACCACGGCACTTTCCCTTCCCATGCACAGCGCTGACACATGCAGTGTTTTTTTATTTGTTCTTGCCAGCTTTGGTCGTCGATGCTCCGCCGGTCTTCTTCTCAGGCGCGTCTTGCTCGGACGATCCGGGCAGAGCAGCTCCTGCCACATCTTTCACCCCTTCGACAAACCCGACGAGCATGTCCTTCACCGCCCGAACTGCGGTATGGCCGATAGTGCCAGCGGCATCGACCGCCCCTTCCACTGCCGCCTGTGTCACCTCACCGACGTTGCCACCAATTTCTTTGGTCGCCTCAATGACTCCATTGACAGCGCGGCTGGCCACCACTGCAACATCCGCCCCAATCTGCGCTGCTTCCGTTACTGCGCCCTTTACGGCCTGATTCGCAACAACCAGCACGTCGCCGCCCACATCACTTACCCCCATGATGACCCCTTTGGCCACACTCTTGATCCCTAAGGTGAGACCAGTCCCGACTTCTTCTGTCGCTTGCAACGCCCCTTTGATCACGTCCCTGGTGACTGTCACGCCTTCCGTCGCCACTGCACCCGTTGCTCTGAGTGTGTTTGACACGGTATTGCGTACTAAACTGACAATCTCCGCTTCGATTTCGTTGATCCCCTTCAAGCTGCTGACAATCCCATCTTTTACCGCGGTGCCGGCTTCGCTGATTCCCCCTGCACCACTTTTACTGTCTTCTTTCGCCATGCTGATGCTCCTTTCCTGGTCCTATACAGAATTGCACCCATGAACCGCATCTATGTTAAGAGAGCATGACGAATTGCAGAAGATTTCGTGAACAAGAAATTTCATCAACCTGTAACATAAACAACATTTCAGAGAAATCTTCTATGGTTAACGGTGTACCATGTATCAATTCCTTGAGGGAAGGAGAGAAGAGTACACCTATGCGTGACGACGCGTCGGCCTACCTCCACCATGCGATTGACGGACGGGTACGAATCAAAGTCCCAAACGTAAAAGGCTCGCCTGTCAAGGCAGCAGAACTGGAAAACCAACTGCAGCGTCTTGGGGATGGGATTGACCACGTTACGGTCAATCCCACTACCGGCAGTGTGTTGATCCTGTACGACTCGCACCAGATTGGGCAGCGTGAGATTTTCGCTAGCCTCGAGCACCTGGGCTGTCGGCCACGTCTCAACCATGAGTCCTATCCGGCACATGGTAGAGGAGCGGCAGCAGTCTTACAGGAGTTCGGCAAAGACCTGGCAAGAACCGTGCTCCACTCCACGATGGAATTCGCCCTGCAGCGATTAATCTACGCGTTGATCTGAACGCAGTGAAGCCCGGCAGCGACAGCGGAGTGGTTGGGCACGGGGGAAGAGAAAATAAGCTGCAGAGGTAGGGGTTAGCGTTCTCCATCCACGGTGTCTCTATTGAGCATTACAAAAGTCCCAAGCGCAAACCAGAGGAAGTCATACCAGGTCGGAACTGGTAACGGTCTCGATACCACTACACTGCGGACCCCCAAAAAGAAAAGAGACAGCGGGAGGAGCACCTTGAGATCTAGCCCTCCAGTGGCCTTCTCTACCCTCGAGTTGACCGCTCCCAGGATCTCAGCGATGTCGTGAGCGAGAGAGGGAGTTGGCGTACGGCCATTACTCGCCTGGGCAAGCCAGGTTTCGGCCAGTTTTCTCACATCAGTCCCAGGAAGCAAGGCAGCCAAGGAATCCGCCAGGGCAAGAAAGGAGTCGGACGAGGTAACCCCAGCAGCATCATAGAGGACCAGGACACTCCCAGTGAGGGGGTTCGTTTCGACGTGCTGGACTCCACGAGTGGTAGTGAGTCGCCGGCGAATCTCTCCGGCCAGCGCTGGGTTGTCTTTGACCCCGGCAACCTTCAGGCGAATCCTTCCAGGTGATATATGAACAACCCTGGTCCCTTCAGCCTCCATCGCCTCTTCCCTGTCCCCTCTTTCTTTTCGACGGTGTGATGATGCGCTGCCCTGTCGCGGTACTGGCGCTGTATTCAGCCCGAGCTTCGGCTACCAGGTCGCTCAACTGTTCACCACCTTCCGCCACCAGTTCCTTGAGCGAGTCCACCACGAACAAGCCACCCTTAATCAAGCCTTTTGCCGCAGGACGGACTACTGCCGCTACGGCAGGAAGGAGCGCCGGCGCCGCCAGCGCCGCACCAACTCCTATCAGGATACTTCCACCCCAGCCGGAGAATGCATCATCAAGCAAAGCCATGACCGACCTCCTGTAACACAAATTTCATGGTCTGTTTATCAGGGTGCAACCCCCATGCGGCCTTATTGAGTACTGAGGAGTGACAATCGTGTCAACAACTCGATAAAAGATATATGCTGAAAAAAGATCTATTACCTCATGAAGATCACATTTACCGGGCGTTTTTGCAAGGCATGGTCAGGCTCTTCATTCTACACAAAGCGGGACAAGAACCCGTGTATGGAGAAGCGCTCAACCGCTCGTTCCGCCGTTTCGGCTACCACATGAGCCCGGGCAGCCTGTACCCTCTCCTGCATACCCTAGAGAAACAGCGACTCCTGCGCTGCCGTATGCGGGTGACCAGGGGCCGGGTGCGCAAATACTATGAACTCACAGACAAAGGTCGCTCTTGTCTTGCGGCAGTTCGAAAAGAACTCACCGGGCTCACGGCAGAAATTATATTTGATGAGAAGCCTCCTTCAACAGCCCTGCCTCAGGAGGTTTCGGTGTCGCAGCACCTGTAATACTAAGGATGCATCGCCACAGGCTGGGTGTGGTGTTCGCGCTGCTCGCGACATTCCGCACACTGGCAGGCGTGCCGTATGGTTGCCCATGAGAGGCGGGTGCTATGCCCATCTGGCCATACCACGACTAACCCCTGCTGATCCCATACCACAATACCTTCCTGTGCGAGGCTGGCGCCATTCTCGCCGCTTGTATTCGTCAAGATTCGTTGTGTTTGCACTGCAGTGTCTCCTTATTGGAGTCTATTGTTTGATAAGGACGTAGTGAAAAGTGTGTACCATTGAGGATCGATCCCCCCTTGCTGCTCTAATAGGATCTCCCGTTTAACAATCTCGGCCTCGATCGCCTCCCGAGCAAAATCATTAGGCGAGAGAAAGCACGCTGCAGCAACACGCTGGAGTCGGCTCCTCCAGTGGGGAGAGAGTAAAAGAAACGGGGGCTTCGACTGCTCAGCTGACATGAAGTACTCCTCTCAGGCAGAATTTTACCAAGATTCTAGGCATGCGGTTCTACAGCGACATGACAGGAAGATAAAATTCTAGTGAAGAACCAACCTGGCCGAGGAAGATACTTCTTCATTTTGTCATATGGCTGTCATTCTCATGTCATATTTCACAGTAACGATAGCACCCATGATCCTATCGGCGATTGAGAAGAATACTTAACAGCCTCAGCAATGACGATAAACCATAAGAATAGAGAGGAATGTCCATGACAGACTCGCAGCAATTCCCCCCATATACAGATCCAACCACCGACCCGGCCGAACGCCTGGCCGAGCACCTGTGTCGCTATCCAGCTGATCTGGTTGACTCGTATCGCTTGTTGCGCCACTTCCGTGTGACGAGTGAAGACTTTCAACGCGCCCTCGCCCTTGTCGAACAGCGCACGTCTTCACCAACCTCACAGAGCGATGCGTGATACCGCTGTGGATTTCCCTGTGGATTCACACAATTTTCACCACTTCTCCACACCCCGGCAAAAGAGCGCACCTATCTTTGTGCCGCAGGAGGGCCAGCCTTGGAGAAGCGAATTCTTGTTGTCGAAGATGAAACCAGCATTGCACATCTGATTGCCTACAATCTGGAACAAGCGGGATATCGCATAGCCATTGCCGTGAACGGGGGGGAAGCGCTCCATCTGGTAGAGAGTTTCTCCCCGCACTTGCTCACCTTAGATTTATTGTTGCCGCAGCAAAGTGGCTGGCAAGTGCTCGGCGCGTTGCGGGCTCATTCACGTAAGCAGATTGCCACGCTGCCAGTCATTGTGGTTAGTGCGCTAGCGTCCCCGCAACTCAGACAAGAACTGCGCCGGAATGGAGTCTGTCACTGTCTGGGAAAGCCGTTTTCAGTCACTGAACTCTGCCTGCTGGTGAACAGCGTGATGGCAACCTGCATGGATCCGAGTTGGGCGAGCCCCCTCTAATATTTTTCTTTTCAGTACTGTTCTTTGCTCTGGGCCGTAACCTATCGTCGTTCGATACTCATCGCTCGGCGAGCGTCACAGATAAATAATCTCCTTGTCATTGTCTCGCAACATCCTATCCCTAGGTTCGCCCTCTGAAAGGAGGTGTTGCCTCATGACCCAAACATAGAACGAGCAAAGTAACGGATCCAAATGCCAAGAACACTCATGACGTAAAGAAGGGAAGGAAGGAGGACGTTCACATGCGAAAGATAGGAGTTGCCCTGTGTACAGGAATCATGGCACTAGGGCTCTGTGGGATAATCCCAGCGCAGGCGCAGAAGAAGAGCGTGGCTGAGGAGATCCTGGATATCCTCCGGGCCAACAACCAGATCAGTGATCAGCAATACCGCGACCTGTTGAGCAAAGCGCGGGCGGAAGAGGAAAAGGTCGCAGCGGCAACAGAACCCAAGAAGGTCGATCCCTTGGCCTTCAAAGTGTATTGGAAGGAGGGTCTCAACTTCGACAGTAGCGATGGTGATTTCAAGTTGAAGATCGGCGGACGCATCCAAAACGACTGGGCGATTTTCTCCACCGACAAAGAGATCCGAGACCAGTTTGGCAAGATTGGGGACGGTACCCGATTCCGTCGGGCGCGTATCAACCTGGAAGGCTCGATTTACGGGAATACCTCATACAAAGCCGAGTATGATTTTGCTAGCGGCACACCCACCTTTACCGATGTGTATATCCGCGTCGACAAACTTCCCGTGATCGGGTCGTACACCGTGGGCCGATTCAAAGAACCGTTCTCCCTGGAGGAGCTGACCAGCAGCCGCTACATCACATTCCTGGAACGGTCCCTGCCAAACGTGTTCTCGCCATCACGGAATGTCGGTATGGGGATTCGGGATACTGCCCTCGACCGCCGCGTGACATGGGCGCTTGGGACGTTTCGGCAGACTGACGGGTTCGGTCAGGGCTTTGGCACCGACTCTGAATATAACCTGACGGGCCGTGTCACTGGCTTGCCCTGGTATGAAGACCGGGGAAAGCAGATGCTTCACCTCGGGCTCTCGTACAGCCACAAATTTCGCGATGGCCAAACCATCCGCTTCCAGCAACGGCCAGAGACGACGTTCGGGCCGCGCTTTGTCGATACCGATGACATCGTGACGGACGGCATTGATTTGATCAACCCAGAAGTTGCTATGGTGTATGGACCATTCTCTCTGCAGGGAGAGTGGATACAAGCGATCGTTGACAGGCCAAACGCAAAAAATGTCGACTTTGACGGCTGGTATATATACGGCACCTATTTCCTCACCGGCGAAAACCGGGTCTACAGTACTTCCAGTGGCGCATTCAGCCGGGTCCAACCGAAACGCAACTTCGACGGCAAAGGCGGTCTTGGCGCCTGGGAAGTAGGATTGCGCTATTCCTACCTCCACCTTAGCGATGACGACGTCAGAGGTGGAACGCTCGGCGACTTCACGCTTGGGGTTAACTGGTATCTCAATCCTAACGTGGCGTTCAAACTCAACTATACGCTGGCTAACCTGCAGAATTCAGGAGAAGCCAACATAGTCGCGGCACGCTTCCAGGTCGATTTTTAACCGAAGGGTCATGAATGTGTAATCATTTCGTAACTTTTGACAGGGAATAAAAAATCTTCACCAGAGGAGGTTATCATGATGCAAAGAACTGCAGTGGCAATGTGTGGGGTAGCACTTTTAAGCTTTGCCCTGCGTGGGTCAGTCATGGCTCAGGAAGCCGTACAGGTCGACCAGAACTTACCAACCTACCAACCGGTGAGCGGCATTTCGGGCAACTTGAACAGTATCGGTTCAGACACCTTGAACAACCTGATGACGCTCTGGGCCGAAGGGTTCAAAAAATACTATCCCAACGTCAACATCCAGATCGAAGGCAAAGGCTCCAGCACCGCCCCACCAGCCCTCATCGAGGGCACCGCGCAGCTCGGCCCCATGTCGCGGGAAATGCGCGGCACCGAGATCGATGCTTTCGAGAAAAAATACGGCCATAAACCAACGGCGTTGGGTACCGCACTCGACTCGTTGGCGGTGTACGTCCACAAAGACAACCCCATTCAAGGACTGACCATGCAGCAGGTCGATGCCATCTTCTCCAAGACCCGCCGTTGCGGTGAGGTAAAAAGCGTCTCCATCTGGGGAGAATCCGGTCTCGATGGCACGTGGGCCAACGCACCGATCAGCCTGTATGGCCGGAACTCCGCCTCCGGCACTTATGGCTTTTTCAAAGAGGTCGCGCTCTGTAACGGGGATTACAGAGATGAGGTAAAAGAGCAACCAGGCTCAGCCTCGGTCGTGCAGGGGGTAAGCGAGGACCGCAATGGCGCTGGCTACAGCGGCATCGGCTACATGACCTCTGGCGTGCGTGCCGTCCCCCTCGCGGCAAAAGCAGGGGAAACCTTTTATCCAGCAAACTATGAGAACGTCATAGGTGGCAACTATCCGCTCAGTCGCCTCCTGTATGTGTATATCAACAAGTCACCCAATCAACCGCTCGCCCCGTTGATGAGAGAGTTCGCAAAATTCGTCTTCAGCAAAGAAGGGCAGGAAGTAGTGGTAAAGGACGGCTACTACCCGCTGACGGCGGAACTGGCCAAACAACAGCTCGCCCTTATCGAGTAACTCCTTCGATGAAGTAACATCAACCTACGGGAGGGGAGGCCGCTGGATCACCTGGCTCCCCTCCTTTTTTTTTAAGGATAAGATATGTCGGATATGCAGCAGGTCGAGGAGCAGGAGGCGGCTCCGCAGCAAGGCGAGCCGCGCCTGTCCACCGCCGAGGACAAGAGCCGGGTACAACGCAAGAAACTGGCAGATAAAGGTGCGACCGTTTTTATCACTGCCGGTGGTCTGGTCACGATCGCCAGCATTGTCGCAATCCTTATCGTGATTGTCGCTGAAGTGTTGCCCCTGCTCCTGCCAGCGGTGGCGACGCCACAGGAGACTATCGATCTGCTGCCGCTCATCGAAGCAGCCGATCAGCCGGCGGCGGCTGCAGGTCTCCCTGGTCTCTCTACTGCCAGTGATCGCCCTCTGGCCGTTGGGATAGAAGAATACCAGGAGATTGCCTATGTCGTGACCAGCGCTGGAACTGTCGATTTCTTCTCACTGCACGACAATAGCCTCATACACCGCTATACTATCAATGCTTTACAAGAGCGCAGCCCAACCGTGGCGTACACAAACGGCATTGACCACATTGTCGCAGTTGGTACGACCGATGGTCTGGTCATTCCACTGGTCATCAATTTTGTCGTTACCTTTCCAGAGGGGAAACGCACGAGTATCCCAACAGTGGACGAACAAGAGCCGCTTCGTCTCGATCCAGCCGGCCAGGCGATCACCGGGCTCGTGTATCGAAAGGACGGAGGCAAAACCTCCACCGCCGCGCTGACTGGTCCACGCCGACTGTTCTTCCTCGCGCAACGAGCACGTCGCACTCTCATTGGACCGGCGCCAGTGCAAGAGCATCATCTCGAGCTCTCTGCTGAGCTGACGGCAGATGTCACGGCCGTAGCCTTTGATCGCTTTCAATTAAATCTCTTAGTTGGCACGGCAACTGGTGAGGTCTTGCATTGGCATATCGACAATCCCGAACATCCACAGTTTATGGAAACCTTCGCTGCAGCCACCGCTCCCGGTGCCGGCATTAGTGCCCTGGGGTGGGTCCTTGGCGACCGGTCTTTGATCGTTGGGGATACGGCCGGTGGTGTGAATATTTGGTTTCAGATACGAGACCAAAAAGACCCGACCAAACTTCCGTACCGCCGGGTCCACCAATTTCTCCCCCACAGCGCTCCGGTCACTGCCTTTGCCACGTCGCCGCGTGACAAAGGGTTCCTGTCCGCCGATGCTGCTGGCACCGTTATGCTACAGCACAGCACCTCCGAGCAAACCTTGCTGCAACTGCCCACGGATGCCCACCCCATTCCGTTGCTGGCGTTTGCGCCGAAGGCAGATGGCCTTGTGGCCACAAATACTGAAGGAGAGTTCTTCCGCTGGAAGCTGCGCAACCCACATCCAGAGATCACGCTGAAAACCCTCTTTGGCAAGGTGTGGTACGAAGGCTACGAACAGCCAGAATACACCTGGCAATCCACCGGCGGGACTGATGACTTCGAAGCGAAATTCAGTCTCACCCCACTCGCCTATGGCACGCTCAAGGGCACCTTTTACGCGCTGTTGCTCGCTGTGCCCATCAGTATCTGTGCGGCGATTTATACCTCGCAATTTCTCCATCCCACCCTGCGCAATCTCATTAAACCGTCGATGGAGATCATGGCGGCCTTGCCCAGCGTTGTGTTGGGGTTTTTTGCCGGGCTGTGGCTCGCGCCGTTGGTGGAACAGATCGTTCCGGCGGTGTTCCTGATGTTTTTTGCTTTGCCAACGATGACCCTGCTTGCGGCGTTTCTGTGGCGCTTGATCCCACTCTCGATACGTCTCGTGCTCAAATCCGGCTCAGAGCTTGCCGTTCTGTGCCCAGTGCTGGTGCTCACCGTCTATGCCTGTGTGAGCTTCAATGGCACCATAGAGGCCTTCTTTTTCAATGGCAATTTTCCCCAGTGGCTCTTCGACACGACCGGCATGCGCTATGACCCACGTAATTCCATGGTCGTCGGCTTTGCCATGGGGTTTGCCGTCATCCCGATTATTTACACTATCTGTGAAGATGCCTTCTCGAACGTCCCGCAACATCTGATCTCGGGGTCGCTGGCGCTCGGGGCAACCCGCTGGCAGACTGCGCTGCGGGTGGTGATGCCAACCGCCAGTCCTGGGGTGTTCTCGGCGATCATGATTGGCTTTGGCCGCGCCGTAGGCGAGACGATGATTGTGCTGATGGCGACCGGCAACACGCCGGTGATGGACTTTAGCCCATTCAATGGGTTCCGTGCCCTGTCGGCCAATATCGCCGTGGAGATTCCGGAAGCACCACACGGCGGCACCTTGTACCGCGTGTTGTTCCTGGCCGCCTTGCTCCTGTTTATCCTGACCTTCATCGTCAACACGGCCGCGGAAATCGTGCGCCAACGGTTGCGCGAGCGCTACAGCCGCGTTTGAAGTGAGGTGATCCCGTGCTCAAAGGTTTTTGGAAAAGTGGAGACCCGTTTATCTGGCTGACAGGCGGAGCCCTGGGCTTCGGCCTGATTATGATTGTGTCGTTGCTCTGGGTGATCGGTGTCAATGCCTTGGGTTTCTTCTGGCCGACAACCATGGAGATGGCTACCCTGCACGATGGCAGTGTCACGATGGGGATTGTCCGGGTGCACGAAGAAATTCCCCACTTGTTGACCCAAGAGGGCGCACCACGCTATCGCACTCAGTTTCAAGTGGGCAACCGCGACCTCTATGGCGCGGATTTTCGCTGGATCGACAATGATCAGATCGTCAGCCGCAGTTATCCGCCGGATGCCATCTACTTTGCCCGCTGGGAGTGGGGGCCGCTGTTCGGCTTTCTCAAAGAGGTCCGTGAAGATGGTCAGGTCGTGGCCACCGGGTCCGCCGAGAGTTGGCAGGCGTTCCAGGAGATTCATCCGCGCACTCAAGCAACGCTCGCTCGCATCCGTTATATCGAGAAGAAAGAGATCGGCGATATCAACTATAATCTTGAACGATTGCGGCTGGCCATCAGACGCGTGGGGATGGAGGAGCGCGACCCGCAACGGGCCGCGCAACGGATTGCTGCCCTCGAAAAGGACATCGCCGTGTGGCAAGAACGCTACAACGAGAAAGCCGCGGAGCGGCGCACCTTGGCTGCAGAAAATGCCCGCTACCGTATCATTGTCGAAGCGGCGGGTGGACGCGAAAAAGACTTACCAATCGCTGAGGTCGTGCGCGCGTATCTGCCCAACGACATGAGTTGGACACAGCGCTTAGGGCTCTATCTGACCAGATTCTGGGAATTTGTCTGGGACGACCCACGCGAGTCCAACACCGAGGGTGGCGTGTTCCCGGCTATTTTCGGCACAGTGATGATGGTCATTCTCATGAGTATCGTTGTAGTGCCGTTTGGTGTGATTGCCGCTCTGTATCTGCAGGAGTACGCTAAGCAGGGACCACTGGTACGCGCGGTGCGGATCGCGGTCAATAATCTCGCCGGCGTGCCCTCTATTGTCTTCGGCGTTTTTGGCCTCGGTTTTTTCGTCTACCTGATTGGGGGAACCATTGACACGTTCTTCTATCCCGAAGCGCTGCCAACGCCAACATACGGCACCGGGGGAATCCTCTGGGCCTCCCTCACCCTGGCGTTGTTGACTGTTCCGGTCGTCATTGTGGCAACGGAAGAATCGCTGGCCTCGATTCCGCGAGAGTGGCGAGAGGGGTCATTAGCCGTTGGGGCAACCAAGTGGGAAACGATTCGCAAGATTGTCTTGCCTGGCGCCCTGCCAGGGATCCTCACCGGTATGATCCTGGCGATGGCCAGAGGTGCAGGAGAGGTCGCTCCTCTGATGATTACCGGCGTCGTCAAACTCGCGCCGAACTTGCCGCTGGATTCGCACTGGCCGTTCCTGCACCTTGAACGAAAATTCATGCACCTGGGCTTTCACATCTATGATGTCGGGTTTCAATCGCCAAACGTTGAAGCGGCAAAACCTATGGTATACATCACTACATTGTTGCTCATCGTGGTTATCATTGTCCTCAATCTGGCTGCGATCTACTTTCGTAACCGTCTGCGCAGGAAATTGCGCTTCGGCACGTTCTAAATAAAAAAGAGGATGGATAGTATGGAGAAAAGTACCCCAACACCAACCCACGCGGTTTCTTTGTTGCGCCGCCAGACGGAGCAAGGCAACGGCCAGGACCGTTCGACCATACTCCCCTCTGGCGTGCCAGAGATTGAGATCCGCGACCTCTGTCTCTACTACGGAGACAAGATGGCGCTGGAAAACATCAATATGGACATTGCTCGCAACCAGGTGACTGCCTTTATTGGCCCCTCTGGGTGCGGCAAGTCGACCCTGATCCGTTGTCTCAATCGGCTCAACGACTTGGTTGAGGGGGTGAGGATTACAGGAAGTATTACGATGGCTGGCCAGGAAATTCTCGGCCAGACTGTTGATGTCACCGACCTACGCAAGCGGGTCGGTATGGTGTTTCAGAAGCCCAACCCTTTTCCCAAGACCATTTATGAAAATGTCGCATATGGCCCACGCATTCTTGGCATCAACAACAGGGCACGCCTGGATGAGATTGTCGAGCGTAGTCTCAAAAATGCGGCATTATGGGAGGAGGCGAAAGAGCGTCTGCATGACAACGCGCTTGCCCTGTCTGGTGGCCAGCATCAGCGTCTGTGTATTGCGCGGACGATCGCGGTGGAGCCCCAAGTAGTCCTCATGGATGAGCCCTGCTCCGCTCTGGACCCGATTGCTACTGCGAAAATTGAAGAACTCATCCATGAGTTAAAAAAATATTACACCATCGTGATCGTTACGCATAACATGCAGCAAGCGGCGCGAGTCTCTGACTACACAGCTTTCATGTATCTCGGTCGCTTGATAGAATTCGGGAGTACGGAAAAATTGTTTACCACCCCGGAGAAGCAGGAAACAGAAGACTACATCACTGGCAGGTTCGGCTAAACGTAAGGAGACCACCATGCCGTTGCATACAGATAAACAATACGAAGAAGAACTGCAGCAACTCCGGGCGAAACTTCTGGAGATGGGCGGCTTAGTCGAGAAACAGATCACCGATGCGATGGACGCCCTGACCAGGCGCGACTCGGCAGAGGCACGCGCGATTATTGAGCGTGACCATATGGTGAATTACCTTGATGTGGCCGTAGACGAAGCCTGCACTCGCCTGGTTGCGCTGCATCAGCCGGCAGCCCGCGATCTGCGCCTGATTATGACCAGCACGAAGATCACGACCGATCTCGAACGCATCGGTGATATCGCGCAAAATATCTGTGAACGTGCGATCGAGCTCAACCAAGAGCCTCCGGTCAAACTCAACGTCGATCTGCCGCATATGGCTGAGTGGGCCCGTTCTATGTTACGAGACAGCCTTGATGCCTTTGTTCGTGAAGACCATGAATTGGCGTTGCGCGTGTGCCAACGGGACGACTACATTGATAACCTCACTGCCAAGACTTTCGACGATGTGTTGACCTTTATGGCCCAAGACCCGCAAAGCGTGGCCCGCGCCACCCGTACTTTATTCATCGCCAAGTATTTAGAGCGGATCGCTGACCATGCGACAAACATTGCCGAAATGGTCATCTTCTTAGCCAAAGGGAAAAGCATCCGGCACATCACTCCTCCACCCACCTCAGTCTAAAGCATAGGGCTCAATACCCCCTCGCAGAGGTAAGGCTGAAAGCTGCCTATAACGAAGGAGATCCATGGAAGCACAGGCACAGACGACCAAACTGGCGGTTACCGAAATCAAACGCAAAATCCTGATCGTTGAAGATGAAAAAGACATTCGCGATCTTGTCCGTTATAACCTGGAGACTGAAGGGTTCGTGGTTGTCGAAGCAAGCGACGGTGAGATCGCCCTCCATCTCGCGGCCAGAGAGCGTCCGGCTTTGATCATCCTTGACCTCATGCTCCCCGGCCTGCCCGGGCTTGAGGTGTGCCGGTTATTGCGCGCGAAAGAAGACACCCAGCGGCTGCCAATTCTTATCCTCACCGCTCGTGCATCTGAAGTGGACAAGATCCTTGGGCTCGAAATGGGCGCGGATGATTATGTGACCAAACCCTTTAGCCCGCGAGAGCTTGTTGCGCGGGTCAAGGCGGTGATGCGCCGCGCATACGGACAGGGTCCAGATCGACCGCATGAATTTTACGAAAAAGGCCGTTTACGCATCGATTACGATACTTATGAAGCCACCCTGGACGGACGTTCAGTCGAACTCGGGTTGCGGGAGTTTGAACTCCTGAAGTTTTTTGTCCAATATCCCCATCGAGTTTTTAGCCGCACGCAAATCCTTGATCTGGTATGGGGGCAAGATGTATACGTTGAGCCACGCACAGTAGATGTCCACATTCGCCGTTTACGCCAACGGATTGAGCGAGATGATGCGAATCCCACACTGATTCTGACCGTGCGTGGGGTCGGGTACAAGTTTAACCCTGATGCGCTGGAGGAATAGCCTGCTCTTTGTCCTTGTTCTCTGTCCTGCCTTTGCCCTGGGTGCGTTGGTAGGTCTGGTGTTTTTCTCTACCCTGCCGCCAGCGCCTCGTCCAGACATCCTCTGGTATGGTGTTGTCACACTTGGAGTGATCGCGTCAGTCAGCGCTATTTATGGCGGCCTCTGTGTACGACGCCGTCTTGCTGGTCTGCGTGAGTTCATGGCTGTTGCTCCAGAGGGGGAGTCTCCTCCTCTCTTACCGGTATGGAACGAAGATGAACTCGGCGCCTTAGAAAAGGGACTGCAGCGGTTTGTGACGTTGCAACATGAACGCTTACGGACCCTGCAAAGGGAGCGCAGAAAATTGGAAGCGGTGTTGCAAAGTATGGCTGAAGGGGTTGTGGTGATCGACCTCGATGGCAACGTTGTCCTCTGCAATCGTGCCGCGCAGGATCAGTTCGACCTCAACTCAGTTAAAAACTGGCAAGGGAAACCAATACAAGAATTTTCTCGCGACCCGACCTTGCATGAATTGCTGCGAGAAGTCGCCAGCAAACGACCAACTGATCACCCATTAACCCGAGAACTGGAGATCGAGAATAAAAAACCGCGCTCTTTAGAAGTGAGCGCGATGCAGATTTATGAGGACAGGACCACGACAAGCGGGTATGTCTTGGTTTTCCACGAGATCACCCAGCTCAAGAGACTCGAATCGATCCGGGCGGATTTTGTGGCGAACGTTTCGCACGAGCTCCGTACTCCCCTGACCGCGATTAAAGGATACGCCGAAACCTTGCTCAACGGTGCGCTGAGAGATCCAGAAACAGCCCGACGTTTTCTTACGATTATCGATCGCCATTCTGAGCGCCTCAGTCGGCTGATAGAAGACTTGCTCACCCTGTCAAATCTTGAGTTAGGCAAGACCGAACTTCGCTACGAGGAAGTGCTACTCCCTGAGTTAGTCGCTGAAGTCTTCGAGGTGGTCAAAGAGAAAGCGCAGCGAGGCCAGGTGACCCTTGTCGAAGACCTTTCACCTGACTTCCCACCCCTCTCAGGAGATGGGGACCGTCTGCATCAGGTGCTGATCAACCTGATCGATAATGCCGTGAAGTACACGCCTGTAGGTGGTACAGTGACAGTGACGGCAAGGATGGCTCAAAGCCTCGAGGTGCGTGTACAGAATCAGGAGGAGCTGCGCAACGGTGAGGTCCGAGGTTCTTCTCTCCGACCTACTGACCACGCTTTCCCTGAAGAATGGATCGAGATTGCAGTGACAGATACGGGCTGTGGTATCCCGGCATCTGAAATTCCCCGTCTTACGCAACGTTTTTATCGTGTTGACAAGGCGCGCTCGCGTGAACTCGGCGGCACCGGGCTCGGCCTGGCTATCGTCAAACACATTGTTCAGGCACATGGCGGATTCTTGCGTATCGACAGTCAAATGAACCAGGGAACTGCTGTACGCATTTGGCTGCCGCGTCACGTTGCCCTTCCGCTTATAATGAGTCATGCTGAAAATCACGTCTTCTCTTGAAGGCGAACGTGGGCAAAATGGAGAATACCCAGCTCATATGAAGGGTGTGCACGTCCGGATATGTTGGCGGACACGGACCGGTTCTTCGCGCCTCTGCAGGACCCCGCTGTCCGGATCGTAGATACAGAAAATCGCGGAGATCTCCCCGTGGAACGATAGAAAAGAGCGTCTATGAAGCGTCTCTTATTTCTCTGTGTGGCGAATTCGGCACGCAGTCAGATGGCCGAAGGCTTGGCGCGTCAGCTTTTCGGTGACACTGTCTGCGTGCAAAGCGCTGGCTCGCGCCCAACACGCGTCAATCCACTTGCAATACAGGTAATGAAAGAAATCGGGATTGATATCTCGAAGCACGTGGCAAAGTCGGTCGATACTATTGACCCAGCCAGCGTCGACACCACCATCACCCTCTGCGCTGAGGAGGTGTGCCCTGTCTTTCTCGGTAAGGCCGCACGGCTGCACTGGCCAATCCCAGACCCAGCAGGCCATGAGGAAGAAGCACACGAACAGCAACTCCAACGATTTCGCGCCGCGCGGGACCAGATCCGTGGGCGGATCGAAGTCTTGGCAGCGTTACACACATCCAGTCGAGGCGGACTGGTCCATTGAAAAACAGCCACATACCACGTGGCGCGGCACGCCTTTCCACGAACTCTGGATCACTGATCCTGACGGACATCTGATCGAGATCTACGCTCGGCTCACAGACAAAGAATTCGCGGTAAGGCCGGCGGATGATGAGCCGATTGTTCTCGTGCCACATGAGTGAGTCAGGAAGAAAGCCTTGTCCTACGGCTTGTAACCTTTTCTCTTTGGCAAAAATGAAGAAAAAGCGACGCTCTTTTTCTTCATTCTGCACCTGCGCATCCCTACGTGCCCATCACTTCAAGGTCACCCAGTGGGGGAAAGGATAAGTGACAGCGAGCCTCGCACTTCTCCTCGTTGAAGTATCAAAAAGATTGATACATTCTCATCGTTGTCTTCTCTGTGGAATTTTTATGAATTTTGGAGAGACCCGCAGGAGGGGAAAAAAGAAATAGGAGGGGGCAACCGCGTCGTGTCGAATTTCGGCCAGACTGCAGGTGGCGTCCTCGTCAATCATCTTCTCGTGGACAAAGTTGTGGTTCCCGCCTCGACTGACATCGGGAGGGAAATTATAATTGAATATTGTAGCACGTGGAGCGACGAAATAATCATACAAAAATGGGTAGCGCGAATCTCACACGAACTTAGATGTGGAGGGCGAGACGGGGAACCGTATAAACAAATAGAATTAAGAAAGAAGAGCATATCATGATGCCCCCAAGAGAAGTCCTTCAACCAAGAGATGCTTTGCTCGTTGTGGACGTGCAGAATGATTTCTGTCCGGGCGGCGCGTTATCGATTGAGGACGGAGACGCTGTTGTCCCTGTACTGAACGAATGGATTGATGAAGCCGACGCCAAAGGCATTCCGATCTATGCCTCACGCGATTGGCACCCACAGGACCACATCAGTTTCCAGACGCAGGGCGGACCATGGCCTCCGCACTGCGTTCAGGATACAGAAGGGGCGGCGTTCCACCCTGCTCTGCACCTGCCGCAGCATGTGATTAAGGTGACCAAGGGCGTGCGGTTCGACCAGGACCAGTATTCTGTTTTCGATCAGACCGGCCTACTAGACGAACTGAAGCGGAGAGAGGTACAGCGCGTATGGATCGGCGGTCTCGCTCAAGACGTGTGCGTGTGCGCTTCGGCTCTTGACGCCCGGCAAGGGGGATTTAAGGTCCACGTGATCAAGGCAGCCACACGACCTGTCACGGCTGAGGGAGGGGCGAGAGCCCTCCGGCAGTTGCGTGATGCGGGCATTGTGATCGAAGAGGACTAACCCTTGAGCCTACCAGAGCGGAGACCCCTGCAGGCCGCTTTCCCCCTCACGCATAGCTATGAGAAACGGAGACCCTCGCGCCCGTTCTCCTGGCGCGCATAGGCAAAATAGGTGCACAGCAGATGGAGTTTTGCTCCGTGGCGTTGGAGCGCGTCGAGCAAGAAGAGGAGCTGCAGCATGTATTCAGCTGGTGGCTGGGTTCCGGCAATCACCCAGACGGCATAGCCTTCAACGTCCTCGTTGACCCGGACCCGCACGTCGCCGTCACATTCTACTGACACTGCAGCTCCAGGACGGACTGCCCACAATAGCAGGAGATGGAGCGGCTCTGGTGCGAGTGGTGAGTAACCTCGTCCATAATGCCCTCAAGTTCACTCCAGAACACGGACGTATTGAGATCAGTGCTGCGCGACATACTGGAGCGGTCGGAATCACAGTAGCAGCTACAGGACCAGGGATTATCCCCGCAGAAGCCGCTGTCGTGCGTGAAGAGGGCTGGCGTGCCACTACAGGGAAGCAGAGACAGGGATTCGGGTTAGGGCTCTTTATCGCCAAGACAGTGGTTGAGATGCATGGTGGTCAGATCACCATAGATAGTACCCCTGGTTCTGGCACCTGCTTTCAGCTCGCTCTTCCACTAGAAAACGCTCGCTCTTGATGCCAATGGGAGGAAAATCCACACCGCAGAGCTGTCCTTCCTTTGGACGTATTGCGCGGGTTCTTTTTCCTCACCCGGGCAGCACTTCTCCACTGTTTGCATTGTCTTCTCCCTTTTGCTACACATACGCTGAGAATGAACACTCGTGAAGTAATACTGGACAAAAGAAAAAACAAAAGCACACCAGGCACAACTGGAAACGGTGCCCCATTGCCTCTGCAATTTGGCGCGAAGCTCAAGGCGGCACGACGTCACAGTGGTCTGTCGTTACGTGCACTCGGGACACAGACAGGGTTCTCGGCGAGTTTCCTCTCGCAGGTAGAACTCGGCCAAGTTTCACCCTCTCTTGCTTCCCTCGACCGGATTACGCACGCATTAGGAGTACGGTTGAGTGACCTGCTGAGTGAACCAGCGGTGACCAACGGCCCCGTGCTGCGGCGCAAGGAGCAAGCGAGCTTACGCAGCGAGTGGTCTCGGGCGACCGTCCAGTCTCTCCTTCCAGCCGGTGTCGATGACCGCGTTGCTGTCGTGCTCATTCGCCTCGAACCAGGCGGACGCAGCGGGAAGTCTCCCTTGCTTCATACTGGTGAGGAACTGGCATTCTGCGTGCGCGGGAAAGTCACCGTGGTCCTTGACGAGGAGCGGTACGAACTGGCTGAGGGAGATAGTCTCTTCTACGACGCGACCCAACCTTCCCGCTGGGAAAATACCGGGAAACGGCGTGCCGAAGTTCTTCTTATCTCTTTTTCGCAGCGGCAGATCACACCACCCTGATACTGCGTACTTTTCGAGAGGACAAAGCAAGTCTTCTTTTTTCTTACCTGGCTGGCGCTGACAAAGAGGCGTTTGGCACCAGCAACTTGGCAGTGTTGAAAGCGTAACCGGAAAAACAGACATGAGCGACATTCTCAACAGGATATACACGGAAGTCTCACGACGACGGACTTTTGCCATCATCTCTCATCCAGACGCAGGGAAGACGACGTTGACCGAAAAGCTGTTACTCTATGGCGGCGCCATTCATCTCGCTGGTTCAGTGAAACAACGCCGTGGGGAACGGCAGACCTCGAGTGATTGGATGGAGATCGAACGTCAGCGGGGCATCTCGATCTCGACCAGCGTGCTGCAGTTTACCTATCAGGGGTGCCATATCAATCTGCTTGATACGCCTGGGCACAACGATTTCAGTGAAGATACATACCGCACGCTCGCCGCAGCAGACGCAGCGGTCATGCTCATTGATTGTGTGAAGGGCGTCGAACCACAAACGATTAAACTCTTTCAGGTCTGTCGTCTACGGCAGATTCCTATTATCACCTTCATCAATAAGATGGACCGGAACGGGCAGGGCCCGCTCGAACTCCTTGATGATATCGAACGTGTCCTCGGTATTCCATGCAGTCCAGTGACCTGGCCGATCGGAACGGGGCAGACTTTCCAGGGCGTCTATGACCGTTGGTCGCAGCAGGTCTTTCGCTTCGCACGTGCGGACGCCGGCACGCGCAAGGTACCCATGACGGTCACGAGCCTTGAGGATCGCACTTTACAGACGGACATCGGATCGCACGCGTACGCGCAGTTCCGAGAGGAGTTGGCACTGCTCGACACGGCAGGAGCTTCGTGTGATCTTGGCTGTTTCCTCCGTGGCGAGGTGACCCCCGTCTTCTTCGGTAGTGCCATGACCAATTTCGGGCTTGAGCCTTTTCTCGACCGATTCATGGAACTCGCGCCACCACCACGCCCCCGCATGACGTCGAGTGGTGAGCTCGCCGCTGCTGCTTCGCAGTTTGCAGGGTTTGTCTTTAAAATCCAAGCGAATATGGATCCCTTCCATCGTGACCGCGTCGCCTTCGTCCGCATTTGCTCAGGACGTTTCGTCCGAGGCATGAAGGTCCGCCACGTGCGCACCGGAACCCCGCTCACCTTGAGTAAACCGTTTCAGTTCTTGGCCCAAGATCGCACCCTGATCGAGGAAGCCTTCTCAGGGGATATCATCGGCCTGTGGGACCCAGGGGTCTTGCGCATAGGCGACACAGTATGTGAGGGGCCTGTACTAGAATTTCCTGGGATTCCACGTTTCTCGCCCGAACAGTTTGTCTGTGTACGCCTAGCAGACCCCCTCAAACGCAAGCAGTTGCAAAAAGGACTCGCTCATCTGTCCGAGGAAGGGACAGTGCAACTGTTCTTTGATCGGCAGCGACTCGAACGTGATCCAATTCTTGGTGCGGTCGGTATCCTACAATTTGAGATCGTTCGCCATCGTCTCAAGGCTGAATATGGCGTCGTTGCTGAGTTCGAACCTCTTTCCTATCAGTACGCGCGCTGGATCGCAGGGGACATCCCTCATCTCGATGACTTCGAGCGCGCAGGACGCAGCACCTGTGTGTGGGACACTGACCGCCGTCCTCTCGTACTCTTCGCGAATGACTGGGCACTCAAGAGTGCCCAAGAAGCGTATCCCCGCCTCCGTTTCCTTGCCGCAATTCAACCCCCACAGACCGTACGCCTGGCAGCATAAACGGAGACAGAGAAGGGACCGTATTTTATTAACATGCTCAATGACAGCGAAAGGGGGCTATATGACAACGCTATTCAGTCTGCTCGGCATCCTCCTGCTGCTTCGGATACTGACTCCAAAGACCTGGAAGCAAGCTAACCGCTCACAGGCAAAGGAAAACAAGCAGGAAGCGAGCGAGAATCCGGAAGTACCTTCGCCCCCCTCGGTGTAGCGGAATAGGCCATGATGTCCGAAGCTATCAAGCGAGGGAACATCACATATATGGTTGCTATGCTTCCTCGTTCGCAGGTGAGACAGGCCATCTGAATACTCTTGGAGGTGGCAGAGACTCAGCGTATCCTCACCTCTACGGGGGAATGATTCTTCAGTGTTTGTTTTTCCATCTTTCTTGAACCCACGAGAGGGCATCCTCGCGCGTCACTAGCCGACCCTCAAGCTGCGCTTCCTCGACCGCATCGAGAATATCTTTGAAGTGCGGTCCTGGAGGAAATCCTAAGGTAATCAGATCGCGGCCATTGAGCAGGTGTGGAGGAGCGATTTGCGCAGGGCCGAGTTCGGCCAGCTTGCGACGGCAGAATTCGTAGGGACGCAAGTCACCACTCGAAGACAGGGCATCAATCCGCGCCAACTCTAACAATTCTTCAATGCCCTCCTCCCGCAAGAAGCGCTTCAGTGTAGCGGTACGCATTTCCGGTGCGTTGAGTAACCGCAGGTGATTCTTCACCAGGTAGGCGACCCGCTCCCAGGTCGTGCGCGAGCGCTTCAGCCGCTGACAAATCTCCACAGCCATCTTCGCACCTTTTTCGCAATGTCCATAGAAGGTGATTCTTTCTCCTTTCTGTGCCCGGCACAGCGGTTTCGCCACATCGTGTAACAGTGCCCCCAAAGCAAGGGTTTCACTCGGATGATCGAGTTTTTCGAGGAGTAGTAGCGTGTGTACGAACACGTCGCCTTCAGGATGAAAATCAGGCGATTGCTCAACGCCGCGCATCGCTTCTATCTCCGGAAGAATAACCTGAAGCAGTCCAGACTCGGAGAGTAGAGCGAAAGCTCGTTTGCTCCCACCTGCAGTAAGGATTTTCACGATCTCGTCGCCGATCCGCTCCCAGGCAATATCGACAATCGTTGGGGCTAATGCACGGATCGCCGCAAAGGTATCTGGAGCAATAGTAAATCCCAGTCTGGCAGCCAGACGTACGGCGCGGATCATGCGCAGGCGATCCTCAGCAAACCGCGCGTAGGGATTCCCAATAGCGCGGACCACTCGCTGAGCGAGATCTTGGCGGCCACCGACGTAGTCGATCACCTGTTCCGTCACCGGATCATAGAACATGCCATTGATGGTAAAATCCCTTCTGAGTGCATCCGCATGTGCATTGCTGAATTGTACGCTGCTGGGGTGGCGACCATCGCGGTAGATCCCATCGGAACGGAAGGTTGCTACTTCGACTTGAGAACCATCGCAGATGACTAGGATAACACCAAACTGCACCCCCACCGGTACCGTGTGGGGGAATAACGCCTGTACCTCCGTTGCCCGGGCGCTGGTCGCAACGTCGAAATCTTTTGGTTCTATACCGAGAAGTTTGTCTCGAACACATCCACCAGCCAGGTAAGCGGTAAAACCGCGGTCGCGTAGGGTGTGGACGATAGCCCGAGCGTGCAGTTCTTTTGCCGTCACAGTGTCATGGTGGCATGCGCAACGAAAAGGATCAATGCGTGCTCGCCTTTAGTTATCAGCAGTGCACAATTGGTTTCGCGCCAAGGCAGGTGAGGAAGCAAGAGACCTTGCGGGTCGGTGAGACAGTGGATAGAGTTAAACAGCTCAATGAGCCTCTCTCGCTCCGCAATTATTCCTTCGCAGAGGACGAGACCTTGCTTAAACTGACTGCTGCTGATGTTTGCACTGCTACGGGAGGGACACTTGTCTGTGGACGTGAGGAGGTGATCTTTACGTCTGTTTCTATCGACTCTCGTGCTATTACCCCTGGTGCCCTCTTTGTGCCTTTGCCTGGGGCGAGAACCGATGGACATACCCATCTTGCCACCGCAGTGCAACAAGGAGCCGCAGGTTTCTTCTTTGCCAGAGACCGAGACCTGACTTTGCCACCTGGCGCAGTTGGGATTGCCGTCGATGACCCGCTCACGGCACTGCAAGCCCTTGCAGCATGGCACCGGAGCCGGTTAGGTGCTCTGGTCATTGGTATTGCTGGGAGTAACGGCAAGACAACGACCAAAGAGATCTTGGCGCAGGTGTGCGCCGCCACAAAGCCGACACTGGCCACCCAAGGAAACCAGAATAACCATATCGGTCTCCCACTCACCTTGCTACGGACGGATGAGCGCGCCGAAGTCCTCGTGCTCGAATTAGGGACGAGCGGAGTTGGAGAACTGACCCTGCTTTCTGCCATTGCTCAGCCGCACATCGGAGTGATTACCACCATTGCTGAAGAGCACACGGAAACGCTCAAAGACCTTGCCGGAGTCCTCGCGGCAGAAACCGAGTTGATCGCTGCCTTACCTGAGCATGGTATCGCAGTCGTCAACGGAGACGATCCTTCTTTGCTCGCAACCGTCCAGCGTGTAGCCTCGTGTCGGATCGTCACTTTCGGAGAAGGACTAGCAAATCAGTTCTGCGTGACCAACATCCAGGTCTCCCGACAGGGTACAAGTTTTGCGTTGTCTACGCCGACCGAGAACCGACGGGTCCAGATGCAGTTGCTTGGCAGCCATTTTGCCCTGGCTGCGGTGGCTGCAACCGCAGTGGCAACCGAATGTGGACTTTCACTCGAGCAGGTGTGTACGGCGCTCGCAACTGCACATGGTGCACCACGGAGAATGGCCGTCATCGAAATCCCCTCACAACGTCTGACAATTCTTGACGACTGTTATAATGCGAATCCAGCCTCGATGCGCCAGGCACTCCTCACCGCATCCCAGGTGCGGCTTGCCGGAGAGCGCTTGATCCTGGTGCTGGGAGACATGCTCGAACTAGGAACGCTCAGCCACAGTCGTCATCAGGAAATCGGCGAGTACCTTGTGGCCCTCGCCCCACCTCCCGATGTACTTATTACTGTTGGTGAAGAAGCCCGTCTGATCGCGACCAGGGCGGAACAGGCAGGAATTCCCGTGTGTGTCTTTGCCAACGCCGAAGCCGCTGTCATTTGGGTGCGAGAAACGATATGCAGTTACCAAGGTCCTCAGCTTTTGTTAGTGAAGGGGTCACGTGGTGTCCGCCTTGAAGCGATAACACACCAAATCACTCAACCATAATGTAGGAGAGAGAACACGGTATGGACCCACAAATTGGTATTCTCATGGGAAGTGACTCAGACCTTGAGGTTATGGAGGAAGTCACACAGGTGTGCGAGGAATTTGGCGTGGCGTACGATATCCATGTGTTCTCGGCCCATCGCACCCCGCAAGAGACGACTGCATACGCCAGCAACGCCCATCAACGTGGACTGAAGGTTCTCATTGCTGGCGCCGGGGGCGCCGCCCATCTTGCTGGGGTAGTAGCCGCCCATACTCCCTTGCCAGTCATCGGGGTCCCAATCAAAAGTAAGGCACTCAAAGGTCTTGATTCCCTACTCTCGATCGTGCAGATGCCTCCCGGTGTACCAGTGGCGACTGTCGCCATTAATGGCGGTCGCAATGCTGGTCTGTTAGCTATGCAGATCCTCGCAACGCACGATACAGACCTCTTTACGCGCCTTATCTCTTATAAAGAACAGCTTTCTGAAGCGACACGAGAGAAAGACCGGCGTCTGCAGGAGCGATTAGACAAGAAGAAACATTAGTCCTCACTCAGGGAAGATAAGGATAGCCTCTCTTCTTGACCGGTTGACGATCAAGGTTCAGTTCGCCTACTCTACTGGTATGATTGCTGTACACGATGCATTGGCAATGATTCTGGAGACCGTTTCTCCCTTAGCTGGAGAACGTATTGGGTTATTGCAAGGGGTGGGACGGATACTCGCCGAAGAAGTACGATCAGAGCGCGAGGTACCTCCGTTTGCCAACTCGGCGATGGACGGGTACGCGGTGCGTTGGGATGACCTCCATGGTGCCAGCCCCGAGCAACCGATTGGGCTGACTCTTCTCGAAGTGATCCAGGCAGGCAGTGTCCCCACGCAAGCGGTCACCTCAGGCACGGCAAGCAAAATTATGACTGGCGCGCTCATCCCTCATGGGGCTGATACGGTTATCCGTGTCGAAGACAGCGAAGAAGAAGACGGGCGCGTCTGGATCAACCGCCAAGAGCGTGTGGGGACACATATTCGCGCCAGCGGTGAAGATATCCAGCGGGGTCAGCTAGTGCTGGAAAAGGGCCGTGTGATACGGCCGGCGGCTATAGGGCTACTTGCTTCGGTCGGCCGCAGCTTAGTCCTGGTGCATCAGCGTCCACGCGTGGCTATTCTCAGCACTGGCAATGAGTTGGTAGAAGTCGATGAGACCCTGCATCCTAGCCAGATTGTCAATTCAAATGCTTACACTTTAGCTGCAGCGGTACGCGAAGCCGGCGGAGCACCAGTCATTCTGGAAATCGCCCGTGACACACAAAGTGAAATCCGTACAGCGCTTGCCGAGGCAGTCCGTCACGATGTTGTGCTCTCGACTGGTGGAGTGTCGGTTGGTGACTTTGATTTCGTGAAGGCGGCGATGGACGAATTAGGTAGCCGTCGCTTGTTTTGGCAAGTCGCCCAGCGTCCAGGTAAACCCCTGACGTTTGGTTTGCTCCGCGAGCGTCCATACTTTGGTTTGCCAGGAAACCCAGTGTCTGCGCTGGTGTGTTTTTATCTGTATGTCCGCCCGGCTCTGTACCGTATGATGGGTCACATAAAACTCTTCCTACCAGTGATTGCGGCACGAGTGGGGGCTGATATTCCCAAAGCGAAAGGTCTAACTGAGTTTGTTCGCTGTCGACTGGCCCGGGGAGACGGGGGCTATGAAGTTGTCTCGACTGGCAGCCAGAGTTCAGGGGTGCTCAGTTCTCTCTCCCTGGGAGAAGGACTCATCATTGGCCCAGCTGAACTCCCGTTATTGCCCAAAGGCCTGACTGTAAAGGTGCTGGTCCTCGACAGTGAGCAATTTGCCACAGCAGAATTTCCATTCTAACCGTCATATTTCCTCTCCCAGGGCTTCTTACAGCATGAAGTTGTGCTATGGCATGTGAAACTTTTTCCTTCATCCGAACATCCGAGAGAGCAGGCTCCGATGCGACAATGGAGGACAGGAGAGACAACAATCTCTCATGCCCGAATGTCTGAGAGGCTGCCTATCATATTTTGCATACTATTCTCAGGAGGAGGTGCAAGGGATTGACAAGCAGTTGAAACAAGCGTGATTCAAGGTGATCCAACGCCGATCAGCGTTGGAAAAGGAATCCACTCATTCACATAACCTAGAGGAGGTAGGACAATGAACACATTCGGAAAAGGGGTGATGATTGCAAGCGCGGTAGCAGGCCTGATCGTGGGCGGTAGCCTCGTGGCACGGGCGACTGATAAAGCCGGTTCTGAACCAGTCCACTGTGCCGGTATTAATGAGTGTAAGGGTCACGGAGCCTGCGCTGGAGCGGGCAACTCGTGCAAAGGACAAAACGCTTGTAAAGGGCAAGGCTGGGTGCAAACGAGTGCCGAGGAATGCCAGGCAAAGGGCGGGAAGATCGTCGAAGCAAAGCAATAACAGCCAGGAGAAGACGAGGCCTCGGTCTCCACCATCCGGGGTCTCGGTTTCGTTTGGTTCAAGAAAGTAAGCAGTCGCCTATATGGCTTGTACAGTTCCCTACCTCGGTCATGGCGTCGGGTTGCGCACCAAACATTTTCCTCGTATCTGGGAGGGGACGGCGCAGGTAGACTGGTTTGAAGCGATCTCCGAAAACTTCATGATCCGTGGTGGGCGGCCACTGGCAGTGCTCGAACGAGCCCGCTCACTCGCCCCTCTGGTTTTGCACGGGGTTTCCCTCTCTTTAGGTTCGACCGATCCCTTGAATGAAGCCTATCTGTGTCATCTGCGCGTATTGGTGGAGCGCTTCGAACCTGCCTGGATATCAGATCATCTGTGTTGGGGGAGTGTCGGTGGACATTATGCGCACGACTTGCTGCCACTGCCATATACTGAGGAAGCCCTCAGGCACGTTGTTGAACGGATAGGGCAAGTGCAGGACTGGCTCGGTCGCCAGATCTTGGTCGAAAATGTCTCCAGCTATCTGACCTTCTCGCACTCGACAATGCCCGAGTGGGTTTTCCTTGCAGAAATTGCCGAACAGGCTGACTGTGGTATTCTCCTCGACGTGAATAATGTCTATGTCAGTGCGAGGAATCACGGCTTTGCGCCAGAAACATACCTAACGGCACTGCCACTAGATCGCATTGGCCAGATCCATCTGGCGGGGCACAGTAACAAAGGGACATACCTGTTAGATACGCATGATGGTCTTGTCATTGAGCCAGTGTGGGAACTCTACTGCCTGGCAGTGCGCCGCTTCGGGCAAGTCTCAACCCTGATTGAGTGGGATGATCAGGTCCCCGAGTTCGAGGTGCTCTGCGCCGAAGCCGAACGTGCGCGCGCGTTTGCATCCCAATCTCTCACTATGAACTATGCTCACTCTGCGTGAATTACAATTAAAATTTTTTCAGGCCATTGCTTCCCCACCGCCTGCAGCTAGTAAGTATGGTTTTGATCCAGATTTCGTCCAGCTTGTCCAGGGTCGGGGGCCGCTTGGAGCTGAAGAGCGCATCGATATTTACGCGCAAATGTACTGCGCCCGGATCCTTGATGCGCTGAGTGAGGATTTTCTGCGTGTCGCTGCCGCCTTAGGTCCTGAACATTTTCGTGCAGTCGCCCGTGTCTACTTGGCCGGCACTCCTTCAGTTCATCCTTCCTTGCGGTATATCGGTCGCTCCTTCCCAACATTTCTCAGTACGCACCGAGACAGGAAAATGTTCCCCTTCCTGCCCGACTTGGCGCGGCTTGAGTGGGCACGCTTGGAGGTATTCGACGCTTGTGATGCTGTTCCCCTCCAAATGACAGATTTACAGGCCATCCCGCCAGAAGAATGGCCTCAGCTGAAATTTTGTTTGATCCCTGCCTGTCAGATTCTCACCAGCGCCTGGCCGATTCACGATATCTGGTCCATTTTGGGGGACGAGATGGCAGTAGACTGGACGCTCGCGCAGCCCGTTGAGACGGCTGTGCGTGTGTGGCGTGACAATTTTATTGTGTACCAGGCCAGCATGGATCCGATCGAGCAACACGCACTTCAATGCGTACAAGCAGGGGAGGCGTTCGCAACGATTTGCGAGACGGTTGAGTCATTGGTACCCCCCGAACACGCAGCACAAGAGGTGGGCGCCCTACTTATCCGTTGGGTCGAAGATGGTATCCTCCAGCGGCAGTAAGCACCGAGAAAAATCTTTTGCCCCCGGTCGCTGCAGCAAGGAAGCAAGGAAGACAAGTACCGAGGCCAATGCTCCTGGTACGCTCTTCTTTCTTGATACTCGTCTCCTTGATTCGCCTCCTGGTTTTCCGCTACAACAGAAAAAACAGCAGTAAGCCGCTAGGATATAGCGTGTACGAGAACCAGCGCCTTTACCTGAGACTCGGCGATAGAGTAGCACACCTCAATTATGAAGAATGGGGTCAAGGGGTCGTTGTAGAAGAAATGACCTCGGTCCTTGTCGGCGGCACCTGTTTGATCCGTATTCAGTTCGAGGACGGTCAACAGCGCACTTTCAATAACGACTTAGACAATGAGTTATGTTGCTACTATTACGGTGTGCGAAGGTATAGGCATCCATTATTTAGTGCTGAACGTGTTGCTCGCACGCGTTCAGCAAAGCGTTTCACCCGCGAGTAAACGGAACGCTTTTTCATCTCCCTCGTCTCAGGGCGCCTTCGCTGGTGTGTCCTGAGCTTCCATTGGTTCACCCTTGGGACCGGTCTTGTGGATATGTCTGCGATCCAAGGTTCTCAACGTATCAACATTCACCCAAGGGAGGCCCATGGCACAGGGCTTAGCCATGCCCTCCTCTTCTATTTCGTCATACTGAGGAAAACCGGCCTTAGAGAAGTCGACCATCATCCGCTTCCCCATGCAAAAATCCTCCTGTTCGTTCACCTCACTTAGTCCTTCGACATTGTTTTTCTTGCGGAAAGCTCGGTCAAGGCCAGTCCTGCGCTTTCCTTCCTCCCTCTAGCCAAATGTGACCCCAGGCGATAGCCTACACGAGGCATCTTAATGCGAACAAGGAACACCACACGATGAAACCGGTTGAAGAACACGTCAAGCTTTCGGAGGTTGAACAAGAAGTTCTGCAATTCTGGGACGAAAACGACACCTTCGCAAAAACCCTACTAAAGACCCGACATCAACAGCCATTTATTTTCTATGATGGGCCGCCTTTTGCCACTGGCTTACCGCATTATGGTCATCTGCTTGCCGGCACGATCAAGGATATCATTCCTCGGTTCTGGACCATGCGCGGACGCTACGTGGACCGTCGCTTCGGTTGGGACTGTCATGGTCTCCCAGTCGAAATGGAAATTGAACAGACTCTCGGTCTCGAGGGAAAAACTGCTATCGAACGCTTCGGAGTGGGGCGGTTCAATGCCGAGTGTCGGAAAATTGTGCTGCGTTATACCCAAGAATGGGAGAAAACGGTCCGACGTATGGGCCGTTGGGTAGATTTTCGCAATGACTATCGCACGATGGACCTCCCGTTCATGGAGACCGTATGGTGGGTCTTTCAACAGCTCTGGAACAAGGGCCTGGTCTATGAAGGCTATAAGGTCGTGCCGTTCTCGACCCGCCTCAGCACTGTCCTCTCTAACTTCGAGGCCAATCTGAACTATAAAGAGGTTCAAGACCCGGCAATCACTGTACGTTTCGCCGCCGAGGGTGAAGAGAAAACCTTCTTTATCGCCTGGACAACTACCCCCTGGACCTTACCCAGCAATTTAGCTTTGGCCGTGGGTCCAGAGATCGATTATATCAAAGTCCGGGATCACGCAGACGGTACTTGTTACATCATGGCCGAAGCACGCGTCAAGGTATATTTCCCTAAGGCCAGCACGTACACCATCGAACAGCACTACAAAGGCAAGGATCTCGTGGGGCGTACCTACGCCCCGCTCTTCCCCTACTTTTCTTCTCGAAAAGACCACGGGGGTTTTCGGGTGATTGCGGCTGAGCATGTCACCACTGAAGAGGGCACGGGAATAGTCCATATCGCTCCGGCTTTTGGCGAGGATGACTTCTCCGCCTGCCAAAAGGCTGGGATCGATCTGGTCAATCCAGTCGATGACGAAGGCCGTTTTACTGAGCAGGTGAGCGACTTTGCTGGCCTCCATGTGAAAGAGGCCGATCCCAAGATCATCGAGCGCCTCAAGCGTGAGAAAAACCTTGTTCACCAAGGAACGATTTTTCACAGCTATCCGTTTTGCTGGCGTAGTGATACGCCGCTCATTTATCGTGCTGTGACCACTTGGTTTGTGCGAGTCGAAGCGTTCCGGGAGCGTTTAGTTGCAAACAATCGCTTGACCTCTTGGATTCCTGCTCATCTCCGTGACGGTCGCTTTGGCAACTGGTTGGAAAACGCGCGAGACTGGGCGATCAGCCGTAGCCGGTACTGGGGGACTCCGCTGCCAATTTGGAAGAGTGAGGATGAGCGTGAAGTCGTGTGCCTCGGCAGTGTCGCTGAACTGGCAGAGCGAACCAGGGTACGAGTGACGGATCTTCATCGTGAATTCGTTGACGACCTGACCTTTCCTTCATCCGCTGGCAAAGGGATACTGCGCCGAGTTCCTTATGTCTTTGACTGCTGGTTCGAAAGTGGCTCGATGCCATACGCACAACTCCATTATCCCTTTGAACATGCGAATGACTTCTCGCATTTTTTTCCTGCCGACTTTATTGCCGAAGGGCTCGATCAAACTCGAGGGTGGTTCTATACCTTAATGGTGATTGCTTCTGGTCTGTTCGACAAGCCCGCTTTCCATCACGTGGTTGTCAACGGTCTTGTTCTTGCCGAAGACGGCAAGAAGATGAGCAAGCGCCTGAAGAACTACCCTGAGCCTGAAGAGGTTATCGCCGAACATGGCGCTGATGCCTTACGGTTGTACTTGATTAATTCCCCCCTGGTGCGAGCCGAAGAGCTACGTTTTAGCGAGCAAGGAGTGCGCGATACCGTCCGCCGTCTCCTGTTGCCGTGGTGGAATGCCTATAAATTCTTTGTCACTTATGCCCTCGTTGATAAATGGCGACCAGAGTATACCCCTGCGGGACATTCGCCAAACATTCTTGATCGTTGGATTTTATCGCGCCAGCAAACCCTCATCCGCCGCGTGGGTGACGAGATGGAGGCTTATCGTCTCTATAACGTCGTGCCAGCCTTGCTCGATTTTCTCAACGAGCTGACCAATTGGTATGTGCGCCTCAACCGGCGACGTTTCTGGAGCGAGGGCGCCGACGAAGATAAACGCTTTGCCTATCGCACTTTGTATGAAATCTTACTCGGGTTCGCCAAGCTCATGGCCCCTTTTACTCCGTTTCTGGCCGACGCTATCTACCGCAACTTAAGTGCTCTACAAGAAAAGACCACCGCCGAAAGTGTACATCTTGAATTATTCCCTGCCTGCGATGAAGGTTCTGTTGATATACAGTTGGAAGATGCAGTGGCACGCATGCAGCGGGTCATCCTGCTTGGCCGGAGTTTGCGCAATGAACGCAAAGTAAAAGTTCGCATGCCGCTTTCAATCCTCACAATCCTTCATCGGCAAGAGCGTATCCTTGACGAATTGAAGCCGCTCGAAGGGTACATTCGTGAAGAGTTGAATGTCAAACAGGTCAGGTACAGTACGGCTGAAGACACGAAGGTGACCCTCAGCGCCAAACCCAATCCTCAGTTGCTGGGCCCTCGCTTTGGGAAATCGTTTAGTACAGTCAGTAAACACGTTGCCAATCTGACACTCGAACAGATGCTCACGCTAGAAGCAGGCGAGTCTCTCACTTTTGCAGGAGAGACATTTCAGCCAAATGAAATTCAGATCCTTCGCCAGGCTCGAGATGGTGCACCAGATGTGCGGTCTGACCGGTTCATCTCGATTGAATTCCCCTGTATTCTGGATGACGACCTCATCACCGAAGGATTGGCGCGAGAGATCGTGCATGTCATTCAACAGATGCGCAGGAATGCTGGTTACCAGGTTGAAGACCGCATTGTCGTGATTTACGAGGCGGAGCCTCACCTCGCTGCGGCCATCGACCGGCATACCGCCTACATCCAAAAAGAAACGCTGGCTCGCTCGCTCCAACGTGGGCAACCGATCGGCGATCGGGTTGAAACGCTAGACATTGACAGGGCTGCCCTCACTCTTGGCGTGCGACGCGACGGAGTTTGACTGATCTCATGAATGCAAAGACACGTACCCTGATTCTTTTCGTGAGTACAATTCTTGTGCTCGACCAGGTGACTAAGACACTAGCCCTGCAAGCTTTAGCTCTTCATGAGTCGGTACCGATTATCGACTCCTTTTTCCGTTTAACCCTTGTCTATAATACGGGGGCGGCTTTTGGCTTGCTTGCGCACACACCAGCGTGGTTTCGTCAACCTTTTTTCCTGCTTGCAACGGGTGTAGCGGTCTGTGCTTTGCTATTTTTTCTCCGCCACACGGATGGGGACCGTCGGTCCGTTGTGGTGTCGGTAAGTGCAATTATAGGCGGGGCATTAGGCAATCTCATCGATAGAATCCGTTATGGCCATGTCATTGACTTTCTTGACTTTCACTGGCGAGGCTACCACTGGCCCGCCTTCAATGTGGCTGACGCCTGCATCACCTTAGGTGTAATCGGGATCTTGTGGTCGTCATTCCGGGAGAATCGGGCATAGCCCGGAGAGGGTCTTGTCTGTCTATGAGTATTTCTATTGACGCAGAAAATTTTGCCGATTAAGATAAGCTTATTTCCTTATCTGTGACTTTGGAGGTGCACAGTATGATAACAGTACGGAGCGTTAGATTGGGAGGGGCGATACTCGCCCTGATGTTCATTGCGAGCGGTTGTTCGCAACCGTTAAGCACCCGCGAGAAAAGTACCCTCGTTGGTGGCGGTATCGGCGGCGCTGCCGGGGCGATTATCGGGGCAGCTGTTGGCAGTCCTGGAGCCGGCGCGGCAATTGGAACAGCCTTGGGAGCCGGGACTGGTGCTCTTGCCGGTGATAAACTCCAAAGCCAAGATGCTCAGCAATCTCAGCAACAACAAGAGATTCAGCAGCAACAACAGGAAATTGAACGGCAACGCCGAGAAATGGAAGAGCTCAAGCGCCAGCAACGCAGAACAACTGAGGACGATTACTATTAATATCAACAAGGTGGAGATATGAGAAAAATGTTTGTCTGGCGGAACACAGCCTGCCTGATAGCCGTGGCGTTGTTGGCCAGTTGTTCGCAACCATTAAGCACCCGTGAGAAAAGTACCCTCGTTGGTGGTGGTATCGGCGGTGCTGCCGGGGCGATCATCGGGGCAGCCGTTGGTAGTCCTGGAGCTGGCGCGGCAATTGGCACTGCGCTCGGTGCCGGAACTGGGGCCCTCGTTGGTGACCAATTGCAAAAACGTGACACTGTTGCGCAAGAACAGCAACAGCAAATCGAACAGCAACGACAAGAACTCGCACGGAACCGGGAACTGCTCGAAGAATTAAGAAAGCAGAACCTCGAGGCACGTGAGACTGAACGTGGGGTGGTTGTCAATCTTCCTGATGTCCTGTTTGATTTTGGTCGAACTGACCTCACCGGTGATGCTCAGATGAAAATACAAGATATGAGCCAAGTGCTGAACAACCAAGCGCAGGGGCGACGTGTGTCGATCGAGGGACATACCGATTCGATCGGCAGTGACGCCTTTAATCAGCAACTTTCCGAACGCCGCGCTGAAAACGTGGCAATGACGCTGGAGAATTCAGGAGTCAGCCCAAACCGCGTCATCACCAAGGGATATGGGAAGCGCTACCCTGTTGCTCCGAACACCAACCCAGACGGCTCTGACAATCCGGAAGGAAGAGCAAAAAATCGGAGAGTAGAAGTCGTCATCGAGAATTAGCAGCGTTGCTCCCCTCAATAGCAATAGTGCTCCTTCATAGAAAAGAGGGTTCGACAAAAAAGCGAGCCCTCTTTTTCTACGCAAAAAACCCCTCCTATTTCCCTGTAGCTTGCGTCAGCTCTTCCCCTTTCATTGTCTTTTTTAATGGGAGTGTCCATCCTCGCTTTCTTCAACACTACTTCCAGGCAACTCAGGAGAAGTGACTTCACCTGCTTGCTTATCCTCTTTATTCTCTACTGGCTTTTCCCAAAAGTCAGCGACTTTCTTATTCACACGATCAAAGACATAATCACGCAGCGTGAAGACCGTATTTCCTTCTTCGGCCATAGCAAATACTTCCTGTTTGTCTTCTTCAGATCTCTGCCCAGCTAAGATTGTCGCAAGTTTTGTCCCACCGTCATCATAGACGGAGATCTTCAGCATTGGTTCTTGCAGACCGTACACACTGAGGTCACTGGGATTCTCGGCCGCAATTTCGAACCCTCGTAAGGTATGCAGATCGTCCACCAATTGAGAAAGGGCCATCTCTTTGAGGGTTCCTTCCTGAGTCTTATCAATAGCCCATTTCTTGTCCTCATCGCGGTTGAGGGTGAAACTGTCTCCGTCTCGGTGCCAGACTTCGACCTTGACGACTTTCTCTCGATCGAAATGAACAACCGTCTTATCGCGGAAATCATTAGCCGTCTTGTCCATATCACGGAGGACCCAATCTCCCACCAAAAAGAGGGTATCAGCCTCTCCTCGCTTGACGTAGAGCTTCTTCCCTCCCGTATCGTCGCTCCTTTCCCCCCCAATGAAAATCGTCTTTTGGGCGTTATCTGTTCCTAACGTAAGTGATACGGTGAGTTGCGGAGGGTCCAGACCGAATTCTTTCAGTTCAAGCAGCGGTTGTTCAATAAAATCCTGTGCCCGCATTCCCTGGACCGACGAAAGAAAGGTTTGTACTTGGGCTTCATCGGCTTTACTACTGACCGGCTTGTCAAGCGTCCAGCCTGTATCGTTCTTGCTCAGGACGATATCGTGCTCTGCGCTGTGGATTTCAACCTTTTTCACCTCGTTCGTCTCAAACGCAATGATCGCTTTATCCCGTAGATCTTTGACCTCTTTGGTCATTCCCAGGCGAAAAGCCTGAGGAGTGAGAAAAATTTTTGGGTCTCCTGTTTTTTGCACATACACGGAGAATCCCACCGGCGTGTCTTTGCCGATCAAGACCACGGGAAGGCTTGGGCCCTCCTGTAATGTCACTTGTAGTTTGACCATTGGTTGATCGAGGCCATACAAAGCCAGATCTTGGACCCCTTCTTCCAATACTCGGCTGACCTCTACATCAGTAAGGGCGTTAAGCAGGTTTGAAACGGTCGTTTCGTCGGCTTCAGACTCAATCGGCTGGGTCAGGTGCCATTTTCCAGATTCATCCTTTCTGAGGTGCAGAGAGCGGTCAGGATAGATGAGAGACACTGCCGAGACCTCGTCTTTGTCAAAGGTAAAGAGCTTCTTTTTTTGCGCTTCTTCTTGTTCCCGAGGGAGTTCCACGAGGTAGACGTATCCTCCGAGAGCGAGGAGGACCGTTAACATGATGAGAGCTTTGCGTAGACTCATAGTGAACCGGCAGGAGGAATACAGAAGCCTCCGAACTCGTCTTTCTTAGGCAGCATTGAGTTCTGTTGTTCTCTGCTAGACCTCATCACTGTGGGGCAGAAACCGCTATCGCCTCTGCCACCACACGGCCAAACCAGCAATAAGCAGGATCTCGGGTAAAACCAAAACCGATAGGTAAAATATCAACGTTCCCTGCTCAGCCGTGAACTGGACACGCGACGCACGCAGAGTACTGGGACGAACCGAAATCAACCCTTCTTCCCCAATCAGCCAACTCATTGAATTCAGCAACAGATCACGGTTGAAGTACTGCCCGAGAAACTGATTGTTTGCAAAGACGGCATTGCCAAACACGACTAAGCGCGCCTCACTATCCTGCTCTGTCTCCATCTCCTTCAGATTCACAGTGACCGCCACCGCCAGGCAAATTGGTCCTTTTCGGTCTTGCGCGTCGAGGCGAGCCGTCTGTTTTTGAAAGACACCTTCGATATCGTACTCAGCCCAAGAGTTCGGACTCGTTTTTGCCAGGCAGAGCTGAGTCTCTCCCTGACGCCCGTTCGGTTTGGGTTCGACCGAGCGCGAGATCCCATAGGCAGTCAGCGCAGCAGAGCCGCGGCGACTCAGTTCCTGCGTAATTGGATGATCGCCATAGGTCGTCACGAACGGTGTCAGCGTGAAAGTCCGCCCTTTCAGGAGTTGGAGCTGTTCGTCTACAATAACGTTGTTGCCAATTTCTACTCCCCATTGCTCGAGGTACGTCACAAGTTCAGGGGTTGATCGAGGGTTGAGCAAAAACAGTGCACGGTTCCCTTTTTTGAGATACGCGTCAATCAGTTGGATTTCGTGTTCTAGCAGTGACCGCTCGGCTCCGGCAACAACCAGCAAATTTGCACCATCAGGGACAGCCGTATCTGGAGAAAGCACTAACTTTTTGACTTCAAAGCTTTCATTCTCCAAAGCAAGTTTGACTTGGCCATACCCACGCGGATCTTGTAATCCATCAATATCAGGCTCTCCGTGGCCTTCGAGAAAATAGACCACCTTCTTTTCTGATCGGCTGACTTTGATAAGCCCATTCGTTAGGTCTTCCTCGGAAATACGAGTGACGACATTAGTTTGATCGCCATACTGCAAATGGATCGCTGGAATGGTGGTAATTTGAAATCGTTCGGCTAGGTCCGGCTGCTTGTCCGGGTCAATGATTCGATAAGACACTTCCTCTGAAATATAGCGGTAGCTATCAAGGAGTTCTCTCAGCTGAGGGTCAGCACCAGCCTCGACAAAAGCATTCACTTCAAGGGGTTTTTCGAGACCCTGAAGTACACTCTGTGATTGTGGGGATAAACTATATACCCCTGCCTCGGTCATGTCGAAACGATGATAATGACGGGTTGACAAGTAGTTTACCAATACCAGTATGGCGAGAAAGATTACCGAATACGCTGCAGCGCTCGCACCATACTTGGTCGAGCGTTCGCCCAGAAAGGTTTTCAGTGAATCTTTTGCCGAGGCGAAATAAAAGCCAACCGCCAAAAGGCCTAACAACGCGTGAGCAAAAACGTACACCGATACGATTTGGGTAATAAAATAGGCAATGCCGGCAAAGACGAGCAGAATGACACCAACCACCCCATAGAACGACCCGAGACGTGGCATCCGGCTTACCTCCAGCGCAGCGACTCAACTGAGCGCTGAGTGAGAAACAAGGCTATCGCGATAACACTAGCAAAATACACCAGATTGCGGGTGTCAATGATGCCCTTCACCATTTCAGCGAAATGCTCAGTCACTGAGAGATACCGCAGCAGCGGCCCAAGCACGTCACCAGCAGTATCAGCTGGCCAACCAATAATATAGAGAAGGAGAGTCGCAACGAGCCCACTCACTGCAGCAATAATTTGGTTTTCTGTGAATGAAGACGTGAGAAGACCTACCGCGACAAAAGCAGTGGCCAGTAATACCAAGCCAAAGTAGCCAGCCGCGAGGACACCAACCTCAGGATTGCCAAAAGCCAATAAAATTGCTGGATAGATGCCCGTGAGGCTAATCATCACACAGATGAATAAAAACGAGGCAAGAAATTTACCGAGAACGATTTCTCCGGTACGTAATGGCGAGGTTAAGAGCAGTTCGTAGGTACCGACTTTTTTTTCCTCGGCGTATGCACGCATCGTGATCATCGGTACGAGGATCACAAGGACAATCGATAAATTGTGCATCAGAGGGGCAATCACGAAGTCATTGAGGTTCAGTCGATCCGCCGCCGCACCACCCTGAAACTGTGTGTAGAGAGAGAGCAACAAATTGAACCGTGACAAAAGATTAAAAAAGAACCAGCCCCCAAGGAGGAGGAATCCCGTCAGGACAACATACGCGATCGGCGAGACAAAATAGGAACGAAGCTCTTTCCCGATAATCGTGAGCACATTCCTCATTCAGCTGCCTCCTCGACGCTACGCGTCTCCTCTTGAGCAATCGCCCGCAAGAAAACGTCTTCAAGGGATTGCCCCTGGGTCAAGTTGACAAGCATGTCCTCCACGACTACGCGGCCGGCATTAATGATAACCACTTTCTCGCACACCTGTACCACCTCAGGAAGAATATGGGTGGAGAGAATCACAGTATGGGCACCAGCTAACTCTTTGATAAGCGAACGAATTTCAATGATTTGCTGCGGGTCGAGCCCTACAGTAGGTTCGTCAAGCACGAGCACCGCCGGATTGTGAATGATCGCTTGTGCCAAGCCGACTCGCTGCCGATATCCCTTCGAGAGATGGCCGGTGACACGGTCTGTAACCTGCGTAAGGCCACAACGCGTCAGAGCCCGGTCCAGGGAATCGGCAATGTCAGCTTTAGGAGTGCCTTTAATGCGTGCAACAAAGCGTAGATAAGCGGCCACGGTCATATCATTGTACAGAGGAGGATTCTCAGGTAAGTATCCTATACGCTTGCGCACTTCGAAAGAATCGTCGAAAATGTCAAAACCTGCGACTTTGACTGTCCCGCTCGTTGCTGGCATAAATCCAGTAATAATCCGCATAGTCGTAGTCTTGCCAGAACCGTTTGGACCGAGAAACCCGAGGATTTGGCCAGATGCCACTTGAAAAGAGACATTAGCGATAGCGGTAATGTCACCATAGTGTTTTGTGAGATGCTGGACTTCAATCATTGGCTCAGAAAGAAGCTTTCGGTTCTGCAGCGGACCTGCTTAGGCTTGTTCCCTTTCTTCGAAGCAGGCATGTTTTTTAATGCTAGCGTTGGAGCTTGTCAAGTTTTCACTCTTAACGATATATCTATAGTGTAGATTCGACGCCAATCCCGCTAAGAAATTCAGAGGCTACAGATGAGTTGGCGTCTGTTCACTCTCTTTGCACGAGAAAGGCTCAGAGGGCCGTTTGTGTGAGTCTTCGGTCCCAAGGGGAGAAAGCCTAAGGGCTGAATATATCAGTGTCATTTGACGTCTCTGATTATGTGCGGAATCGGTGGAATCAAGCGACTGGGAATTAGTTAAGCGCTGTAAGGAGGGCGACCGGCAGGCGTTTCGCGAATTGGTGGAACGGTACCAGCGTAAGGCCGTAGCGATTGCGTTTGGTATGCTCCACGACCGTGAAGATGCCCTAGAGGTTGCGCAAGAAGCGTTTGCTAAGGTTTTTACCAGTATTCACCAATTCAAGGAAGAAGCGAGTTTTTACACGTGGTTGTACCGTATTATTGTCAACTTGGCGATCGATCGCCAACGCCAAAAAAGCAGGCAACCACAACTGGAACGTGATGACCAGGAAGAAGGAAATAGCAACCGTATCGATACGATCCCAGATACAACAACCACGGACCCCTACGAACAAACAAAGGACAAAGAGTTGGGAGAAAGGATTCGTGCAGCTATCGCAGAGTTGACGCCCGCACACAAAGCGGTCATACTACTGCGCATAGTGGAGGGTTTGTCTTACGAAGAGATCAGTGAGGTCTTACAATGCTCGCGAGGGACGGTCATGAGCCGGCTTCATTATGCACGCAAACGGTTGCAGTCGCTCCTGCGTTCTGAACTTTGATGGTTCCTGCTTATGTCTCGTGCATTAGCAATTGCCTTTCTGTTCGCTTTTTCCTTCACCACTTATCTATAGGCCTTGAACCTTATTTCCTCGGCTATGATGAAATGCCCACAATACGAGCGGTTAGCTGTCTTGCTCTGTGACGGGGAATTGGATGGACCGTTACGGCGAGAAGTGCGATCTCATGTAGCTAGTTGCGTCGCGTGCACTCGTTGGCTTGCTTCTCTCGATCGCATGCAAGAGCTGCTGTTACAGGAAATTGACTCACAAGTCGAGAAGGTTGATTTCTCGAGTTTCTGGAAGCAGATCGAAAACAAGCTCCTTGTACCAAAGCCGTCTTGGTCTGTGCGCCTGCAGTTGTGGCGCGAGCAGTGGTGGCCTGACTGGTCACTCAGTGTTCCTGTTAGCGCAGCTGCGGTAGCTCTGTTACTCGTCTCTTTCTTGTTTTTCCCACAACTGCGATCATCGGTCGAATCACTGTTCGTTACCCAACCCCCCATTCCCATTGCCGTCGCCGCTCACAATCAAGCCCAAATCGAATCACTGTCAGCAGCCACCACTGTAGCACTCTGGAACGAACCGACAAGCAATTCGCCTGTTATCTGGATAGAAGATGACCGAGGTGGAGCGGTGCCATGAGGACACGCTGCCTCGTCTTATTCTGCGTTGCAACGATATTGGCATGGGTGCTTCAGGCCAACGCTGGCGAAATGGTAGAGGTTCGGATCGAAACCGTTCTTGCTACGAACGCGTCGAAAGACTTTGATAACCGACTCATGCCCTTCCGACCCCAATTGAACGCTTTTCGCTACTCCTCATATCGTCTCGTGCAAGAAGAACGGCGACAAGTGGGGTGGGGAAAACAGGCTGATTTTTCGCTGCCCGGAGGGCGCTTTCTCCAGGTAGTTCCCAAGGAATACGTAAACGAGAAGATCGCACTGCAAGTGATGCTGATGGAAGGTTCGACCCCGACCTCTCTTATGAGCACCTATCTCCGCATCCCCAATCCGGGCGCCCTCTTTATTGCCGGACAGACCCACCAAGAGGGAACGCTCATCATTCGCATTGGCGTAGCAGCGGAAGAATAGCGCCTCCGCTCTACGCCATCCTCTTCTCCTATCGTCGTTTCATCGCGCCGATGAGCACTGCGGCAACCTCAGGCCGGGAGAATTCGGCAGGGGGCTGCTCGCCATTGCTTAACATTTCGCGGACTTTTGTGCCGGAGAGATTGACTTGAGTTTCAGGTCCACCCGGGGCAGTTTTGGCTGTGGCCATCTGGCCGGTCACTTGAGAAAAGAAGGCGTTCTCAAATTTGAGAGGCTGGATACCCAGTTCTCCTGGAGTAAATTCATCGAAGATTTTCTGCGCGTCGTAGGTCCCATAATAGCTGCCGACACCGGCGTGATCCCTGCCAACAATAAAGTGGGTGCAGCCATAGTTCTTGCGGGCAATCGCGTGAAAGATTGCCTCACGCGGACCTCCGTATCGCATCGCAGCCGGATACACAGACAACATGACGCGCTCGGTTGGGTAATAATGGGCTAGCAGCTCTTCATAACAGCGCATACGCACAGCCGCAGGGATGTCATCGCTCTTGGTCTTCCCGACAAGCGGGTGGAGCAGCAATCCATCGACGATTTCAAGAGCACACTTCGTGATATATTCATGAGCCCGATGAATGGGGTTCCGGGTTTGGAATCCGACCACCGTTTGCCACCCCCGTTCACGAAACAATGCGCGCGTCTGCGCAGGGTCTCGGTGATACGTAGGAAATGCAACGGTATCGGGTCGATTCAACACCTGAATCTCTCCCCCAAGATACACCTCACCTCCACCAAGGACTGCGGCCACTCCAGGATGAGCGGCATCTGTCGTTCCATACACCCGTTGTACTTCTTCTTCCTGATCTGGCAGATAGCGCTCGGCTAATTCCAAGATCGCGAGGGTCATATTTCGTTCATCAATCAGCGCCACCTCTGTCCCGTCTTTCAGTGTGTCTGCCTGAGCACGTGAAACTTGCAAGGTGATCGGAATTGACCACGGAAGTCCAGAGATTAACCGCATGTTCTCAACTACCATGTGATAATCGGCAGCCCCAAGAAATCCGCGTAATGGCGAAAATGCGCCCACAGCAATCATCTCTATGTCGCTCTGCGCCCGTTCGTCGAGTTGGATTGTCGGAAGGGTGCGGGCTTTTTCCAAAAGTGCGTCCCGCTGAGTTCCGGTGACGAGGCGATTCACGAGCACCCCGCCATGTGGGGCAATCGTACCAACCGCGTGCGCAATCAACCCCAGTTCCTGCAGCCGAGAGAGAATTTTCTCGACACTCTCTTCTACTGTCTCACGGTCAGTTTCCACCACAACCTCCGGATGAAGGGGCTCCTCATAAGGATCTGAAATTCCCGTGAATTCTTTAATCTCACCAGTGAGGGCTTTCTTGTAGAGCCCTTTTACATCGCGGGCAATCAGAGTTTCGAGTGGACACTTGACGTACACCTCAACAAAGTTTCCGATAAAATTGCGTACTTCATCGCGTATAGCCCGGTAAGGAGAAATGGCAGCGGTGATCGCGACCGCGCCGTTCCGTGTCAACAGGTGAGCGACATAACCGATTCGACGGATATTCGTGTCACGATCCTCTTTGCTAAAGCCTAAGCCTTTACTGAGGTTCAGACGGACCTCGTCTCCATCGAGGACCTCAACCCGTTTGCCTAAATCTTGTAATCGAGGGGTCAACGCGTTTGTGATAGTGGACTTGCCCGCCCCTGACATGCCGGTAAACCAAAGAGTGAACCCTTTTTCCATATAACTCCTTAGAAGAGAAATTGAGATAAAGTAGACATCGAGCAAAAATTCTACACTCCAATAAGAGCGCAGACAAGTTTATTGTACCTTTTCACGTTGGGGAAATACGAAGCTCTTTGGCGTAACCTAAAAGGAGGGTTTTCCACACAGAGGACACTGAGGCTTCTTTTCTATCAGATGCTCAGAGAAATATAAGGGGGTAAAATGGCACTGCCATAGTTTTCTAGCCAATGTCTGATTCAGCCCAAGAAGCAGCTTCAGTGCTTCAGTGGCCTGCAAAGCTCCAAAGAACATGGCCATTGGCGACCAGCTTGCTAAAAAGTTCGCAGAGATATTGGGGGCAAGGTTGGTGAACGCTTCCCCTTTTTCTTGCTGCAGAGAACGCTCATTGACAAAGGAATCGATAGGGTTCTCAGAAAACTGCGGAGGGAGACAGTGGAGACAAGGCCAATCAGGCTGATATCCCAGGGAAGAGAATAACCAGCCATGCGAGCTGGTCATCGCCGCACAGAGAAAAGGACAACATAATTCATAACAGATCGCATGCAGTCGAGTATCAGGAGGTGACAGTATTATATCGTACTTTTGTACCAATTGTTTGAGGTCGACGGTCTCTGTTTCGTCGTGCATCACAACCTGACAGTCTGGGTTCAGATCTGAAAAAACAGCAAGGGAAGAAAAAAGATCTGGACACAGCTTAGACATGATCCCAACTTTCCCCACTCCAGCCGCAGCAAGGTACAATAAACTGGAGGTCTGCAACAGCCCGCTCTCGTTCACCAGGACGCTGGAGCGCAGGAGGGCTTCTTGGCCCTTGCCACCGACCTGAGGGAGGATAATCTGGCGACTGTAACGCTCAATCTGGCGGTCAGAAAGCATCAGTATCAGTCATTCGATGACATTTTTCTCAATAGGCTCAACCGTGATCCCTTGGGATCGCAGCCAAGACACTGCGTTGTCAATCTCCAGTTGCGGCCCTTCTATTTCCAACGCAACGAGGCCGAGATCGTTCGAAATGTTGGCTCCACGAATGTTCGTAATCACATTAAATTTTTTCCCGACAAGGTAAATGATAGGTTCCTTGACCAGGGCGGGAGGGTAGGTCAAATAAAATTTCTCTTTCATGACTCCCCTCTGCGTTATACGGTTTGGGCTTTTTTATTCAACTCCTTCCAGCCGACCCACAGGGTGGTGCTCAGGTATTTATCACCGAAGTCAGGGAATAGGGTTACCACTACACCCTCCTCAAGTTCACGCGCCACTTTGAGCGCAGCCCAAAGTGCTGCTCCTGAGGACTGGCCCACCAGTATCCCCTCTTCTCGCCCTAGCCGGTAGACCGTATCATAGGCGTTTTCCGTAGAAACTGGAATTTTACGGTCAAGTTTTTCTTCATGGTAGATCCCAGGGACAATAGAGCTAGCCATGTGTTTCAGTCCTTCTAGGCCATGAAAGGCATCATCAGGCTCGACCGCAATGACCTGAACTTGTTGGCTCCTCTCCTTAAGGTAGCGACCGGCCCCCATGATCGTCCCACCTGTGCCAATGCCTGCAACGAAGTGGGTCACTTGCCCCTCGGTCTGATACCAGATCTCTGGTCCTGTGGTTTCGTAGTGAGCGAGTGGGTTTGCCTCATTAAAATATTGATCTGGCTTGAAGTATCGATCAGGCGTTTCATGAAGAAGTTGGCGGCACAGCCGAATTGCCCCGTCTGACCCTTCCAAGGGATTACTAAAGATCATGCGCGCCCCATATGCCGCGATAATCTTTTTGCGTTCCACGCTGACATTTGCCGGCATGACCAGCTCGACCGGGTAGCCGAGCACAGCACCAATCATTGCTAAGGCTATTCCGGTATTGCCTGAAGTGGATTCGAGAATGGTCTTCCCCGGAGCAAGCGAACCAGTATGTAGTCCTTCTGCTACCATCTGTAGAGCTGGCCGGTCTTTTACAGATCCCCCAGGATTGAAGCCTTCAAGCTTGGTAAAAACCTGGACTCGGGGGGAGAGGCCTGTGGCTATTTTAGAGATTCTTAGAAGAGGGGTATTCCCTACCAAATGCAAGACAGAAGGGACTCGCTGCGACTCCGGCGGCGGAAATCCTTCACCCCGTATCGGTAAAAGGGACATCCCTTATCCCCCAGCGATAGCAGGAACAATCGACACCTCGTCCCCATCTTTCACCGGAGTGTCAAGATTATTGAGAAAGCGGATATCATCACCATTGACGAAGATATTGACAAAACGACGAACTTTCCCTTCCTCATCGCAGATACGTTCTTTCATACCAGGATGATTGCTCTCTAAATCATCTACTAAAGCGGCCACAGTCGTTCCGTTGACAGTCACTTCTTCAGCACCGCCGGTGAAGCGACGCAGCGGGGTCGGCACCCGCACCTGAACACTCATGCCTAGCACCTCCTTACGGGAAATCGTTTTTACTGTGGCGATTTTCCTCTACTCTGGCAACCACCCTTATGGGGGCTCTTCGTTGCCTCGTCTTTCTTGGACATAATCGACTGAGAAAGCCCTTTTCTCCGTTAGTGTAGGTGATCCTGCGTCGCCAGTGAGGAAGTAGGCGGAGAGAAAGAGCGATACAGTTCATCGAACTCCTGCAAGCGGGCATTAATGAGACGAGGGCAATCAACGTTATTGACGACAGCCTCGAGCGTCTTATAACCATTTCCCGTAATACAGATGACAATCGACTCAGTTCGCGGAATGCGGCCTTGTTCGATGAGTTTCTTGGTAACCGCCACAGTTGTCCCACCAGCTGGTTCAGTAAAAATTCCTTCAGTCCGGGCGAGCAACTGAATTCCTGCAATGATTTCCTCGTCAGTCACTGCCTCACCCCAACCGCCCGAATCGCGCACCGCACGTAGGACATAGTAGCCATCGGCTGGGTTGCCAATAGCGATCGACTTGGCAATGGTATTGGGCTTGACTGGGGCAATCAGGTCTGTCCCTTTATGGAGCGCCTGAATCACAGGTGCACAGCCAGCGGCTTGAGCACTGTAGATCTTTGGGGACTGCCCACTGTCTACAAGACCGACTTTTTTAAGCTCTTCAAATGCTTTCGCTATCTTAGGAAGTATCGTTCCTCCGGCAGTAGGGACGACGACGTGCTGAGGGAGCTGCCAGCCGAGTTGTTCAGCAATTTCGAACCCATAGGTTTTTGCCCCTTCAGTGTAATAGGGACGAACGTTGATGTTGACAAAGGCCCAGCCATATTTATCTGCTATCTCACTGCAAAGGCGATTCACATCATCATAATTGCCACGAATACTCACCGCACGAGGGCCATAGATCGTCGAGCCAATGATTTTCCCCTGCTCGAGGTCCGCAGGAATAAAAATAAAACAACGGAGACCTGCTCGTGCAGCGTGTGCCGAGACAGAATTTGCCAGGTTTCCTGTCGAGGCACAGGAAACAGTGTCAAAGCCAAATTCCACAGCCTTAGAGATTGCCACCGCAACGACCCGATCCTTGTACGAGAAGGTGGGATGGTTCACCGAGTCGTCTTTCACATACAGATCTTTGACCCCGAGATGTGCGGCAAGCCGATCAGCCTTCACTAACGGGGTAAAACCGCTATACAAGCCGATCTTCGGCTCTTCACTGATTGGCAGCAGTTCACGGTAGCGCCAGATTGAAGGTGAGCGAGATTGAATGAGATCTCGGGTCAATCGATGGCGAATACTGTCATAGTCGTATACCACTTCGAGCGGACCAAAACAGGTCTCACATACATGTAACGGGGCCACGGGATACTCCTGCCCACATTCACGGCAGGTCAATCCACTAATATTGCTCATACCGGCTCCTCTGCTATGCAGCAGCTAGAGATCTGTCCTCTAGCTGCACAATTAATTTCCAGATTGTTGCGGATCTTCGAGATGTAGCCTCGTAATAGTGGGGACCGGACTACACACAGGGCAGCGCGGGTTCCGTTGGACAGTCACCATTCGCCAGCGTAGCGCCTGCGCTTCATAAGTCAGCAAGCGGTTAGTGAGCAGATCATTTTGCCCTTTCAGGTACTTCACTGCCTCATTTGCTTGCATGAACCCTAGGGTGCCAGCAAGACTCCCAAGAATTCCGCTTTCCTGGCAGGTTGGGATCTCGTCTGGGTCTGGAGGAACAGGAAAAAGGCAGCGAAGACAGGCACTCTGTCCTGGCAACACAGTCAGAGTCTGGCCATGAAATTGTACGATACCTCCATAGGAAAAGGGTTTTCCCATCAATACTGCACCGTCATTAATAAGAAACTTGGTCGCCACACTATCTGTCCCATCAATAATGAAGTCGTATGGCAGAAAAAGCTGTAGAAGATTGCCTGGATGTAGCCGCTCGTGATGAGCCTGCACAACAACCTGCGGATTAATCCGCAGGAGCTTCTCGCGTGCCGACGCAACCTTTGATTTTCCTAAGTCCGATGTGGCATAAAGAATCTGGCGCTGAAGATTAGATAATTCAACCGTATCGGGATCGACTAAGCCAATTACTCCAACCTCCGCAACGGCAAGTGCCAAAGCCGCGGGAGAGCCCAATCCCCCTACACCGACTACGAGGACTTTCCCACTTTGCAAGCGAGAATTAGTTTCTGCCTTAACAGTATTCATGGTCCTATCATGAAAATGAAAAGCCCCTTCCTGATGAGAAAGAGGCTAAGGAGAGCGTCGTTTTCTTTGATGCTATCAGGCCTAAGTCCTTGCAAGGCTAGCGAAAATTTCCTGGAGTGTCAACTCACTCTTCATATCCCTCGCCATCTTCTTCTCCAAATTCCTTACCTGTGGATCCAGTCCTAATAGTCCCCGGAATTTGCGCTCTTTCTCGTTCTTCTTGCTTTTTGAGTTCAGTCACTAATAACAGCAGTGGGTCAACACCTGGCGCAGGAAGCTCCTGGGTATCGAGTGAAGCCACGGTAGTGTGTTCTATTGCTGGCTGGGTCGACCGCCGCACTGCCAATGCCTTCGCCGCTAACCCTGCCAGCTCGGTGCTGCCTTCCCAAGTGAGAATAATTTCCAGACGAGCCAAGGCGTCAGCCGTCACTTTGGTTTCAGGGTATTTCTCAACGATGGTGCGCAACCGCGCTTTGGCAGCTAACAGGTTGCCAATTCTTTCACTGAATTGCGCCACGTACAGCTCGTTTTCTGCCATTGCTTCCCGACACACTGCGATTTTCTCTTCAGCCAGAGGGGCAAAAGAGCTTTCAGGGAAACGTTCGACTACCGCTTTGAAAAAATCATGAGCTTTTTCTGTGACACTCTGGTCACGATCGATTGAGCGCATCTGTTCCAGGTAACACATGCCGCGGTAATACTCGACAAAAGGCAGGTGTTGGCTGGTTGGGAAAGCTCGTTCGAAGTCACCGAATGCCGCAATGGCTTCTGTGTACTTTTTATCAAGATAGTACGAATAGGCAATTTTTAGTTGAGCCTCTTCAGCGTATGGATTCAGAGGATATTGATCCAGTAACTCACGGTACTGGTCCGCAGCAGTGGTAAAGTCCTCTTTGGTAAACGCTTCGTCCGCCTGGGTGTAGTATTCCTTCGCCGAGAGACGTTGTACGGTTGAGGAGCACCCTCCAAGAAGGAGGAGGGCAACGCTGCACAAGGGAAGCAAGGTTCGTCCTGACATGCTCCGCAACGCTAGAGCATTTTCCAGAGGCGGTCAACGTGCCCCTCAATGAGAAACAAGTATAGCAGGATTGCCGTCTTTCTTTGCGCTAGGCACGGTAAGAGCGCTCGCGTATCTCGGATTGTGGTGGGTTGGATACAGGAAGAGAGCGGTCCTACCCACGTAAAAACGGTGGTTGACAGTTAAGAAATAGAGTCATTAAGATACACAAATTCCTTGAGCGACAGGCAGACAAGGACAGGAGGAATATGAAAGACGAGCGCCGCCGTGTCGTGATCACCGGCATGGGGCTGGTGACCCCTCTTGGTATTGGGGTGGAGACAAACTGGCATGCCCTGCTAGAGGGCCGTTCCGGCATTAGCCCCATCTCCCGCTTTGATGTATCCGATTTCCCCACCCGTATTGCTGGCGAGGTGAAAGACTTTCATCCAGAGGACTTTATTGAGAAAAAAGAGATCAAGAAGATGGATCCCTTCATCCAATATGCCGTAGCTGCTGCACGGATGGCGATGGATGAAGCACGCCTCCCGATTACGCCAGACAATGAGGATATGGTCGGAGTCATCGTGGGTGTGGGGATTGGCGGCCTGTCAAGCATTGAAGAATATCACAAATTGTTTCTAGAGACCCGACTGAAAAAAGTTTCGCCATTTTTTATTCCGAAGCTCATTGCCAACCTTGCGCCTGGGCAGATCGCCATCCACTACGGAGCAAAAGGGATTAATTACACGCCGACGAGTGCATGCTCCTCAGGGGCACATGCTATTGGAGAGGCATTTCGCCTTGTCCGGCTCGGCGAGCAGGACGCTATGATCGCAGGCGGTGCGGAGGCCGCGTTGACTCCATTGGGGTTGGGGGGGTTCATTGCTATGAAGGCAGTATCATCGCATAATGAGGAGCCCGAAAAAGCCAGCCGTCCGTTTGACCGGAACCGTGATGGGTTCGTCATGGCTGAAGGTGCGGGGATCATTGTGCTTGAAGAATTGCAGCATGCCAAGAGCCGTGGAGCCAGGATTTATGCTGAGGTGATCGGGTATGGTGCCAACGGCGATGCATACCACATTACCGCGCCCTCCCCAGATGGAGAAGGCGCCGTGCGGTGTATGCGGATGGCTCTCCGGAGTGGCGGCGTTCATCCGACTGAGGTGGATTACATTAATGCCCATGGCACCTCGACTCCTTACAATGATGCGACCGAAACTCACGCGATCAAATGCGTGTTTGGAGAGCATGCTGGACGCTTAGCCGTGAGCTCAACCAAATCCATGACCGGTCACCTGCTTGGCGCCGCTGGGGGGGTAGAAGCAGTCTACTCAGCCCTTGCCCTCTATCATGAGTGTCTTCCCCCAACGATCAACTATGAAGAGCCAGATCCAGCCTGTGACCTGGACTATGTACCGAACGTCGCTCGCCGAGCTTCTATTCGTGTTGCCTTATCCAACTCGTTTGGTTTCGGCGGCACTAACGCCTGCTTAGTGTTTCGCAAGTGGGTCGAATAGAGCCCGCAGCAGTCCACTTCAACACAGAGAAAGGGTTTGTGCATGGGCGCACGTATTATCGGCACTGGCTCCGCCATTCCTGCAACTCGTCTGACCAACGCGGAGCTGGAAAAGTTGGTAAATACCAACCACGACTGGATTGTCGCCCGGACTGGAATCCACGAACGGCGGGTGATGAAGCATGGGGAAGATATCTTGGACCTGATGCACGTCGCGAGTCAACAAGCCTTAGATACAGCTGGCTTGAGTGCGCAGGATTTACAAGCCATTGTCGTCGCTACTGTATCTGGGGACTACGCTTTCCCTTCGACAGCCTGTTTGCTGCAAGCTCGTCTGGGGGTAGAGAATATCCCAGCATTTGATGTGAATGCGGCCTGCGCGGGGTTCGTTTATGGCATGTCCATTGTGCACAGCTACATGAAAAGTGGCGAGTATGGACGCCTGCTCTTGGTCGGCGCCGATGCACTGAGCACGATGGTCAACTGGCAAGATCGTACGACGTGTGTACTCTTTGGCGACGGTGCTGGCGCGGTCGTGCTGGACAACCAACCCGGTGAAAGAGGCCTCCTGAGCACGGTAGTCGAATCGAACGGCGCACTGTGGCAATTGTTGTACGTCCGCACAGGGCAACGTCAAGCTGTGGACCAAGAAGGATTCCATCCAAAAGAATGGGGTATCCAAATGAAAGGTCCGGAATTGTTCAAAGTGGCAGTCCGTGCCCTCTCCGATGTTGCATGCAGAGCCTTAGAGCGGGTCGGACTTTCCCCTGCTGATGTTCACCTTATGATTCCTCATCAAGCAAATCTTCGTATCATCCAAGCGGTGGCTGATCGGTTACACCTGGGCATGGAGAAGGTGTATTGCAACGTACAGCAGTTTGGGAATACCTCAGCAGCTTCTATCCCTATCGCCTTGGATGAAGCCGTGCGTGACGGCAAGATTCATGAAAACGACATTATTGTGTTAAACGCTTGTGGGGGTGGTCTGACCTGGGGAGCTGCGGTAGTGCGGTGGTAGAGGTGCAGCCCCATCGTCGCTGCTCAATTTCTTCTCTTCACACATTGTTCACCAAACGTGTGCTCTTCCTCGTTGGCAAAGGTGGAGTAGGAAAGACCATCCTTGCCACTGCCCTTGCTTTAGCAGCCTCGCGACAAGGAAAAAAAACGCTCCTGATCGAACTTGAGGGCAATACGCGCGCCGCCCGGTTGCTAGGCGTGCCTGTCCGCCGTGAGCCCTCTGACGACCCGCAGTCAGTCTTTCCTACACTTTTTGTTTTGTCAGTCAGCGGACAAACAGCCCTAGAAGAATACCTGCGCCTTATTTTTCCAGTCAAACGCTTATTGCGTATGATTCTTGAGAGCCGACTCTACCAGTATTTTGTGGCGGCAGCGCCAGGACTCAGGGAATTACTGTCGATGGGAAAAATCTGGTACGAGGAGCGCAAACACGAGAAAGATACCCTACAGCCACGTTGGGACCTCCTTATTGTTGATATGCCAGCAACTGGCCACAGTCTTCAATATCTGCGCATGCCTCGGGCAGCCCGCGATACTTTTGGGAGCGGCATGGTCCACCGTGAGGCTGAACGCATTATGGCGCTCTTTAGCGACCCCAGCAAGACGGTAATGAATCTGGTGACTGTCCCAGAAGAACTTGCAGTGAGCGAAACTCTCGAAGCGTATCACCAGCTCAGGACTGATCTAGGCCTGCCTGTCGGGCGGTTATTCGTCAACCGTGTTCGTCATACCCCTCTTTCCTCCACTGCCTTAGCGCGGATTCGTATAGGTGCGTCTGTTCGATCGCGGGATCGCCAGCTTGCCAAGCACGTCCTCAGACATGCGCAAACAGAAACGACCTTGAAAGAAGTTCAGGCTCCCTATCTCCATCGCCTTAAGACACTATCGGTGCCGACCGTATACGTACCATTCTATTTTGCTGAGGAATTTGGCCTTCCTCAAGTGGAGCAACTCTCCTATATGCTGGAACAGTCAGATGAACAGACGTACCCCGCCTGACCTCACCTCTCTGGTGTCTTGCCATCGCATCGTTGTCTGTGTGGGCAGTGGTGGTGTAGGAAAAACGACGGTTGCGGCTGCGCTCGCACTTTGGGGGGCACTGCACGGTCAACGCACAGCCGTGCTTACTATTGACCCGGCTAAACGATTAGCGACGTGCCTGGGACTCGAAGAAACGAGACAACAAGAACATCCACTGCCCCCAGAGGCTTTCGCTCCTTATGGTCTCTCACCATCTGGGACCCTCACCGCGATGCTTGTTGATCAGCAAAGAGCCTGGGATGCAGTCGTCGGACGATACGCACCAACACCGGAGATCCATAACCGCATTTTAGCAAACCGTTTTTACCTGGGATTGTCTCGGACCTTTGCTGGTTCACACGAGTATATGGCTCTTGATACTCTTGCCACACTAGTGCAACGGGACATCTACGATCTGATTGTCGTCGATACCCCACCGACAAAGCAGGCCCTTGATTTTCTCGAAGCCCCGCAACGAGTGCAGCGCTTTCTCAATAGTCAGGTCAGCAAATGGTTTATTCAACCCTCAGTGACAACCGGTTGGGTAGCTTTTTCTGCGGTGAACCGTACTGCCGCTTTTCTGTTACGCAAGATCGAAGCGGCAACAGGTGTTTCAGCCTTGGGCGACATCTCGGAATTCTTCACAGCGATGCAGCAAATGCTTGCGGACTTTGGGCACCGACTGACGCGAGTCAATCAATTATTAACGAGTAAAGAAACAGCTTTTGTCCTGATTACCCGCCCAGAAGAGGAGGTACTGGCCGAAACAGCAGCATTCCTCACAGACTTGCATCGCCTCAAAGCTCCGTTGGAAGGTGTGGTCGTGAACGGAGTACAAGAGGAATGGCGAACGGAACCTTCATGGGACGAGGATGCAGGAACGTTAGCCGCACGACTGCGGACAATCTTGCATATGAGGTCAAAAAATCACGAGCAGATACAGTGGCTAACTAAAAATTTTCTCGCTTACCAAACCTTGGTGCGCGGAGAGGAAAAGCGACTCGCACATTTTCGTCGGGCGCTCCCTACGGAGACCTCGTTTACCCAAGTACCGATACTTCCTGCCTTTCCCGCCGACCTCGGTGGGTTACTCACTCTGCACCAGTATCTGTTTGCGACCACCAAACCTCAATCGCGGCCTCATGCGCAAGCAAAAAGCAAGGAAACTCGGAGGGACAAGGGAACACGGTCTGACAAAGGACAAAGAGATACACGGCTGTTCAGAGGCGCTCGGAAGACGTGAGTCACACACGATGTGACAAAGACAAAGCAGGGCATTTCTGAAAATCCTACTCAAGCTTTGTCGCTTTCGAGTCTCTCATGAATCAGATCTGAGACGGATTGGCCGGCCAAAGCTCACCTGCCCTTTATCGATTCGCAACGAGAATCCACAGGTTGGATTATGGCAGACCCAAATCTTAAAAGGAATATCATTCCCTTGCGGTCCATAATCAGACAAGGGCAAGAGGACACCCTTACGGCAGCGCTGGCACTGAGGCCATTCTTTATTGCGCATAAGTACTCTCCTCTCGAGCCAAGTCTCTCTGCAAGAAGAAGGCTGCGCGAGTCACTCTTCCTCCTTCGCCTGCGTGAATGAAAAGTCCAGATTTTCAACGAGCAGGTCATCGCCTAGACTTTTCTGACGAGAGATCTTGATGCAGACGTACCACTCATCTCGCTCGCTTGATTTCTTTCTTTCAGTATAGAGCGAAAGATTGACGGAAGAAAAGATAGGGAGCAGGGGATGAAAGGACTTTCTGTCCTAGGCAGTCGCAATTCTCAGCTGTTGGGCCTGGGAGTGATACGGTTCAGGGAGAGTCCGTTTCGGGGCTTGAACCCATAAACCTTCGAGATTGTAAAAATCCCGCACAGTCTCGTAAAAAATATGGATCACGATATCGCCCAAATCCATCAACACCCATTGCCCGTGGGTAAATCCTTCAACCGCCAGAGGCTTCACACCAGTCTTCACCAGAGATTCCTCAATGTGGCGACAAATCGTTTGGACTTGGATGTCTGAGCGACCAGTGCAAATCAAAAAATAATCAGCAACTGAGGTGAGCTTCGCGACATCAAGGATAACAAGGTCGTACGCCTTCTTATCAAGAGCGGATTGAGCACACCGGAGAACCCTTTCCCAACTGTCGTTCGATTTCAACGCAATGAAACCCTTGGTTTATAAAGCGAATGCTCTTTCATATAGCATGCGACTGGTGCAGGGATCAAATAACGGATGGACTTTCCGCGGCGGGCTTTTTCTCGGATGGCAGAAGCAGAAATATGAAGGCCTTCGATCTCATACGACACTACAGTGTGACCTGATCTATGTCGGTGCATTTTGCTGACCGGATCGTACCAAAACGCTGACCGCAGAGCAACAGGGAGCAAGACCCCTGACGGAGGCATGGGTATCCCCGGGCGCGAGGTGACAATCAGGTTACAGAGCTCTGGTATGGCCTCGTATTCTTTCCACGTATGCATCTCACAAAAGGCATCCACACCAAGGATGAAAAACAACGCGGAAGGCTGAAGGATATCGAGGAAATGGCGGATCGTATCAATCGAATACGATTTCCCCTCTCGTTCCACTTCTACTGCTGACACAGAGAAGAAGGGATTGTCGGTCACAGCCAATTCAACCATCTTGAGCCTATGATAGGCCGGAGCAAGATCTTCTCCTCTTTTGTGAGGAGGGCGAGCTGCAGGAATGAAATAGACCCTCTCAAGGGTGAACGCCTCGCGAGTCACCTCGGCACTGCGTAAATGTCCCAAATGGATAGGATCAAAAGTCCCGCCGAATAGTCCTATCCTCATCTGTCGGTTTCTCGTGTTCAGCTCTCGCGTCATTTCCTGCAGCCATATTCAGTTCGGATGTTCTAGGATCGTGACAACGCTCCTGCGTGACTCCTTTTTATTTCTTCTCTGTCCGTCTTCTATTACGTCTTCCCAGTCTTCGTGCCAATCGTTTCACTCGCGAACCTGACCATTGCCATAAATGATATACTTGTACGTTGTCAGTTCACGGAGTCCCATCGGGCCGCGAGCATGCAAGCGGTTCGTCGAGATCCCAACCTCGGCCCCAAAGCCGAACTCGTAGCCATCGGTGAAACGCGTCGAGGCATTGGCATACACTGTCGCTGAATCAATCTCATGCAGAAACCGTCGCACGTTCGAGTAATCTTCACTCACAATGGCATCGGCGAGACCGGAGCCATTTGTGTGAATGAACTCAATCGCCTCATTTAGGGAGTTCACGATCTTCACTGCGAGGGTCAGGTCAAGATATTCGGTCTGCCAGTCTTCCTCACTTGCTGCCTTGACCTGCGGCACCAGGAGGCGCGTCCGTTCGCAGCCGCGGACCTCGACCCCTGATTTTTCGAGGTCCGCGACAAACGAGGGTAAAAACCGGGGAGCTACGGATTCATGCACCAAAAGATTTTCCATAGCATTGCATACCCACGGTCGTTGGACCTTAGCATTCAAGCAGATCCGTGCGGCCTTCTCGCAATCGGCCGCTGCATCGACATAGGTGTGGCAGATGCCAGAAAAGTGCTGAATCACCGGAATTGCTGAGCGTTCACTGACTGCGCGAATGAGTTCTTCTCCGCCACGCGGAATAATCACGTCAATATAGCGGTCTTGCTGGAGTAAAAAAGCCACTGCTTGACGGTCAGTTGAGCGGACCAATTGCATCGCTGCTTCTGGCAGACCAGCCTCCACCACTGCTCTCGTCAGCACATCGACGATCGCACTGTTCGTACGGAATGCTTCAGACCCTCCTTTGAGGACCGTGGCATTACCAGCTTTCAGACAAAGCCCAGCGGCATCGGCAGTGACGTTGGGGCGTGATTCATATATCACACCGACCACCCCGAGCGGCACGCGAACCTGGCCGATCTCCAACCCGTTAGGTCGACGCCACATTGCGATAGTTTCGCCAACAGGATCAGGTAGGTCAGCAATGATTTCTACACCTTTCGCCATGGCATTGATTCGGGCCTCGGTCAATGTGAGGCGGTCGAGCATTGCCGCGGAAAGACCGGTTTTTTTCCCGGCCTCCACGTCCACCTTGTTCGCAGCCAGCAGTACTCCGCCGTTCTGACGGAGTCGGATCGCAGCTAGTCCCAGCGCTTGATTTTTTGCTGATGTTGGTGTTTTGGCTAAAGTACGGGCAGCTTTTTTTGCCGCCTGGCTCATTTGCACAATGCTGTGCTCAAGATCCATAGGGGCTCCCTCCGCATTCACAACAAAGCGAGGTCATCACGATGAATGACTTCATCACTCACTTTATAGCCGAGAATGCGCTCAATTTGACTCGTCTGAGCACCTTTGATCCGCTCCAAATCCACTGATTTATAATTCACCAGTCCACGAGCAAACGCGCGTCCACCGTCGTCAAGGCAGGTTACACATTCTCCCTCATCAAATATACCTCGGACCTCACGCACGCCAGGAGGCAGAAGGCTGCGTCCGCGCTCGCAAATCGCTACGCGAGCTCCAGCATCGACAATTAATACACCGGCAGGTTTCAGGGTGTAGGCAATCCAGTGCTTTCGGCTCGCAATACGGTCGGTCATAGGCAGAAACAATGTACCAATATCTTTCGTTGGATCAAAGACGAACGAAAGACTGTCTGCTCGTTGCCCATCAGCGATAATGGTTGGAATACCAGAAACCGCCGCTTTGTGCGCCGCTTCAAGCTTCGTAGCCATCCCACCCCGACCTAGTGGTCCTCCTCCTCCGACTCCTGCGGCTAACTCATCGGTGAACTTCTCGACCAAAGCAACTAAACGTGCCTCAGGATGAACGCGTGGGTCCCGGTCATAGAGCCCTGCTACGTCGCTCAAGATCACCAACAGATCAGCCTCAACTAAGACCGCGACTAAAGCTGACAGATTATCATTGTCGCCGAATTGAATTTCCTCGATCGCGACGGTGTCATTTTCATTGACAATCGGGAGCACGCCAGACTCAAGCAAGGTCAGGATGGTACGCTTCGCATTCAGATACCGACGGCGGTTTGCCAAATCATCGTGCGTGAGCAGAATCTGCGCAACTTGCACACCAGAGAAAGAAAAATATTCCTCATACAGTGCCATCAGAGCAATCTGCCCAACTGCAGCTGCCGCTTGCTTCTCCGGAATGGTTTTGGGCCGCTCCTTCATCCCTAACTTGCTCATGCCTGAAGCAATGGCTCCAGAAGACACAAGTACCACTTCCTTCCCAGCACGCTGGAGTGAGGCAAGGTTACGAGTGAGGTGATCCAAGCTCTCTCGTCTGATCCCTGTTGTACTTGAAAGAGCACTGCTGCCGACTTTGATAACGATCCGACGGGCACGGTCAAGAATAAAACTTTTGTGAGCAAGTTGCGTCACACCTCTTCCCACAATGTATGCTCCACTGCACTACTATTGACCGCCATAGTGTTCACCGTTTGAGTTTTGTAACCTTCCACAACGCGAGCAAGATGATTGACCAACTCTTTTACTCCCTCACCAGTAGCGGCTGAAATTGCGAGGAGAGATGTACTGTATTTTTCGGCAAAAGCATTGCGCACTTCTCCAAGGCGTTCGCGAGTGACCGGAAGATCAAGCTTGGTTACGACGACGATGTAGGGGCGGTTGCTGAGCGCTTCATCAAAGCATTGCAATTCATGGGTGATGGCTTCGTAGTTGCGTAACGGGTCACTTTCAGGATGAGAAATATCAAGCAGGTGGACGAGCACCGACGTGCGCGAAAGATGGCGAAGGAAGCGCACTCCCAGGCCATAACCCAAATGTGCCCCTTCAATGAGGCCAGGGACATCGGCCATGACAAAAGACTTTTCTTCTCCGTAACGCACCACTCCTAAGTGAGGAGTCAGGGTAGTAAACGGGAAATCGGCAATCCGCGGCCGGGCCGCAGAGACTGATGAGATGAGTGTTGACTTGCCGACGTTTGGTAATCCGACAAGGCCAACATCAGCGAGTAACCGTAACTCCAGTCTGAGGACGTGCTCTTCACCGGCTAAGCCGGGCTGAGCGAACCGAGGCGCCTGGTTTGTTGAGGATACGAAAAATGCATTCCCCTTTCCTCCTTTGCCTCCTTTCGCCACCCTAAATTCTCCACAAGGAGCAGCGAGATCAGCAAGAATATCTCCGGTTTCACAATCACGGATGATCGTTCCCAGGGGTACACGAATGAGCAAGTCTTCACCATTTTTTCCGTGTTGGTTTTTTCCTCTTCCATGCTCTCCACGTTCGGCCCGAATATGCTGTCGATGAGCAAGGTCAATCAGGGTATTCAATTGTGGATCAACCTTGATGATCACACTCCCGCCGTCACCACCATTCCCACCACTAGGGCCGCCCCGAGGCCGATACTTTTCCCGCAGAAAAGCCACACACCCGCGACCACCATCGCCGGCTTTCACATGGATACGAACTTCATCAATGAAATGCATACAAGAAAAAAAAGCCCCGACTGGGGCTTTTCATTATACGAGCACCAACCCGTCCTTAAACCTGTACAAGTTCAGGAACTGAGTGAGGGTGGACGCTGACCCTTTTCCGATCTTTTCCCACCCGCTCGTAACGAACAACACCATGAATCTTGGCGAAAATCGTATAGTCGCGCCCCATCCCGACATTAAGGCCAGGATGGATGCGAGTACCGAGTTGTCGAACGATAATGTTACCCGCCTTCGCTTCTTGACCCGCAAAAAGCTTGATACCGCGTCGCTGTCCTGGACTATCCCTGCCATTTCGACTCGATCCTTGTCCTTTTTTATGGGCCATAGCTTATTCCCCTACATTAATGTTGTTAATGTTGTTGATCTGTACTGCGGTAAAATTTTGCCGATGCCCCTGTCTACGGCGATAATTTTTACGCCGTTTTTTCTTGAACACGAGGATTTTCTTCTCTCTTCCGTGCTGGACAATACGTGCACTCACTGTAACACCAAGAAGAAAAGGTGTCCCAACTCGGACTGAACCCTCAGCTGCGGTAAGAAGAACCTCGGAAAAAGTAATTTCGCTCCCGACCTCTCCGTTGAGAGACTCGACCCGTAGTAACTCTCCAGGAGTTACGCGGTACTGTTTGCCTCCGGTACGAATAACTGCGTATGACATCTTTCCCTACCTACGTGAGCAGCCCTCCTCTGTCAACTCCCAAGAAAACCAGTGAGTTAGCCTTTCCGTATCAAGGCGGTGCGGATCGCGTCAGGTATCGGCATAGGTCTGTCTTGATCATCAATAAAAACTGCGGTGATCTTGCCACTAATACACCGAGTTTCCTCTCTGAACACCTCGAACGCAAAAGTAATAGACGTTTTTCCCACACGTTCCGGACTAATGTGAACGGCGATGTTGTCATCTGCGTAGAGCGGGACATGAAAAGTTGCAGAGACTGCAACCCGAGGAAATCCCCAATTTTTTTCATGGCCGCGGAATGGTATTCCTATCTTTCTGAACAGTTCCCACTCTGCAGTCTCAAAATAACGGAATGCCGCAGTATAGTGGATGCGGCCCGAAGCATCGGTATCCACCCAGCGCACTCGCAGTCTTTCAATATGGGTGAACATATTGAACCATTCGCATTGGCCAAAAAACAAACAATATGAGAAAGCACAGAGATCGGGAGACTCAGCGGCGGCGAGAGGATCGTTTCTGGGTTTTCGCACTTCGAGGCTGTTGGCTACGAGAAACCGAAGCTTTTCTGCGGGGAGGTGCCTTGGCCGCATTCAGGGCGAGGCGTTGGGACTCACGAGGAGGAGCTGCCACACTGCGAAAAGTTTTATCCCCCAAAGGATTGGCTCGCACAAGCGTGACTGACTGACTCCCTACTTTCAGGTTGGAGAGTTGTTCGCGTAAATGTTTTTTTGCTTCGGCAAGGAACTGGTTCTGCTTTTTTTCTCCAGGGGTTTCATCTACCATCGGTAACTTTGCCGTTAAGGGGTTGACGTAATTCCCATCCTTGTACAGTTCAAAATGAAGATGGGGCCCTGTAGCCAGACCAGTAGAGCCCACGTAGCCAATCACTTGACCGCGCACAACCGAGCCGCCGACCTTTACTCCTTTCGCTATCCGCTGAAGGTGAGCATAAGCTGAGGCATAAGGGCCAGGATGGTCAATCCGCACAAAATTGCCATAGCCGCCAAATCTCCCGGCGTAGACGACTTTCCCACTGGCCACCGATCTCACTGGAGTACCCGCAGGTGCAGCGAAGTCTACCCCTAAGTGTGGACGGGAGCGCTTGAGTATGGGATGGAACCGACCGGTGGTAAACACCGACGAGATACGACTAAATTTCAGCGGGTAACGGAGAAATTGCCGGCTGGCATTGCCTGAACCAGTCCCTCTTGCTTCTTCTTTTCCTGCGATCGAAAAGAGAGTGCAGGTTTTTCCTCGGTTGATAATCTCTGCGGCAAGGATCTTTCCATGTCCGATAGCCCGCCCCTCATGCTGGATCTCCTCGAAAATGACTTTAAAGACATCGCCGGGACGCAGATCAGAAGAGAGGTCCATGTCCCAATTCATATCAGCTAAGTCGTCTAACAACCGCACTGGCACTCCAGCTTTTTTGGCGGCACTATACAAGTTGCTTTGAATACGGCCCCCGACAGCGCGCCACACCAGCGTCGTAGGAAGCGTTTCGCGTCTGGAGGCTATTGTTCCATCTGCCTTTTTTTCAAAAATCAGTGAGGTTTTTTTATCAATCTCGTACGAGACTGTAGTGAGCGTCCGATTTTCTGCTATCCCAGAAAAGACGAGCGTTAAAGAATGTCCAGCCCGGAATATTTTTAATCCCTTAACTGTTCGTGCAGCCTCGCTCCATTTAACAGTTTCTTCTGGGTTGAGGCCTTCATTTATGAGGATAGATGAAAAAGCCTCTCCTTTCTTAATGCGACGTGTAATTTGTTGAGGCCCCACAGGGATCTGAGACTCTCCAAGAATAGGTGGAGCGAGTTCTTGAGGAGATTGCAATTCCTCTTGCAGCACCGATAGCGACGGCACCTTTAATTCTTCAGGTGAGACGACTGCCTGAAAGGATTGGATCTCCTCCTCACCCTGCATCTCACTCAATCTTCGTTTCAGTTGTTCGGTGACTTTTTTCTTTTCCAGTGCCGGATCAACCGCTGAACTCGCGGTACGAACAATGAGACTCAAAAAAGAAAGGGCCAGAATAGGGGCAATAATAAGTAGTTGGATCTGGCCGGATTCTTGGGCGAGAAAAGCGTATAATGTTCCTTTCAAATACCTCATCAACCACTCCCCCAAGCAAAACTAAAACGCGCCCCACACTGCCAGCAAAGAGAAAAAATGTCAAGAGAAACTTTGCAACGTGTCAACGGTCGGTCATCAGTCTCCTCATTCAAGAGAAGGCTCAACAAGGGAACGCAGTCTCAATCCTTATTTTTATGCCGAAGCTGAGGAACTGAGCGCTTTAGGGATGACATTGTATCGCACTCAGGCCGATGTTACTGTTGCTGCAGTGAAGAGAGTGTTGGTTTTCTGTTTCGTCATACTTACCTGTGCCTGTAGCTTTTTCGCCTGGCATGTCCACCATTTTCTCACTACACCGGGACCCGCACTCCAGCGACACGTCATTATCTTTATACCGCAGAGCTCTCCGCTATGGAAAACAGCCCACATCCTTGCATCTGAAGGGGTGATTACCAATGCTCGGTTTTTTTCTTGGTGGGCTCGTCTTACCGGAGCGGACCGAAAGGTCAGGAGCGGAGAATATCTGTTTACAGATCCCCTGTCCCCCCTTTCTGTCTTGCATATGCTCGTCAATGGAAAAGGCCTTCGTCATACCATAACCGTGACAGAAGGGATGACGTTTAAGCAGATTGTCAGCCTGTTGGCACGGAAAGGGTTTGGGGCTGAGGAGCAATTTTTGTGTCTGAACATTGATACAGATTTCTTGGCGACTTGGGGACTACCCCCACAGGGAATGGAAGGGTACTTATACCCAGATACCTACCATTTCTCCTGGTTGGCAGCGCCAGAAGCAATTCTGGGGCGTATGATCGAACGATTCTACAAAGTGATGAGTCCGACCATGTATCGCCAGATTGCAGCCCAGCACTTTTCGCTCCATGAGGCTATTACCCTGGCTTCATTGATTGAGAAAGAAACACGGCTTGGCACAGAGCGTTCCCTTGTGGCAGCGGTCTTTCATAACCGACTGCGCATAGGGATGCCGTTACAGTGTGACCCGAGCGTCATCTATGGCCTTGATGAGTTCGACGGGAACCTCACACGCCAGCACCTCCTTACTCCTACACTGTACAATACCTACTTGTTCCGCGGCCTTCCGCCTGGACCGATCGCGAGCCCTGGACTGGAGTCTATGCTCGCTGCCCTGAATCCAGCGAAGATTGACTATCTATATTTTGTCGCCAGAGGAGATGGTTCTCACGTTTTCTCATCTGATCTGGAGGCGCATAACCGTGCTGTCTATCGGTTTCAGCGAAGGCAATTCTAGGATGACTATGCCCTCCACCCTCATTGCGCAAACAGGGAGACGGCTCCGTAACCAAAGACGGGCGAATATCTATAGCTTCTTTCTCTCGCTCATGGTCGCCCTTCTTGTGACTGGCCATATTTTGCTCTCAGCTTTTTCCCTTTCAGCCTTTCTCGTGCTTATTCCCCTTACTCTCCTAGGCACCCTCATGATCCTGACTTTAGTGAAAGCCAAGAAAGTTGAAGACTGGGAAGCCGTCGCCTCTTTCCTTGATGAGCAAACTGATGGTCAGGAACGCTTTCTCACTTACGCGACCCTTGCTCAGAATCAACCAGGCCTGCCTTTCTCCTCTCTTCTCCAACGCCAAACTGCTCGTAAAGCTTCCTCTTTCATCCCAGCGCGAGACCTGCCATTCACAGTGGATAAGCGGGTACCTGTGGCGCTCCTCGCCGCTGCACTCAGTATCCTCATGCTGTTTTTTCTTCCCTCAACCCCAGTAAGTTCACTGCTGGCCCCCCAAACTCCCAATGACCAAGTCCTAACACATCTCGAACAGATTGCCCGAGAACTTATGAAGGGCGCAACTCTTCAAGAACAGGCCGCTGGGACTCAACTGCTAACCCTAGCAGAAGAACTCAAGAATCCTGCCCTGTCGCCGCGAGAGCAGCAGCAGCTTATCGAAGAAGCACAGCAACGGCTCAACCTCCCGCTTCCTCAACTTTTACCATTCGATCTCAAGCTTTTTGCGAATGATAGCAAGAAAGACCAGGATTCAGGCAATCAAACTGATCAACCACAAGCGGGTGATACGCCATTGGCAAAATCGGAGCAGAACCTAGAACAATTAAAGAAATCCCCCTCTACCGCAGCCGGTAATGAACCCCATACTGGGCCAACCAAAGATGGGGAAAAACAAGAACAGTCCGAGCCGCGCAAGGCTGGTGGTGGCGTTCAGTTCAACCTCCCACAACCCCAATCAGGAGAAAAGCAAGAACGTACAGGAAATGAGCCGCCTGGCCAGCAACAACAGTCCTCCCAGGAGCAGGCGGCAAACAATCAGGGGCCAGGAACAGATCCCGACCGACCAGGAGAGCGACAAGATCACAATCAGGGTGCGGAAAAAGAGCAGCAGGCCCCAGACTCCCAACAGCAACAACAAAAAGGGATGGGTACCGCAAGGGGAGGTAGTAGCGGAGAGCGTTTCCTGAAACCAGGAGAGCAACCTGGCGGATTTCTCACGAAGGACGCGCAATTTGTTAAGGTGCGAGTTCCGCTCGGGCAGGATGCTCCAGGTGGCGACAAACGTACCGAGGGGCGCGGGGGCGCCCTGCCGAAAACTCCGTATAGCAATGCTCCCCTGAAAGAAGGAGTGCCAGATCAGCCTAAACCCAAGCAACCTATTCCCCTAGAGTACCGGGCAATCCTGCGACAATAGGTTATGACACAACGGGAAGATCGAGTCCAAGAATTTCGCCACCTCTTTGTTGCTATAGAAGAAGAGGTGAGCCGAGTTATTGTTGGCCACAAAGATGTCGTGCGAAAAATTGTCACCGCCTTTTTTGCAGGTGGCCATGTGCTGATCGAGGGAGTCCCAGGATTGGGGAAAACTCTCATGGTAAAGTCCCTCAGTCAGGCTCTTGGCCTCAGTTTCAAGCGTATCCAATTTACACCAGACCTGATGCCTGCTGATATCGTCGGCACTCAGGTGCTGTCCGAAGGCGCGACCGATCGTCACTTTGAATTTAAACGGGGGCCGGTCTTCGCCAACATCGTCTTAGCGGACGAAGTCAACCGGGCGACTCCCAAGACGCAGTCGGCGATCTTGGAAGCAATGGAAGAGCAGCAGGTCACAGTTTTTGGCGAAACGTACAAATTGGATCCTCCATTTTTTGTTTTAGCAACCCAAAACCCCATCGAGATAGAAGGGACATACCCGCTCCCCGAAGCGCAGCTTGACCGTTTCCTTTTCAAACTGATTGTTTCTCCTCCCAACTCCATAGAACTGTCAGAGATCCTCGCTCGTACAACGACAGACTCACGATATCAGATGAAACAGGTTCTACCCGCGGATCAGCCGCAATGGTTAGTGGAAGACATGAAGGTGGTGGTACGCCAGGTGTTACTGGCCCCGCCGCTCAGTAGCTATGTTGCACGGCTCATTGCTACGGCCACTCCAGGGAATACACAATCTGTGGTCCCCGAAGTGACACAATATTTGCGTTATGGTCCTGGCCCGCGTGGGGCTCAAGCTATCACGCTTGGGGCGAAGGTCAATGCGTTGCTCGATAACCGAGTCAATGTGAGTTTTGACGATATCACAGATGTCGCTCTGCCAGCCCTGCGCCATCGCTGCCTCCTAAACTTCCAGGCTGAAGCTGAAAGCGTCACAGCAGATCAGATCGTCGCGGCCCTTCTCAAGAAAGTCCCGAAAAAGTAGCCTCCTCTCTCACGGTCTCACTCGCTTAATTCCCTAAGGAGTGATCAGACGGCAAAGAAACAGGATCATACTCCGTGGCAAGAGCGCGTAAGATGATAAACCCGTGAGGAATATCGTGCAGCATCCGCACACAGAGCCGGATAATTTCATCACGGGGCGTATGGCTGTTCGCCGGCACACCATACCGCCTGGCAAACTCTAATAAGTCTGCCTTGTGGGGGAAATAGTGAGCGCTCTGCAGATAGGCTTTTAGCTCGCTGCGGTCCATCTCGCGCGGGTCTCGTGGAGGAGGTGGCAGGTTGCGAGATGGCCGTGGAGCACGATTGCGCCTTTGTCCGGCCTGGGCAAATTGGAGCTTCTGGAGCAGAGCGAACAAATTTTCATCAGGAAGCTCGCGCAATGCCTGACAGATGTTCTCCAGCATCAGTGCCAGGCCATGAGAGGTCTTCAGTGCCACGGAGGTTCTCCTTTCCATCGGTGCGCTCAATGAACTCCTCTGCGAGCCGAAGAAACTCGTCACGAGCCTCACGATCTTCAGGTCGCGGAGAGAGACTGACCGGAAGCTGCCGCTCCGGTGCTTCTGCAAAGCGGACTGCTTCGCTGATGAAGTGCTCGAATACAAGCCCAGGATTTGTCCTGTGCACTTCTTGCATCCGCCGTGCGTGTAAGTCAACAAACCGCAAGGGGTTGCGACTGCGCAAGCGGACACGAGTAAAAATGATGCCTTTGAGTTCAGGTCCGGCAAAAGTTCCCCCAAACATTGCTAAGGCATGGCGGATACGGTTAGAAAACCGGTTCACTTCTCCCTGGATCAGATTAACGCCGAGAGTCGAGAGGTAATCTGGAATAGCAGGGATGACATACCCATCGCTGGCAAAAAGACCATTTTGCGTCACTAAGTTGAAGTTAGGAGGACAGTCAAAGAAGATATAGTCATACTGATGTTGGACTTTTTGCAACGCTTGGCGAATAATCGCCTGGTTACTAAAGACAGCTTCGCCAATGACTGATCGTGCCGCCAACTGAATATCAATCTGGACGAGCGCAAGGTGCGAGGGTAAGAGCTCGAAGCCAGGAGCGAGAGGAGTTCCTCCGTGACACAGCAGATCTCTCTTAATCACCTGAGAAACGTCGAATGTGTCTTCTTTACCGGATAAATACGCCTCAAAAAGCGTTTTCAGTGAACCATTCGTCTGGGTCCATCGTTCCCACTCCGCATGATCCATCAGATAGAAAGTTGAATTGGTCTGTGGATCCAGATCAATCAGTAACACCCGCTTGCCAAAGTGTCGGGCAAGAGACGCTGCAGTTTCCACTGCAGTTGTGCTCTTCCCTACCCCACCTTTGAAATTAATAAAACTAATGAAACGTGCCGTCCGCTCATTTTTCAAATCTGCCCACAGCGTGTCCGAACCAGCTTGCTTTTTCTGCCCGACCACGGCTCCTTGTTTCGCAGCAATTTCTGAAACCTTTTCGGCAGGAGTCTCTAAAATAAGAGCCTGTCTCTGTTCTCCAGAGTTCGAAGCTTCGGGTATTTTTGCTTCCATAGCAGGCGCAGAGAACCCAGTTGGGGTTATGTCGTTCTTTTCAAGAGGAGCAAGAACTGGTGCAGTAGTATCTCCGTTAGGAAGACCATTCTGCCGTCCAAGAGACTGATTGGCAAAAGCTGGGGACTTGTCTCCAGTAGCATTCCAATGGCGTGAAGAAGGCTCTGTTCCTCCTCCGGCCAGATCAGACCGTCCCTGCGGCCCAGCAGATTGCGCATGTGGCTGGAGGAGAAGACGCATCAAGAGAATAACAATTCCTCCAGCCAGTAAGGAAATCACTAACATTGTTGGGTCAATCCCAAACATGAGAAAACCTCCTATGTTTCCCTCTGGCCCTATGGCGGTCAGGAAGAGGATCAGCATTTGTATCATCGGAGAGAGGCCCAGAAACTTAAAGGCAGTATAGAAGGAGACCACTACTCGGTCAGCAGCCAGACGGTATCCAAGGGGGAGATGGGTCCCATAGGGGTAAAGGGAACGCAGGGACAGGAAAGAACAGAGTGGATTCAGCAAAGCTGAAAAAGAAGGGTGTCTTAACCACAACTACGAGAATGGTAAAAGCGGAAACAATTTTCGCGTATGTACAAAATCTGTGCGCGAGCGCTTGATGACGGGCACGGCCCACTCTACAGGACTATTCCCGTGGAACGTCTACTGAGTAGGGGAAGCTCTGCCTGCCGTTGCCAGCACAAATCCTGGACATGAGCCATAATTTTACATACGTTGTGCAGTACTCCCTGTCGCAACCTCAATCCTGGCCTGTGCACGGAGACGTGCAGCTTCATCCTCAGCGAAGTCAGGATCGCTCGCTGCAAGCTTTTTCAGACGCTCTTCGGCTGTGCGTAGCGCCACACGGGCCCGCTCGATATCAATTTCTTCAGCGAACTCAGCGCTATCAGCTAGGACAGTCATCACGTTATCCACGACTTCGGCGAATCCTCCACTGACAGCAAGGGCATGTACTTGTGCGCCCTTCTTGTAGGTCAGTCTGCCTGGTTGCAGAGAAGAGAGAAAAGTGATGTGGTTCGGGAGGACACCGAACTCACCGACCGTGCCAGGAGCAGTGACCTCATCTACTTCTTCATCGAGAAGTAACCGCTCTGGCGTTATCACACGAAGACGAAGAAAGTCAGCCATAGTGCTCCGAAGCGTTTAGTAATAAAAAGTCAGCTGCGAAGAGTTGGGGACTTTTCACTCTGCACCCTTTGTTTACGTTGCGAGCCTTTTGGCCTTCTCAATCGCGTCTTCTATTGTACCGACCATATAAAAGGCTTGCTCAGGCAGGTCGTCGTGTTTTCCTTCGACTAATTCCTTAAAACTACGGACTGTATCTTTCACACGCACATAAACTCCTTTGATATTAGTAAATTGTTCTGCCACGTTAAACGGCTGAGACAGAAATCTTTGGACTTTTCTTGCTCTGGCAACAACGATTTTGTCTTCTTCAGAAAGCTCGTCAATGCCTAAAATAGCGATAATATCCTGCAAGTCTTTATAACGCTGCAGTATTTCCTGTACACGGCGGGCAACCTGATAGTGTTCTTCGCCGATCACGTTCGGATCGAGCATCCGCGAAGTCGAGTCGAGGGGGTCCACTGCCGGGTAAATACCGAGTTCGGCAATCTGGCGCGAGAGCACAGTAGTAGCGTCGAGGTGGGCAAAGGTTGTGGCCGGCGCCGGGTCTGTCAGGTCGTCGGCCGGTACGTAGATGGCCTGCACAGAGGTAATCGAGCCATTCTTGGTTGAGGTAATACGCTCTTGCAAGTCCCCCATGTCTGTGGACAATGTCGGCTGATATCCCACCGCCGAAGGGATACGGCCAAGCAGCGTCGAGACCTCAGAGTTTGCTTGAACGAAGCGGAAAATGTTGTCGATGAAGAGCAAGACGTCTTTATGTTCTTCATCGCGGAAATACTCCGCAATGGTCAAAGCAGAGAGGCCAACACGCGCCCGCGCACCTGGCGGCTCATTCATCTGGCCATAAACGAGAGCGGCCTTGTTGATTACGCCCGACTCCTTCATCTCCAACCACAGATCATTGCCTTCTCGGGTACGCTCGCCCACACCGCCAAAGACAGAGTAGCCGCCGTGTTGAGTGGCAATATTGCTGATCAACTCCAAGAGGATAACGGTCTTTCCCACACCAGCGCCGCCAAAGAGACCGATCTTCCCTCCCAAAGGATAGGGGACCAGCAGATCCACAACTTTGATACCAGTTTCTAGGATCTTTACTTCGGTGGATTGATCAGCAAAAGACGGAGCCGGTCGGTGAATAGGGGAACGTTTGACCTGGTCGAGCGGTGCGCCTTCATCTACCGGCTCACCGACAACGTTGAGAATCCGCCCTAAGGTTTCCTGACCGACCGGTACAGTAATCACGTTCCCAGTGTCGCGGACTTCTGCACCACGCACCAGCCCTTCGGCACTATCCATAGCGATGCAACGGACGGTGTTTTCGCCTAAATGTTGAGAAACCTCCAGGGTTAAATTCCACTCTTTGTCGTTAATTGTTGAGTTCGTCACCAGCAGCGCATTGTAGATCGGTGGGAGGGAGCTGTTCTCAAACTCGACGTCTACTACGGCTCCCATCACCTGGGTAATCTTGCCCGCATTCATACTCGTGTGTCCTCTCTTTACAGTTGCCAGTGATCCGTGGTCAGCATCCACAAAAAGGATGAACGACGAGGAACTGACAACTTCTTTCTACTTCAAGGCCTCACTTGTCGAAACGATTTCCAGTAACTCACGGGTGATACCGGCCTGACGAGCCCGGTTCATATCCAAGGTCAGACGGCTGATCATGTCCACGGCATTGTTCGTCGCGTTGTCCATCGCGGTCATGCGAGCACCGTGCTCACTCGCGATCGACTCGAGCATCGCTCGATAGATCAGCATGTCGACATAGCGTGACAGAAGGCTCACCAGCAGTGCTTGTGGGGTCGGTTCATAGAGATATTCCAGTGACCCCTGCGCCGCTTCCCGTTCTTTTGCGACAATGGGCAAGACTTGGTCAACCGTGGGGGTTTGCACTAACGCAGAGCGGAAGCGGGCGTACAGCACATAGAAACCGTCTGATTCTCCCCGGAGAAAGCGTTCACCCATACGCTGACCAATTTCATGCGCGAGGGGCGGAGTCAGGCGGCCAAAGAGGTTGACGTGCTGTTCTGTTATGGGTACCGGCCGACGCTTGAAGTAATCAACCCCCCGCCGCCCAATGAAAGAGAGGGAGACCTTTTGCTCAGTGCGCTCCCGCATAAAGGCCTCGGCAGCCCGGATCAGGTTGGCGTTGAACCCACCGCAAAGGCCACGATCAGAGGTAATGACGAGCAGATCAACGTTCTTTTCCTCGCGAGCGGTGAGGAACGGATGAGCAAGGGTATCACGCTGGGCCGCTAAGTTTTGCAATACGGCTTCGAGTTTCTCAGCATACGGTCGCGCGGCGAATGCAGCCTCCTGTGCCCGGCGTAGCCGGGCAGCAGAGACCATTTTCATCGCCTTGGTAATCTGTTGAATGTTCCGGACGGACGAGACACGTCTGCGAATCGCTTTGAGAGTGGCCATGAGAATTTATGCAGTGAAACTTTCGTTAAACTCTTTGAGGGCGGTGTTGATCCGCTCTTTCAGCTCATCACTCAGCTCGCGTTTCGTGAGCAGATCAGCGAAGATATCAGGGTGGCGAGTGTCGATGAAGCGGAAAAGTTCTTGCTCATACTTCTTCAGGGCACTCTCAGGTAACTGATCGACAAAGCCATTGGTCCCTGCGTAAAGGATGAGGATCTGGCGTTCGACAGGAAGTGGCTGATACTGCCCTTGCTTGAGAATCTCGACCAAACGGGTGCCGCGGGCTAACATCCGCTGGGTTGCGGCATCAAGGTCTGAGCCAAATTGCGCGAACGCTGCCATTTCACGATATTGCGCCAAGTCAAGGCGGAGAGAACCTGCCACCTGTTTCATGGCCTTCATCTGCGCGGCCCCCCCCACACGAGAGACAGAAATGCCGACGTTGACCGCTGGTCGAACCCCAGCATAAAAGAGGTCTGTTTCTAAAAAGATCTGACCATCGGTAATCGAGATCACGTTCGTAGGGATATACGCCGATACGTCGCCAGCTTGCGTTTCGATCACAGGCAGTGCAGTCAGCGACCCTCCTCCCAGAGCCGCACTCATCTTCGCCGCCCGTTCGAGCAGGCGAGAGTGCAAGTAAAATACATCGCCAGGGAAGGCCTCGCGTCCCGGCGGTCGACGGAGGAGGAGCGAGAGCTGACGATAGGCAACGGCATGTTTTGAAAGGTCGTCGTAGACGACCAAGGCATGTTTACCGTTATCGCGGAAGTATTCTCCCATCGCACAGCCAGCATAGGGGGCAATGAACTGCAAAGGCGCTGCCTCTGAAGCGGTTGCGGCAACCACGGTAGTGTATTCCATCGCTCCGGCGCGGGTTAAGCGTTCTACGACTTGGGAGACGGTCGAGCGTTTCTGGCCAATCGCAACGTAGATACAGAAAACATCACCGCCTTTTTGATTAATAATTGCATCGATAATGAGCGCGGTCTTTCCAGTCTGGCGGTCCCCGATAATCAACTCGCGCTGCCCTCGACCAATAGGGATCATTGAGTCAATCGCCTTGATGCCAGTCTGGAGCGGCTCCTTTACTGGCTGACGCAGGACAATCCCTGGTGCCTTCACCTCAATGCGGCGCGTCTCTGTGGTGGCAACGGGACCTTTGGCGTCTATTGGTTGCCCAAGGGCATTCACCACACGGCCGAGCATAGACTCGCCAACGGGAACCTCGGCAATACGGCCAGTGCGACGGACCTCGTCTCCTTCTCTGATCGCCTGCACTTCCCCAAATACCGCCGCGCCCACGTTATCTTCCTCTAAGTTCAACGCTAACCCATAGATATCGTGTGGAAAGAGCAATAATTCTCCCGCCGCAACCCGATCCAAACCATGGATGCGGGCGATACCATCACTAGCCGAGAGCACCGTGCCAGTCTCTCGCAATTCCACATGTTTGCTATAGCCTTGGATCTGTTGTTTGATAATTTCGCTGATCTCTGCAGCACGCAGTTCCATCGTTTTCCCTCGTGGATATGGTTACGAAAAACCTTTAACAGGATACCTGTCCTCTGGATTCCCACACCAGCAGACACTCAAGACATCTGCCCCTTCTGTCATCAAAACATGATCCTCATGGTGTGATCGACTACCGACTGTGGTGATCCCTCTACAATTTTTTTTACAATTGCTGCGCTAACGCCTCCCCCAATCGTCGGAGCTGGGTTTTCAGACTTGCGTCATACACCCGCCCCTCAATTGCCACGACCACCCCACCAAGCAACGCTGGGTCAAGTTCCTCTGTAGGAATAACAGTTTTGTGAGTGAGGCGACTAAAAGCATCGAGCAGGTTTTGCCTTTCTTCTGGTGAAAGAGGAGTCGCAGCGCTCACTACAGCACGAACCTGTCCCCTGGCTCGCTCGAGCAGGTTCTGATACGCGTGGGCAATATCGCCGAGGTCCCTCAAGCGGTCGTTCTCTGCCAGAACGCGGAGAAAATTCCCTACCAGCGGCTGGAGCGAAAGAGCAGTTGCAAGGTGGTCAGCGATGTCTCTGCGGACCTGCAGAGGCAGCGTTGGGAGTGCGAACGCTTCAACCAGCGCGGGGTCAGCCAGCGCGCTGGCGAACTGAGTGAGCTCAGTACTGACCTCTTCTGCCACCCCCTGCCCTTCAGCAAGGTCAAACAAGGCTTTCGCGTAGCGTTTAGCGGCTTTCGTTCCCGGCATTGGTTACCTCAAGAGCAAGGTCTTGGACAAAGCGGTGCTGGTCCGCACGAGTCAGATGAGAACGGATCATTTCTGTAGCGATACGAACGGCTTGTTCGGCCACTTCCTGGCGGAGGATACGACGCGCTTCTTCGATCTCTCGTTGAGCCACCATACGGGCTTCAGTGTGTATACGTTCTGCCATACGGCGTGCTTCGTTCAGAGTCTTTTCTTTTTCTCGCTCCGCAGCTTCCAGCGCTTCAGCTTGCAGACGTTCTCGCTCAGCGGCAAGCCCGGCAAGTCGCTGCTCATATTCCAAGCGCAACGTTTCCGCCTCTTCTCTGGCTCGTTTCGCTTCGTTGAGCGCCTGTACCACGGTATCGCGCCGGTTGCGCAAGGCGTCTCTCACAACCGGGAGCGCATATTTGCGCAATAAAAGGGCGAATAATAAAAAGTTGATCGTGAAGAAAACGAGAACGAGCAGTTGTGAGCCAATCCCCTCATGTCCGCCATGCCCCTCTTCTGCCGCCCACAGGGCGGAGGAGAGCAACAGGGAACAAACGGGAACGGCGAAACCGACCACCTTGTTTAAATGTTTCCTCATAACTACGTCAAGGGCCTCCCCAAAAGCTTTTCTGCGATCCCCCGAGAGAATTCTGCAATGCGCGCTTCCAATCCGCGCCGGGCCTCGTCAACTTCTTGGCTCAGGGTCTCCTGCATACTCGCGGTCACGTGTGCAGCCTCCGTGCGTGCGGCCTCAAGCAGCATTCGTGCGTGCTCTTCGGCCTCACGATAGACTCTTTCTACGTGTTGCAGCGCTTGCCCCCTCGTCTGTGCAAGCTGAGTTCTATACTGCTCCCCTATCTGTTCGGCTTCAGCTTTGATCTGGTTCGCTTCTTTCAAAGCACCAGCGGTGCGCTGCTCCCGGCTTTTCAGCACCGCCAGATTGGGTTCGAACAACAGCCGACGAAGGACTGTCCACAATATAAGAAAGAGAACGATTTGAAAAACAAAAGTCCAGTCAGGCGGAAATGACAACACAGTTCCAGATCTCCTCTCTATTGATGACAAGATGCAATCTAGAGTTTTCCTCAATAAGATGTGGCGGGTGAGCGCCGTTCATGCTTCGGCACTCTCAGCACGAACGGAAAATCCTTACCGATTTCAGCACCAGACCCGTTCGCCCTGAGCCTGTCGAAGGGCGGCGGCGCGTCTTGTTTCTCCATCTCAAAAAGGGTTCCTCTATTACCCCTTCAACCGTCGCAAAATTCCTTCGAGCTCTTCATTAGAATAATACTCAATCTCAATCCGCCCACCCTTCTTGCGCGTGTGGATGCGGACTTTGGTGCCAAGCGCACGGATCAGTTCTTCCTCCAGGGCATGCAAATGTACGTCTGTTCTCGCAGGCGATACTTCGTCTGGAGACCATACCGACTCCCGAGAGGGGGGCAGCGAGGGCGAGGCTTCAGGGAACCGAGCGACCAGGGTTTCCGTCTCGCGTACGGACAGGCCCTGCCGCATGACCCGTCGGGCCAGGTCAATTTGCTGCTCTGGCGTTCCCAACGAGAGTAATGCACGGGCATGGCCGACTGAGAGGTTGCCGCGGTCCACCTCTTCTTTGATTTCCTCTGGCAGGTTCAGCACCCGCAGAAGGTTCGTAACAACCGGTCGGCTTTTGCCAACACGGTTGGCAATCTCCTCTTGAGTCAGGCGAAATTCTTCCATCAATTGGCGATAGGCGAGGGCCTCTTCGATCGGGGTCAGTTCTTCCCGTTGGATATTCTCGACGAGCGCCATCTCCAGGCTCTGCGCGTCAGTTGCTTCTTTCACCATGACCGGTACAGACTCAAGGCCGGCACGCTGTGCCGCACGGAACCGCCGCTCACCAACGATCAATTCGTATCCGTGTTCAACTCTCCGCACCACCAGAGGCTGCAGCACGCCCTGTTGACGAATCGACTCGGCGAGCTCAGCCAGCCGCTCTTCAGCAAAAAACCGACGTGGTTGACGTGAATTCGGGCGAATCTCGCTGAGCGGGATGTGTCGCGCAGGTGAGGGGGGTGAAAGGGGGGGCGCAGGAATGAGCGCACCGAGCCCGCGCCCTAACCCACGGCGTTTGCTATTCCCGACTGTTTCGTTCATCTTTTCATGTCCTCGAACGAGAACGGAAGCGCCCAGGCAGAAGGCTCACGACTTGTGATTTCCTGCGCTAACTCGGTATAACTTTGCGCACCACGGCAGGACGGGTCGTACAAGATCACCGGCAGGCCGTGGCTCGGACTCTCGCTGAGTCGCACGTTCCGGGGAATCACGGCAGCAAACACGTAGTGAGGAAAGAACCGGCGCACGTCATCGGCGACCTGATGACACAATTTGTTTCTCGGATCAAACATCGTCAGCAGAATCCCCTCGATCGCCAGCTCGGGATTTAACCGCTCACGGATCAGACTAATAGTTTCCAGCAGTGACCGGAGCCCTTCAAGGGCATAGTACTCACACTGAAGCGGAATCAGCACGCTATCCGCCGCCGTGAGCGCATTGACCGTGAGGAGTCCAAGCGACGGGGGACAATCAAGCAAGATGTAGTGGTGCCGTTCGCGTTCTGCGCGCAACAGGGTGCGCAAGAGATACTCTCGGTGGTCGCTATCGAGGAGTTCCACCTCAGCGCCAATAAGGTCGTGGTTAGCGGGAAGAACGGTTAAGTGTGCGATAGCAGTCTGTTGTACTGCCTCCTGCACAGAGCACTCTCCCAAAAGCACGTCATAGAGGGTTGGCGTATCCGCGTCAAGCTTGACGCCTACACCACTTGTGGCGTTTCCTTGGGGATCACAGTCGATTAACAACGTCCCCTCTTCCGCCACTCCTAAGGCAGCAGAAAGATTAATGGCTGTCGTAGTTTTCCCGACTCCTCCTTTGCGGTTCGCAATACAGATGACCCTACTCACCGCCGCTTCCCTACCATAAGAATCCTAAGAAGAAAAGCGCCCTTTCGAGCAGTGACAAAGGTTCCACGTGAAACATTGTCATCCAGGAATTTAAAAAGCTCAAGGCCACAAATCGAGACAGAACGTTTCACGTGAAACCCTCTTTGATAAAAACAGCAACCTTGCGTCTTTCCTGCCCAAAAGGTAACCCGTACTGATAGATACGCAGTAGAGTAAAACCACTATCCTGAAAATGCGTGTCGCTATCTGTCAATTCTTTTTCTCCCTGTGGTCCTTTCATAGCCAAAGCCATACCTCCCTCTCGTAAACATGGCGCAGCAAGTCGCAGAAATTCGCTGAGATCCCAGGTCGCCCGTGTCACGACCACGTTGAACATCCCCTGGAATGAGACAGTTTCTACTAATTTCTCGGCCCTTCCTTCGTATACGCGCACGTTTGTCAGTGTTGTTTTCCTGATCACTGCTTTGAGAAAACTGGCCCGTTTTCGCCGTGCCTCAACTAAACTGATGTCCAGGGATGGGCCTAGTATGGCTAAAATAAGCCCAGGAAATCCAGCCCCGCTACCAAGATCGAGTACGCGGCTCTCACGGGGAATAAGAGGAAAAATGGCAAGTGAATCAAGAATATGCTTGCGAATGACCGTTTGGGTATCAGTTTGAGAAACGAGGTTGGCGATCTTCGACCAGCGCTGCAGTTCTTCTATGTAGAGGGAAAAGCGCTCAACGTCCGCGTCAGAAAGTGTCACGCCACAATGTTTGGCCCCCTCGCGTAGTATGGGGGTGGAGGTTTCGTCAACCATCACTTCATGCCGCACCAACCCGCTTCAAATGCACGGCCAAAAGGGAGAGGGCCGCGGGTGTAACACCAGGAATGCGCGCCGCCTGTCCCAGGGAACGTGGCTGCAGGGCAACGAGTTTTTCGCAGACTTCCTTTGAAAGGCCACTGACTGCTCGATAGTCTAAACGCAGCGGGATACGAGCCCGTTCTAAATGTTGGAGACGTTCAACGCTTTCTTCCTGGCGACGGATATAGCCGGCGTACTTAATGGCAATCTCCACCGCAGCAGCGACTTCTCTCACGGCTGGCATCGCCAATGGTTTCAGTTCCCATAACATCTCATAGGTCAACTCAGGACGCTTCAGCAGTTGCGCTAATGATAAAGGGGTTTTGACTGGCGCGCTCCCATAGAAGAAGAGCCGGGCATTCAGGGGTTCACTTGGAACAACCATGGTTTTTTCAAAGCACTGTAATTCAACCTCGATAGCACTCTGCTTTTCTGCGGTCCGTCTCCGGTCGGCCTCTTGCACCAAGCCAATGCGAAAGCCACATTCCCGCAAGCGGAGGTCTGCGTTGTCCTCGCGGAGCAAGAGGCGATGCTCAGCCCGAGAGGTAAACATCCGATACGGTTCCCCGCCCACGCCTTTTGTCACCAAATCATCAATCAAAACACTAATGTAGGCCTGATCACGAGTGAACACCTGTGGCTCTTCCCCCCGCAGACTCAATACAGCGTTGATCCCTGCCATCAGACCCTGAGCCGCAGCTTCTTCATATCCAGTCGTCCCATTGATCTGACCCGCGAAATACAAGCCTCGCACCAATTTGGTCTCTAAACTGGGGGACAGTTGTGTCGGATCGGCATAATCATACTCGATGGCATAGCCAGGCCGCATAATCTCAGCCTGTTCAAGGCCGGTGATTGAACGAACCATCTGGAGCTGTACGTCCAAGGGAAGGCTGGTCGAGAGGCCGTTGGGATACACTTCGACAGTGTCTCGGCCCTCAGGTTCGAGAAAAATCTGATGGCGGGACTTGTCCTTGAAGCGCACCACTTTATCTTCGATGGAAGGACAATAGCGGGGCCCCCGTCCTTGGATCACCCCCGAATACAGGGGGGAACGGTCGAGACCGTTGAGAATCGCCTCGTGTGTTTTGCCATTGGTATACGTCAGATAACAGGGGATCTGGGTTTGGCTGATCCGTTCGGTGGAAAAAGAGAGGGGCGGCGGCGGCTCGTCTCCGTACTGTGGGTCAAGCACCTGGTAGTCGATCGTTCTCCCATCCAGTCTCGGGCACGTGCCGGTTTTGAGCCGACCGATGCGAAAACCGAGAGTACGCAGGTGATCACTCAATCCCTCAGCGGAAAAATCTCCGGCCCGGCCAGCGGAGTAATGTTTTAAGCCAACATGCACTAACCCTTTGAGGAACGTGCCAGTGGTTAAGATCACTTTCCTGCCGGAAAAGATCTCGCCAATTTGGCTCTCGACACCAAGCATTTCCCCATTGTCAATCAGCAACCGCTCGACGCACCCTTGTCGCAAAGTCAGATTTTCCGTCGTTTCTAGCGTCCGCTTCATGCGTTGTCGGTAGAGGGCCTTATCAGCCTGGGCGCGGGTTGCACGTACAGCTGGGCCTTTTCTGGTGTTGAGCACACGAAACTGAATGCCAGTTTCGTCAATGGCTTTCGCCATCTCTCCTCCTAAGGCATCGATCTCCCGCACCAGATGGCTTTTGCCAATACCGCCAATCGCCGGATTGCAAGACATTTGGCCGATATGGTCCAAATTGAGCGTCAACATGAGGGTTTTACAGCCCATCCGGGCTGCGGCTAACGCGGCCTCGATGCCCGCATGACCAGCTCCAACAACAATGACGTCGTATCTCATACCTGTGCTGCCTCTTCCGTGATGGGAAAGAGCGCTCGGACCGCTCATTTTCCGATGCAGAATTCTTTGAATACCCGGTCGAGAATATCCTCAGTGGTCACATGACCGGTGATGACACCAATATGATCCAGAGCGGCTCGGAGATCAACCGCGACCAGATCGAGAGGCAGGCCGGTGCGCAAGCTTCCGCCGGCCTGTCTGAGGCTGTGTTCTGCTTTGACCAGGGCATCACGGTGACGTTCACGTGAAACAACGATGCCTCTCGCCTGTTCCTGCACTGGTGACCATTCCGCGCCAAAAACCACCTGGACAATGCGGTCTCCCAGTTCCGCAACACCAGTCCCCCACTTGGCAGAGAGCAACACCGGAGGACCAACAGAGGGAAGAGCAGTGTGTAAATCCGCGGCAGTCATCACCACAGGTAAATCTCCCTTGTTGAACAGCGGAATGACGACTTTGCCAGCCAACTCCGCACAGACAGATTTGTCCCCTTCATCGAACGCTTGAGAAGCGTCAAACACTGCCAGCACTAATTCCGCACCCCGGATGCCAGCTCTGGCTCGCTCGATGCCAATACGTTCTACTTCATCTGCTGAGTCACGCAGGCCAGCAGTATCCCACAAGACCAACGGAACGCCGGCAACAACCACGGTTTCTTCCACAATGTCACGAGTCGTCCCTGGTACTGTCGTCACAATCGCTCGCTCTGTCCCAGCGAGCAGGTTCAGCAGACTCGATTTTCCGACATTTGGCTTCCCCACAATCGCTGTGCGAATGCCTTCGCGGTACACTTTTCCCTGTACAAAGGTTGCGCTGAGATCGGCAATCTCCTGTATCAAGGCAGAGGTTGTTTGCGCTAATTCCGTTTGTGTCCGCTGTGGAATATCTTCCTCGGGAAAGTCGATAAACGCTTCAACATAGGCAGTAAGGTCAATCACTTTCTCTCGCAGCTGTGCGCAGCACTGCGAGAGACGCCCGGAGAGGTGCTCCCAGGCCAACTGCAGTCCTTGCTCACTCTTCGCCTGAATCAGGTCCACAACTGCCTCAGCCTGAGAGAGATCAAGCCGGCCGTTCAAAAACGCACGCTTGGTAAACTCACCCGGTTGCGCGAGACGCACCCCTTGACTCAACAGCGCTGAAAGGACTCGACGAGTAATGAAACTGCCTCCATGGCAGTGAATCTCCGCAACGTGCTCACCGGTATAGCTGCGAGGAGCACGCATCACCGTCAGGAGTCCCTGATCAAGAGGATTACCGGTGAGTGGATCAACGATATGTCCGAAATAGAGGTGGTGGGAGACCAGCGTTTCCTGTGGCCTGGTTAGTACGAAAATTCTCCGCGCAGTCTCTTCAGCCTGAGGGCCACTAACACGAACAATTGCTATCCCTCCTTGTCCTGGGGGAGTAGCGATAGCAGCAATGGTGTCGTGCTCGTACACAACGCTTGATGACTCTTGCTTTTGCAAGCTGGGGAGAGAATCAAGGTCTGCTGGTCATTGACCATACCCTCAACCTCCCCAGTTCGGTACGCATGAAGAAAGAGAAAAAAACAGAACTACGTTTTGATATACCCAGTTATTCGATCGCCTGAACCCGAGCTATGCCTTTTCCTCGCTCTCGACGTGGGCCTTCCTCTGGCACGATACACAGACGGCGAAAATACCCTCTGCCCATACTGCGGGTTGTGATCAGAGGGTCACGTTCCAGGGCAAGGTGAATGACACGCCGATCACGTGGGCTCAACGGGTTTAATGTGACGGTTTTCCGCCGTCGCTTCGCCCGTTCTCCTAAGCGGAGCGCCAGATTTTCCAGATTCTTCCGTCGGCGCTCTCGATAGCCTTCCGCATCGATAGCGATACGCATTTCGCTCTCTTCACTGCGAGTAATGGCCCGATTCACCAGGTATTCAAGCGCGTCAAGGGTTTGGCCGTTCCGGCCGATTACAATGCCCTCTGCGGCATCAAGAATGTTCACGACCACTTCTTCTTCTTGCACCTCAAAGGACAGGGAGGCATCCAGACCCATGAGTCGCAATACCTCTTTCAACACCTCGCAAGCCTTTTCTCCCAACTCTCGCGGCAAAAGAGCAACCTCAGCAGTCGGACTGTCGAGCGGCTCCAGCGCGCGCCGCTCTTCCCGCCTTCGCACGGCAGCAGGTTCAGGGGCAAACGTCTGCATCGCTAAGGGGGCCCGTAAGGTCGCACGTACCCGCGCCTTTTTTCCGCCAATACCAAGAAAGCCCTTGGTCGCCTGAGAAAGAATCTCAATCTCAACCTGCTCCCTGGCGGCGCGCAACTGCGTGAGGGCCGAGGCGATCGCTTCCTCGATGGTCCATCCTTCTGCTTCTACAGCCTGTGTCACGTTCCTCTCCCCTCTCGGTTCTCAACCGTACTTTTTCATATACCAATACTGTTGGGCGATGCTGAGCACGTTGTTGACTAGCCAATACAGCACCAACCCAGAAGGAAAATTGACAAACATTACGGTGAAGATCAGCGGCATAAACATCATCATTTTTTGCTGCATTGGATCCCCACCCATAGGCGTCATCGCCTGTTGCAAAAACATGGTCCCCCCCATCAGGAGAGTCAGCACCGGAATACCAGGGGGTTCAATAAACGGCAACGCTATGCCCCCAAGGCGGTCGGGTTGCGAAAGATCCTGGATCCAGCCGAAAAATGGTGCCTGCCGGAGTTCAATGGCATGCATAAAGGCTTGATAAAGCCCAATAAAGACGGGTAATTGGACAACCATCGGCAGACAGCCACCGAGCGGATTAATCTTGTGGCGTCGGTAGAGTTCCATCATTTCTTTGTTTAACTGCTGACGGTCATCCGGGTATTGTTCCCGCAGGCGTTCGAGTTGGGGCTGGAGCTTGCGCATTTCCGACATCGACTTGTAACTCTTGTTACTCAGCGGAAAAAAAACTAGTTTGACCAACAAGGTCAGTAGGATGATGTCGAGGCCGTAATTGCCGGTAAAAGAGTGCAAAAAGCGGAGTAAAGACACCAACGGTCGGGCAATAAAGTGGAACCAGCCGAAATCAATGGCGCGGTCCAAAGCCGGGTCTACAGCGCTGAGGGCATCGAATTCCTTCGGCCCGATATACACCGTATAGACGACAGGGACTCCTTGCCACGGAATCATGAGCGCAGTCGTCGAGGTGCCATTAACCGTCTTGAAGAGGAGCCGATAATTGTCTCCTTCTGGCGGAATCACGGCGGAAAGAAAATAGTTGTCTGCATATCCAGCCCAGCGGATTTTTCCCGGACCAAAGACTTCTTCCTTATTCTGCGATGGCGTTTCTTGGATAAACTTCCGCCCCATCAACGCCACTTGCCCGTGGATATAATACGACGAGTCTCTGCGGTGGTAGGCCAGTTCTTCCACCCACAGCACGGAAAAAACTGAGGCAATTTCTGAAATACCGGTGAGGTTCACTTCGAGGGTCATGCCATAGCTGTGGCCAGTAAACGAAAACACTTTGACGAAGCCGATACCGTTGTGGTCTTTTCCGTGGAACGCCAGGGTTGCCCTTTCATTCCCATGGAGGTGAAGGTGATTGCCGGTGACCTCATACAGTACAGCGTTATCAGTGACCGAGACGCCCCTCCCCTCAAGCTGAATGCCTAAAGGCAGCTCACCATCGGCACCTGGTCGCACCATTTCAAGGGGTGGGCTATTCCTTCCCTCATCGCCAGGATAGTTTTTCAGGCGCAAACTCTTCAGACGACCCCCTAAAGAGGTAAATACCGCGGTGTAGACCTCATTCTCGACCGTAATATCTCGCACCGCCCGTATCAGGTCTTGCGCTGGCGGAGTTGCAGAGGGAACTGACGGTTCCTCCCTGGGTCCGAACGTCTGCGGGACCGGGGAATCAGGGGGGGCAAACGGAGGGGACGTCTCCGTAGGCGCTACCCGTTTGGGCGGAGGATACAGGTAGGAGATCAGCTCCTGATACGCGATCAAAATAACGAGACAGAGAACAATAGCCAGAAGGCTTCTTTTATCCATGTTCCTTTGTTGTCATGCTCCACCATACTAGCGGAGAGGGTCAATACCACCTGGATGCCAAGGGTGGCATTTCGCTAATCGAAGTAGGGCTAAGCCAATACCTTTCATCACCCCGTACTTTTCTACTGCCATGACAGCATACGAAGAGCAGCTTGGGTAAAAGCGGCAGGTCGGACCAAGCAGAGGGGAGACGATCCTCTTATAGCAGAGGAGGCTCCCTTTCACGATGTACCTTCCCATATGGGAAAACGCCTGTGCAGCCAGGGCTGGGAAGATAAAGAGAAAGCTATACCGTTTACTCAACAAGAGACAAAGCCCTTCCAAGTTCCTCGGCCACTTGTGCAGCCGTTAATTGCTCTGCTCCTGCCCGAGGAATCACGAGAATATCCTGAGCCGGCGTAATGGCTCTTTGGCGTACGCGAAAGAATTCACGCAGGATTCTTTTCATACGGTTACGCACAACCGCATTGCCAAACCGACGTGTCGCCGTGATACCAAGGCGAGAGCGTCCTTCCTGAGCTGGGGCGGTGACCACAACAAAATGAGGACAGTACCGCCGCTTTCCTCGGCGCTGTAGAGCGAGAAAGTCTCTGCGCACCAACAGACGAGCGACCTTGGGAAACGTTGGTCGTATAGCCTGAGCAGTTATCGTCGAGCTTGCTTGGGGGGAATCTGCACGGTCAGCCGTTTGCGACCTTTGGCCCGGCGTCGTTTGAGTATGGCCCGACCGGCCGTCGTACTCATGCGAGTGAGAAATCCATGCGTGCGTTTGCGGCGAATGTTGCTTGGTTGATAGGTCCTTTTCATTGAGGTTCATCCGTAATAATTTTCTTCAGCCTATGCCATTATGAATGGTTCCATCTGACCATACCAGGGTAAGTCTGTCAATTTTCTTCAACCAGGAAATTCAGGTTTGACTTCCCGCGTCAGCAGGTCAGTCACGACTTGGTGCGGCGGCTTGCCTTCGTAGAGGAGGGCATAGACCTGCCGGACAATCGGCATTTCTACCTCCAGGCGTTGAGCCAAGACAAAAACTGAACGACAGGTGCGCACCCCTTCCGCCACCACGTACATGTCCTGCAAGATCTTCCCTATCTGTGCGCCTTTTCCAAGCTGGACCCCAACGGTATGATTGCGGCTCAAGTTGCTCGTACACGTGAGCACTAAGTCTCCCATACCAGAAAGCCCAGACAACGTCTGCGGCTGTGCCCCTATGCGCACGGCAAGCCGCACAATCTCGGCCAGCCCGCGAGTAATCAGGGCCGCTCGTGCACTAACCCCATACCCGAAGCCATCACTGACTCCAGCCGCAATGGCAATCACGTTTTTGACCGCTCCCCCTATTTCCACGCCGATCTGGTCCGCAGTCGTGTACACACGAAACCGCGCGGACGAAAAGAGACGTTGGACCTGAGTCGCGACAGGTTCCTGCGCAGCGACGGTCACAGCCGTGGGCAAACCTTGGGCAACTTCGAGCGCAAAGCTGGGCCCAGATAGCACAGCGAGACGTGGCTGCCAAGTCTCGCCCAACACATGACAGAGGACTGCCGTCATGGTCAGCAACGTCTCTTCTTCGATCCCTTTCGTGGTGCTCACCAGCAGCGGATTCCCAGACACCCAGGGGTGAAGCGCCGCTGCCACTGTCCGCACCGCATGCGAGGGGACCGCGAGGACCAGCAGGTCGGTATCCGCAACCGCCTCGGAAAGCACAGGAGTGTAGCGCAGCTCTTCAGGAAGGAGCACCCCAGGGAGGTAAGGAAGGTTCTCTCTCGTCTGCTGGAGTTGTGCACAGAGAGCCGGAGTCCGGACCCATAAGCGGACCTGGTGGCCGGCCTTGACCAACAACGAGGCCAGGGCAGTGCCCCACCCCCCAGCACCGATGACAGCAACCTGCATACGCCGCTCCTAATAACAGTCTATGAGACAATCTCCCGACGGCTCTCTCCTCCTGCGCCAGCCGACGACACTGAGTTGGCGTCCCGCGTGTGCCCCTTCCCGACGATACGACGCGAAGCTGCCTTCCTCACAAAACGTGCATGGCCCAACAGGCTGCAGGTGGTCGCGTGGCACACCGGCACGTGCACACTGGATCAGGTTAATCAGCCGGAGATCTAACACGCCTTTCTCCCCGCGCGGTTGCCACGCCGCAGGATGCCGAATCTGCCACTGTTGGCAGAGCACTTCCCCCACCTCTCGTCCAACCTCATAGCAGCACCTGTCAATCGCCGGCCCGAAGGCAACCCACAGACGTTGCGGATCGACACCCCATTCCGTCGTGAGTGTCTCGATCGCCCGGACACAAATTCCCTTGAGCGTGCCTCGCCAGCCCGCGTGCACCGCACTCACAATACCGTGCTCAGGCGCGACCAGCAGTACAGGAACACAATCTGCCGTGGCAATCCCCAGCAAAACCCCTGGTTCCGCCGTGATCATTCCGTCAGCTTCTGGCCGGTCGTTCTTGTGATCACTATGGGAGATTACCACAACATTATCGCCATGCACTTGCTTGACGGTTCGCAATGTGAGCCCTTCCCGATCGAGCCCAGGGAGCGTTTCACGGTCATGCAACCGCCCAGAGAATCCGTGCACCAGTCCGGGAATCTGATCCCAGCCCACTGCCTGGAGCCAGAGAGGAGAAGGGGCAGATTTCATGCCAGTCCTGTCATCAGCGAGGTCACCCTCGTCACCGTTCTGTTCCGATCATTAGCCTAGTTCCCTTCCAGCAAGGCGACCGTTTCGACCTGATCGGTCAGGGGGAACATATCCAGTGGTTGCACCCGCGAAAGCGTATAGCCCCCCTGGCAAAATTGCTCAAGGTCACGCGCCAGTGTCATCGGCTCGCACGAGACATACAGTAGCCGTGGTGGTCTGATTGCCTGTACGGTCGCAAATGCCTCTGGGCTCAAGCCTTTACGCGGTGGGTTCACCACACCCACATCTATACGCGACAAAGTCGCAGCCACCTCTTTGAGTTTTTCTGCTGCGTCCCCAGCAAAAAAACGGCAATTATGGTATCCGTTGCGCCGCGCATTTTCCTTAGCGGTATTAATGGCTCGGACATTCTCGTCGATGCCAACCACAAGCTTGGCGTGCGAGGCCAGATAGAGCGCAATTGGGCCAATCCCACAGTAGAGATCGAGAGCGATCTCTTCGCCGGTGAGTCCTGCCCATTCGATCACCGTTTCGTAGAGTTTGCGAGCAACCGGCGGGTTCACCTGCGTAAACGTATCGACCGGCGAGTGCAGACGAAAAGGGCCGATGCGTTCAAGCAATGAATCACGCCCGCGGATAGGGTGAAACCGTTCCCCCCAGATCGCATTGCCCGGCTTGTCGTTAATGTTTTGCACGATACCAACGAGGAAAGGAAAGCGGCGCTCAAGCTGGCGGACTAGCTCCCGCATTTGCGGAAAGTCCATGTGACGAGTGACGAGCGTCAGCAGTGCTTGCCGTTGCCAAAAGCTATAGCGCAGGTCGATGTACCGGAGTTGCCCAGTACCACGAGTTTCGTCATAAGGCACAATGTCGAGCTGATCAATCGCCTGCTTGAGAAACTGGACGATTTGGTTGATCTGTGGGGGATGGGCCGGACAGGCGGAAATATCGACCACTTGATGCGACTCTGGCCGGTAGAGACCAATGAGAACCTTCCCCCCGAGGCGGCGGACCGCCAGTTTCACCCGAGAGCGGTACCCAAACTGCCGCGGTGAGGCAAGCGGCAGGGGTACGTCAATGTTGCTGAGTGCAGGGTACGCAGACAGAGCAACCGCCACGCGCTCGCGTTTCTTTTCTAGCTGTTGACGGTACGGAAACTGGATAAACGGACAGCCATAACAGGCAGGATAATGCGGGCACGGCGGTCGCGGTTCTCTACTGGGAGGTCGTTTGGTGAATGGTTGCCCACGCTGAGCAAAAGGCCTACTGTTCGCTGGTCCTTTCCTTGGTGTGTGAAGAGGTTGGAAACGTCTTTCTTCTTTCTTTTGATAAGTCACCTCAGCACAGTATAAAGCTCCCGGTGAGGCGTCAACGATAGTCAGTCAACTGGCAGGAGCCCGGAGGAGGAAGTTGGTCAAAATGCTCTAGATCGAGGCGAGCAAGGGTGAATCCATGCGGGTCAAGCAATCCCTGTAAGTATTCCTGAACAATAATTGGGCAGGTTGCTGGAGGTGGTCCCGCGGCGAGAAGCTGGTCGAGGACATCGCTTTCGCGGTTCTCTGTGCCGCCAAAATAGTCGATCAAAACGTTCGTATCAACGAGAGGACCGACCCGTGTCATGAGGTTCGTCCTCACGCAACTTTTGCAAATCTCCCTGCCAGTGAAATTTTCCCCGGTGTTCTCGGACGCCACGGAGGCGTGCCAACCGAACCAGTTCACGGAGCCCGAGATGGACCACTTCCTTCTTGGTGGAGACTCCTGTGAGTCGCATCGCCTCAGTCACTAATGTCTCATCAAGATCGATATTCGTATGTCCCATACGTGACTCGCGCACAAGGTGCTTTATGTGCATACTTTATCGAATTTATGTGCACTGTCAGGCCAGTCGTAAGATGGCTCGTGCCCCCTATGCTACGTGGTCCTTTGTTCGCTCCTTCATGAAAAAAGTTGATCCAGGGCTGCTTTTGCCTCGGCAAGGACTCGTGCAGAAATCCACAACGAGGATTGTGCCAGGCGATCTAAGATGGGAAGAAGGAGTTCAATCATCCACTCTGATCCATGTTGGCCTTTTTCTCTTCCAGTCTGGGTCGTGCTGTTCTATCTCGGTATCTACGACTTTGGGGATATGGAACTTTCCGGTGTGCTCTAATAAACTCAGAGCTTCCGCTTCGCCAAGATGTAACACCGGCCCTGTATTCGAGACAATACATCTCACATGCTCGTCCCTTTTTGTTGTAGAGCCCATGCAATGTCTTCTCGCTGGAATTGTTCTAACAGCTCAAATCGATGACGCTGTACAAACTCGACGAGAGCGAGGCGAACAAGTTCATCTTCGCTACGAAACCATCCAGCCTGGACCAATGCGGCAACTTCTCCAGCTAATTTATCTGGTAACTCAACTTGCAAGGATCTCATACGGCAAGCCTCCTTCCTGTTCCATCATACGCAAATTGATCCGGCTGACAACTCACGTATCTCTGCGGCAGGCAGGTCAAATCCTTGGAGAGACACCCCGGTCTGCGTGCACAAGCAGCGAGACCATGCCCACATTTTTCCGTGCGCAGAGCGCACGCTACCGGCTACTACACAAAGAGGAGCAGGAATGTCATTATAAATTCAATCAGAGGAACGTTCGTGGACAAGACTGAAGCAGCACGCCGTTGGCAGAGGGCACAAGGTTTTCTGAACGAGGCATGTATATGAATCCAACAGCCCTGAAACAGACGGCTCTTACTGCTTCTTCCGCAACAGCAGAGTTGATCACCAAAATCCTCGCGCAGTTTCCCCAGGCGCACATCCAACCTCGTTCCGTTCCTCTCACTGACGAGGATATCAGTGTAGAGGTCAGCTTACCGATGCCCATGACAGACATTTACCAGGCGCGGGAGTGGATGTACGACCTCGTTATCGAACTGCAGGAGCGTTACGACGTGATTATTATGGTCTCTGTCATTCCCCGAGAGGGACAAGCCGCTACCAACCCTCAGTGAGTTCCTCCAATAGCATTTTGGCAGTCTGCGTTGCCCCTGTTTCTTTCCGTGCGCA
>CAZCWX010000075.1:0-7638 GCA_964502465.1 uncultured Enterobacteriaceae bacterium | reverse complement strand
TATGAGCGCCACGCAGAGACCTACCGCAAAGCTCGCATGAACAGCTACCGCCGTCAGAAGGCGCAGGAGGCGAGGGAGTAGGCGAACCCATGGCCGATAAAGCTGCGGAGTGGATCAAATACGAAACCGAAGGGCTGAGATTGTTGGTCTTTCTCTCCGTTGCCGTTGGTGGCGGTATCTTCAGTCTGCTGCTGGGAGAACTCACCGCGTTTCGCCGTTTCTTGGCTACCGTGGGGGTGCTGGTGGCATTGGGAGTCTTCACCGCCGCGTGGGTGCAGCACCGCGCGATTGAGCGGCTCATCGAACAGTTACCGGAGGAGTCATGACCGGAGCCGAATGGTATGCCTTAAGCTTAGGCATTATTCTCTTTGTTGCCGCAGGGGTCTTTGGCTGGGCATTAACCCGGTGACCAGGCGGCATGGGCGAGGGCTGGCTCCGCTTGAGTTGCCCGGGCGCCGCTCTCCTCTGCTCCCCACTGCATGCAAGGGAACGATCGGGCTCGTATTGCGAGACCTTCATGACAGAAACAAGCCGTGCGTATCCCCATCGCTGATTCCGGTCTGGATCAATCCAGCCTTCTGGGAATGCTATGGCGATTGTCTCTGCACGATGGAAGGCCATACGCAAGCGGACTATTGCTAGTCTTGGGTCTTCACCGCGTCCAATTGCTGTATAAAAGGCGTCGAGTTCCTGTCGTAGTGCATCCGCTTCTGTGGCAAAAATGACAGCCATAGCGCTTCCTCCTGCTTGGATGTCATTTTTGTCTTTAGATCTTCTGGTTGAGACTTGTTGTCGTCAGCGGATGACAGAAATGTTATAATTTCGTGTCGAAAGCTCGATTCTCCCTTGCCAAGGGAGAGCTAACCCTGCAGTGGTTATGAATTTTTCTGTGGTTTTCTCGATAAGAGACGGATTACCGCCCTCAGTGAGAGGACGGCTGGGGTTGAAAGCAGGGGATAGCCTGAGCGAGCCATCCCCTCTATTAGGGGTTTTGCTAGGCTAGGGGTTTTGCTAGGCGCTTTCCTTTTTCCTCCCGAGTGCTTCGTCAACCATGCTCTCAGGCACGCGAGCGTAATGGTCAAACTCCATCGTATAGGTCGCTCGCCCTTGTGTAAGGGAGCGAAGAGCCGTTGCGTAACCAAACATGGTGACAAGCGGGACATGGGCAGTCACCGTGCGTACTCCAGTTCCTCGTTCTCCCAGTTCAGTGACTTTCCCACGGCGTGACTGGAGATCGCCCATTACGACACCCATGTATTCTTCAGGTACGACTACCTCGACTTTCATAATCGGTTCTAAAAGGATAGGTTTGGCTTTCTTGACCGCTTCTTTGAAGCCGATCGAACCAGCCAAATGAAAAGCCATCTCCGACGAGTCAACCTCATGATAACTGCCGTCGTACAAGGTCACTGTGGTATTGAGCACCTGATAGCCGTATACCACCCCGCCCTGGGCAGCCTCACGAATGCCTTGTTCAATCGGGGTGATATACTCTCGCGGGACTGCCCCGCCCTTAATCCCATTAACAAAGACCAACCCCTGATTGTCGTTCGGTTCGATCTTTAAATACACATGACCATATTGTCCCCGCCCGCCGGACTGGCGAATGTACTTCCCCTCGGCTTCAGCAGGACGAGTAATAGTTTCCCGGTACGCCACTTGTGGCGCACCAGTGTTGACCGAGACTTTGAACTCACGCACCAGACGGTCGATAATAATCTCTAGGTGTAGCTCTCCCATGCCCGACAGAATCGTTTGACCAGTCTCTTGGTTGGAACTCACAACCAGGGTAGGGTCTTCTGAGGCAAGCCGCTGGAGCGCGAGCCCGAGCTTTTCAGAGTCCGTTTTCGTCTTGGGTTCGATTGCGAGAGACAGCACCGGTTCCTTAAAGGTGATCGTTTCTAGTACCACTGGCTGGTTGCGATCAGTGATCGTATCTCCCGTAGTGAAGTTCCGCAGCCCGACCGCAGCGACAATATCTCCGGCAGAGGCGGCTTCGATGTCTTCTTTTTTATTGGCATGCATGCGCACCAGTCGGCCCACCCGCTCCGTCTGTCTGGTCCGCGGGTTATAGACCATGTCGCCAGTGCGTAAACTCCCGCTATACAGGCGAATAAAGGTGAGCTGCCCGGAATAGGGGTCGTGCATGGTCTTGAAGGCTAGTGCTGCACGGATTGCGTCTGAGACCTGCCACTCACGCGGCTCGCCGTCTGGAGTTGTTCCTTGGATCGGTTTGGTTGGGGGAGGAAGGTAGGTAACGATTGTATCCAGTAGAGGTTGCACGCCCTTGTTGCGTAGGGCGGTGCCGCATACCACAGGAAACAGTGCCATCTCTTGGGTCTTCTTCCGGATAGCAGCGACCAGTTCTTCTTCATCGAGTGGCTCACCAGCGAGATATTTCTCTAGCAATACGTCGTCTGCGTCAGCGACAGTTTCAACTAGTTGCTCGCGATAGTGGGCAACGTCAGCCGCCATGCTTGCAGGAATCTCTTCTTCGTGAAAACGGGCACCCAGAGTATCCTCTTCCCAAACCAGAGCTTTTTGTCGGATGAGATCGATCACGCCACGGAAGTGTTCTTCTTGACCGAGGGGGAGCTGTAGCACTAAGGGTTTTGCGCCAAGCCGATTCGTGATTTGTTTAACAACGCCATGAAAGTCTGCACCAACGCGGTCGAGCTTATTGATGAACACAATGCGCGGCACCCGATACTTATCGGCTTGACGCCATACAGTTTCGGATTGCGGTTCAACGCCTCCGACCCCGCAAAAAATGACGACGGCACCATCAAGGACACGGAGGCTCCGCTCGACTTCTGTCGTGAAATCAACGTGTCCTGGGGTGTCGATAATGTTGATCTGATGACCATTCCATTCACAGGTGATAGCAGCAGCGGTAATGGTGATGCCGCGCTCGCGTTCCTGAGGCATCCAGTCGGTTACCGCAGTCCCTTCGTGCACCTCGCCAATTTTGTGAGAAACCCCAGTATAGTAGAGGATTCGTTCGCTGGCTGTGGTTTTTCCGCTATCTACATGTGCAATAATACCGATATTACGAGTTTTCTCTAATTGAGTAGACATCTTTCTCTCCGTCAATGGAACTCCTGACGAGAACAGGCCTGCGATGGAAAAGCGAAACGTTCAGTCGTGAGGAGGGATGAGCTTTTAGTTCGGCTCTGTCCTGTTGTAAAGTAGTTCTATTTTAATAAGATACCTGAAAAATACGCTCAATCCAAGGGGCGGATAATGACACGTTAGTGACAGAATAGTGAAAAACTGCGAGATTAGCTTACTCTTCGGCAACTTCTTGCTTCGGTCAGTATTTTTTTATACATAGAAAACTGTTTATTATTGCCTATGCACACAGCAGTAGACGACTCTCCGAATTTTCTTCGCGATAGATTGTTTCAACTTCGGCATCTTGAGAATGACCAAAAAGTGCTCGGCCTCCTAGATCAAACACTTCTTTCTGCGATTGCCGAGATGGTCCCTGCCTTGAGGGCCCTGCTGACACATCTCCTGCTGAGCCCGGCAAAACAGAGATTTGCGGTTGGTGGAGTGCTGTCTTTTCTGGCCTCTCCCTGTCGGGGGGCAAATCCTACACCATCGTAGGGATTTTCATACTCTGAACCGACTGCTGATGAAGAACTCTGCAAGAAATCTCTGTGTATGGTTTTCTGCTGTTCCGGGGATGATTTTTGCACAACCTTGACCATTAAAGCTGAGAAGCGTTAGATCAAGTCTCTGTAGAGAGTTTTTGTTATGCTGCACCTTCTCCAATCGCATGAACTGAAAGAAGAATTGCTATCCCCCAGTGTCTCTTGCGCGACCGAACTGGAGCCAGTGGCGGCGAAAGGAAAGTTTTTTTTCGCGGGCGGAGAAAAATTCTTCGTCAAGGGAGTCACGTACGGTACCTTTGCGGTCGCTTCGCATGGTGCGCCGTTTCCAGAGCGACCGGTTATAGAGCGTGACTTTGCCTTGATGCGTGAACTCGGTGCGAATACCTTTCGTACCTTTACCGTCCCTCCTCGTTGGTTGCTTGATTTAGCGGCCGAGTATGGCCTTCGGGTCATCGTCGGGATTCCATGGGCTGAACACGTCGCGTTTCTCGACTCTTCTGGGGTGGCACGGGATGTCCAGCGCACAATCGCTGCAGGAGTAGCGGAGTGCCGTGGACATGCCGCAGTCTTTGCTTGTTTAATCGGAAATGAGATCCCTCCCGATATGGTGCGATGGCATGGCTCCGAACGGGTACGAACATTCCTGCGCGAGTTGGTCGATACAGCCAAAATGACAGACCCTGATCGCTTAGTCAGCTATGCGAACTTCCCTTCAACGGAATACCTTGACGTTGATTTTGCCGATTTTGTGTCATTTAATGTGTACCTCCACCAAGAATCAGCATTCCGTAATTATCTCTCACATTTGCATAATCTTGCTGAGGACAAGCCTCTTGTCCTTACTGAGTTTGGTATCGATTCGCTCCACGAGGGCCAAGAATTCCAGGCCCAAACTCTCGCTTGGCAAATGCAAGCAAGCTTCGAGATGGGGATTGCAGGAACGGTAATCTTTTCCTGGACAGATGAATGGTTCACCGGAGGGTTTGCGGTAGAAGATTGGGCTTTTGGGTTAGTCGATCGAGAGCGATGCAAGAAACCGTCATTTCACGCGGTCCAATCCTACTATCACGCGTCATTGCCACCAGCGCTACCCGAATACCTTCCGGTTTCAGTAGTCGTGTGTGCTTATAATGCTGAACGGACGATGGCACCTTGCCTCGCCTCGTTAGAGAAGCTCAACTATCCAAATTATGAGGTGATCGTCGTCAATGATGGCTCCACAGACCGTACACGGGAAATTGCTGAGCGCTATGATGGCATTCGTCTGATCAATCAGGAGAACCGAGGGCTCAGTGCCGCCCGGAACGTTGGTATTGCGGCGGCAACCGGAGAGATCGTTGCCTTTACAGATTCTGATTGTGTCGCAGATCCAGACTGGCTCACCTATCTCGTGGCCACCTTTCTTCGCTCAGGATGGTCTGCTGTAGGAGGTCCGAATTTCCCTCCGCCCGAAGATTCTCTGGTGCCTTCGGCTGTGGCCGTGTCGCCTGGTGGTCCCACCCATGTCCTGCTCAATGATGAAGTCGCCGAGCACATTCCCGGCTGTAACATGGCGTTTCGTAAGAGTGCCTTAGAAGAAATCAATAGTTTTGATCCAGTCTTTCGTGCGGCTGGAGATGATGTTGATCTCTGCTGGCGCTTGCAAAACCAAGGGTGCCAGATCGGCTTTAGTCCTGCAGCGGTGGTGTGGCACTTCCGCCGCAACACAGTGAAAGCGTATTTGAACCAACAGCGCGGCTACGGTAAGGCGGAAGCGCAACTGTATTTCAAACATCCTTATCGATTCAACTTGCTGGGACAGTCACGTTGGCTCGGGCGCATATACGGGGACCTCTCGTCCTTTTTCCTTTCTCGGCGTCCCGTCATTTATTCTGGGGCCTTTGGGCGAGGCTTGTTTCAGACGGTGTACGAACCCCCCTCCTCGTTAATGGCGTTTTTACCGCTGACGCTCGAGTGGAATCTCGTAGCGGTGTTGCTGCTGATCGCTGCTCTCATTGGGGGTGGATCTATATGGCTTGGCGCAGTTCCCCTCCTGATGTCAGTATGGTGGTGCGCCACGAGTGCAGCCCGGGCTCGCATCGATCCTCGTTTTAATGGACTGCGTGCAAGGCTGTTGATTGCCCTCCTGGTCTATCTTGGACCACTTGTGCGTAGCTTTGAACGATACCGTTGGCGGATCAGAGGGCTGACAGGGGTTGAGCCGATCCATTTTGCGGAGACCGGGCAAGAGCCTGTGATTGACTGGCGCGAACGAGCCTTTCGTCTTTCTTACTGGAGTGAGCAGGGGATAGAGAAAGAAACATTCTTATATGAACTCATCGAGTTTCTGCTGCCACGTAAATATCTCATTGCCCTGGATCAGGGATGGAGTGGGTGGGATCTCGAAGTATCGCGCGGTATATGGTCGAAGGCCCAAGTGAAGTTCGCGGCTGAGAATCATGGTGGCCAGAAGCGTCTGTTGCGGGTGCACTGTGCGGCGCGTATGTCTGAGCCTGCACGCCTGGCGTTACTTGGGTATGGAATTTTGATCGGTATTGGCACAATATTCGGCATCAGCGAACTCGCCCTTGCCGCAATCCTTGGGGGGTTAGCCAATCTTGCTGTGATTCTCTACCAGAACTTTCGTCTTGGGCGGGTACTGTATCACGTACTAGAAATCACGGCCCAGCGCATTGGCCTCTCGCCTGTTTATAAGAACGGGAAAGCCTGAACCTATGAACACGTCCTCCGTGGGTGTTTCTCGAGCTTCGCTGAGGCAGCAGGTATTCGCTGCTCTGTGGCCGTACCGCGGTCTATTTATCTTTGCCCTGATTCAGGTGAGCATTATTGGGGGAGCCGAGATCCTCAAACCCTGGCCTCTCAAGCTCATCATCGATAACGTCCTGGGGGAGCAACCGCTGTCATGGACCCTGGCATCGCAGTGGTCTCGGGAGACTTTACTATTTGCTGCCTGTGTTGGGTTGGTCAGCATCTATCTTGTACTCGCTGGCATGAATGTCCTCAAAAACTATACAACGGTCCGCATCGGTCAGAGCATGGTCAACGACCTACGCGGGACGCTGTACAACCACTTGCAACGCCTGTCCCTGGCGTTTCACACCCGCCGTCAGGTTGGGGATCTGCTCTACCGTGTGACCTACGACACCTATGCGATCCAGACCCTGACAATGAATGGAGTCTTTCCTATCCTGACTTCATTTATACTCTTGGTTGGCATGATGCTCGTGATGCTCCGACTTGATTGGGTGTTAACGCTGCTCGCTCTGGGAGTGTGCCCCCTTTTATTCCTGACGATTTCAGCAATGAGCAGTCGTATTAAGGCAGCGGCTACCATGGCGCGGGAGCGCGAGAGCGTCACCTATTCTCTGGTGCAGCGGTCGATGTCGGCAATCCGAGTGATCCAGGCATTTACCAAGGAAGAAGAGGAGCACCGGCAGTTTATGGCGGCGAGTACAGCGAGCCTCTTGGCCAGTCTTCGCTTGTACAATTTGCAGACCGTCTATGCCGGGGTGGTGAATGTCGTCATTGCCATCGGGACCGCGCTTGTGGTATGGGTTGGCGCCCGTCACGTGTTGGACGGTACGTTGAGCGTTGGCGAGTTGATCGTCTTTACTTCCTACCTGGCTTCGCTCTACGGACCGATCAATTCTATTAGCCAGACTTTAGGATCAATCCAAGGTGCCAAGGCCGGCCTTGTTCGGGTGCACGAGATTCTCACAGTCGAGCGCGACTTACCGGAGGGAAATCGGGTCGTGTCTGCGGCTGAAGTCCGTGGGGAAGTGAGGTTTGAGCAGGTCACTTTTGCGTACGCACCAGATCAACTTATCCTCCGTGGAGTAAATCTCCATGTGACTCCAGGCCAAACAGTGGCAATCGTTGGTCCGACTGGAGCAGGGAAATCGACCTTGGTGAGTCTGTTGCCTCGCTTTTACGATCCCCAAGAAGGGCGGGTGTTGCTTGACGGAACCGATGTGCGCGTGTTTACTCTGGCTTCTCTGCGCCAGCAGATCGCCATGGTATT
>CAZCWX010000074.1:0-38382 GCA_964502465.1 uncultured Enterobacteriaceae bacterium | reverse complement strand
GAGCTAGGGCTGCGCTTCAATGGCGAATGTCAAGCAGAGTCACCGGAAGGACACTCTGTACGAGCACGTGAAGCCTTTCTGCTACAGCTGCCGCTCCAGCTAGAGGAGTATGTGGCAGTATAATGATAAATGTGTCTCTGTGAGTAGGCGTGAGGAGATCTGAAGCTCGTAAGGCTTTGCGCAGCGTATAAATCAGAATCAGACGCAGCCAGTCCCCAGTTGGAAAACCACAACGGTCAGCAATACCCTGGAGTTGGTCTATTGCACCAAAGATTAGAGAACAGGAGCGGTAGCGGGACAGCAGTTCTCATTATGGAGAGAAATAAGCCAGTGCAGTAGGCCGGGATAAGGCCGCAGGCCGTTCCCGGCGCTCATGAAGCCGGAAACGCTTCGCTTATTCCGGCCTACCCGGGGTCTTGACAGGTCAAAATGAGAATTGCTGGTAGCGGGAAGGATAGTTTGTTCGGTGCTCTTCAAGACATCTGACCAAGGCAAGCTGGTCTTGCGGACTGCCGAACAACATATCCAGCTGAAGGTACAGATTCATGTGCCGGTTCCATTATGAGCAATGGCTTTGCTATGACGAACGCGCGACAGAACGCAAAATCAGCCCCGCTAACAAAACAAGCCCAACTTGCCAACTTTGAGGAGAAGAGAACAGAACACTGAACGTCTCTATGAGCATGAACAGAATCCCTCTTCAGTTTATGCCGCCTTATGCAGCAGCTCGAAGCGGTCTCCGCACTGCAACTGCAAGCCGTTTCCTTTTTTTTGTCGCTCGTTCGGAGGGCACTGGCGCCAGCGCTTGAGCCCTAAGCGAAGGTAAGTAAGGATCAAGCCCGAGGACAACACATATGTTGAGGAACGAGAATGGCCAGTCAACATCGTCAGAAAAAACCCACTCTTCTGCCTCACGTGCGAGACGTTGAGTGTCTGGTACATTTCTCGTTGCTTGCCCCTGAAAACAATGAATCGCGTCCTGAAGCACGGCATACATCAAGTCAACTTCTGGACAAATGTTATAGAAATTAGGGGACGGAGTGTCGGGGTGTGGTGGTAGCAAAAGAGGGAGGGAAAGGTCCTCCTGCACCGTGTCGAATTCAACAAAACAAGAAGTCCTTCCGGCGGAGAAAGAGCGATCGGAATGCTGAGCTGGGCGTTGTGTCATGGGCATAGCATCTTCTCTTTTTTTGAGGAGTAGATTGTTCTTATTTACGTAATGAGACTCCATATGGTTTCCTGCAAAACGCCAATTCTTCTCGTCCTCTTCCAGGTGAACTCTCAAAGGCGACTTACGGAGAAAGTCACTCGCGACTCTCGCGATCTAGAGATAAACGCAAATCACGTACCAGGCAGCTTAAAACGATTGAATTTCCTATTTTTCCTGAACTTTTTCTCGACGACAGGTCAGAGCTGGGCTATTGGAGAAAAACGAACGAGACAAAAATTGTCTCATTTTGTTTCATCGTGTCTCATTTATGTCTCATGTGAGACACGAGAAAGAAATCTGTCGATTGTGCAGATTAGAGAAGTCTTGGTTTCACTTACAGCGACGATTTATCGAGGAAAGTTCTCTCAAGGAACTCATTTGGAAGGATCGTGAGAAAGCGACTAGGCTTCAACAAGAGTCGATGGATAACTACATTTCTCCTTCCTCCTGTTTTTCCCCATACTCTGCTCGAGGTGGCAAAGCAGTTGGCCGGTTCGGTGCATAGCCTAATACTTCTACCACTCGCACCGGCTTTTCTTTCCCCTTGACAGCCAACTCTGCTGTATGACCAAGGATGAAGTTTGATCCCAGCCGTATAGTCGTTTCTTCAGAGACGAGGATGGTCGCACCCAGTTCTTTAGTGAGTCCCTCAATACGGCTTGCGAGGTTGACAGGATCTCCTACCACTGCATACTCGATGCGCTCGTCTGGCCCAATCTGTCCAGCTACAACCTCTCCCGTATGGACGCCCACCCCAATATGCAGTGAAGGAACGCCTTGAGCACTGAGGCGAGTATTGAGGCTTCCGAGTCGTTCAACCATGCCAAGGGCAGCTCGAACTGCTCGCTCTGGGTCGTCGAGGTGGGATACCGGAGCACCGAAGAGAGCCATCACTCCATCACCGGTAAACTGCTTGACAATACCGCCCTCAGCCTCTACCGCTGCAACCATTTCTGTGAAGAACTGATTCAGGATATGGACAAGCACAGCAGGATCTGTTTTCTCACTCAGTGTGGTGAAGCCTCGGATATCCTGAAAAAGGATGCTCACCTCACGTCGCTCACCAGCGAGCGGAATACGCTCACTCAGCACCGCCTCCGCCACATCTCGCGAAACAAAGCGTCCGAATGTGTCTCGAATCTTTTCTTTCTCCTCCAAACCTTCGACCATTTCATTGAATGATTGCGCTAAAAACCCGATCTCATCTTCTCTTGTCACTGGGAGACGCTTGTTCAACTGCCCTTTTAAGACATCCTGCATGCCGGCAACCAAAGTTTGGATAGGTGCGGTAATGCCTCCCGCAAGTGCGATACCAATGAATAGGGCAACCATCAAAGCCCCAGCCCCAACCGCCATAATGCGTTGCCGCAACATATACCAGGGCAATAAGGCTTCATCATACGAGCGTTGCATTAGCGCGTAGAGAGGAGGAGAAAGGCGCGTATCGATCGGCACGAGAATCGAAAGAAACCGCTCACCAGCAAGAGTCCATAGAAACGTTTCCTTTGGAGGATGCTGGAACAATTGAGACAGAGGCCGCTCCGAGAATAAGAGGCCGTCTCTTCTTTCAGGTAGCCACGAGGAGGCAAAGAGCCGCGCTTGTGTCAAAAACGAAATATGCGACCCTGTATCTTTTCGAAGTTGCTGAGCGAGGGAATCATTAATTTCTCGCCCGAGGATAAGAAAGCCAATAATGTCAGGTCCGAAGAGTGGCGTAGCAATAAGCTGAAAGAGCATCCCATCGACTTCCGCAATAGCGGCGGAGGCTTCTTCTGTCGTAACCGTCTCAGTAAGTAAAGGGAAAGTGGATAAATCTATGCCACTTTTCAGCTTCTCTCGTGAATCTGCGAGGAGCATACCAAATTCATCGGTAATCCACAAAAGATCAACTCTTATGCGTCGCTGATGGTTGGCCGCAACAGAAGCGACAGTTGGTGGGTCATAGGTGGCCACCGCCTGCCTAAAGGCAAAATCGCTGCCGAGCAGTTCCGTATTAGTCAGCAGTCGCTCTGCTCTCTCTATCACAAGGCCCTGAAAAACTTGACCAGTTGTCAACAATTCACCTTCCAGGGAGTTTTGCACCTGTTGACTCACCATGAGTTGAGTGAGCCAAAGCGTCACAAATAGCAAGGTCAAGATCAGGGCCGAAAAAGCAAGAAAGATTTTCGTGCGCAGACGGCTACACACCCACCATTTCATTGATATCTTCTCCCGCCGTACACAGGAGGACGAACACGGGCAGTACCAAGTGAGAGAGTAAAGGCGACGTCAGTGCCATCGCTGTCTACTTGAATGCGCCGCACAGTATCCTTCAGCTTGCTTTGGCTGAGTTCATGCCAACAGGCGAGAGAGTATATTCCTGGAGGAAGGTTCTGGAGGGTAAACCGTCCTGTCTCATCCGTCACGGCATAATAGGGGGTAGGAAGCACGAGAATAATCGCAGACATCCAGTCGTGGATGTTGCAGCCAATCTTGACAACACCGGCCTTATCAAAGAGCACTGGGGGTGCATCTTCCCCCTTATAGAGCGGTAACTCGAAATTTTTCGTTCGAGAGAACGAGTACACATGATGGTGAATCTGATCGTGATTGGGAAACCGCACTTCAGTCCCGACAGATATGGGCAGGAGTGGAGGAATAAACTCTTTATGAATTTGATCTATGACAGCAGACTGCAGCGTAGACGGGAGAGTTGCTCCTGGAGGTAATTCCTGTACAAACACCACGGCCTGAGCAATCCCTTCTCCATTTTCTCCTGTCACACGGCCAGCAATCTCTCCGGCAAAGGCAACGGAAAGCAATACCAACGGCACTGCGATCATAAAGAACATAAAGAAGAAATAAACAGAGACAATCGTGCCAGGCCTTACGTTACACACCTTATGGCTCTCACTAATAACGGAAGCGGTAACTCAGCTGCCAACCACTGTCCGACGGACTCGGAGGCATCACAGAGGGGCGGTGGCTATGGAGAAAAAGGTACTCAAAACTGACTCGATGGTGAAGGCCAAATGCAAAGAGGTAGGCAAAAGTGACTCCATCGCCGTGCTCGCGGAAAGCAGGAGGACCGTCTCGGTTGCTTGTACGAAAGACATCATAACGCGCACTAAAGCGATGACCGTAGTAATGAAAAGACAGCAGTGCATAAAAAGCACTAAATGAGATGTCTGTGGGCCGCTCGCGAACCCGTCCGGTTCCTATCATATATTGGGAGAGAAATTCCACTCTTGCCAGCGGCCGGAGAATCGTTCCGACTGTGCCGAAGCGCGTCTCCCATACCCCTTCTGTTCCCTGGTCTCCCAGATTGTCAAAGTACCCTAAGAGGAATTCTCCCCAATCCTGCGGGGTCTGCAATGTGAATAACGTGTAGAGGGCGGGACGGTGATCCCGCTCATTAAACACAGCCATACGCTGCCCTCGTGCAGGAAGAGGCAAATCGCTATTGATACCAGTCAAATAATCACTGAGCACCCAGCCGCGTAGTGCAAGCATTCGGCCAAATTCGTCCGAGCCAAAGCCCATGCCTACCAGGATGCTGAAACGGATTTCCTTCGTTATCACCTGCCACCACTCCCCCTCCACTCCTACAAGACGTGCCTCTTCCCAGATCCACGAGTTTAGTGCTGATGGGGTCAGGGTATAGAGTGGGGTCGCTGCAGGACCAGTATGCTCAAGAGAAAAAGGGAGGTTCATCACCCCGGTCTGCAAACCCCACCCTTTTTCCCAGGCTCCCCATTCTTTGCGCAGATACGCTTCAATGAGCAGCGGGCGATCATCATTACTAATATCAGGTTCCCAGTTGAGCTGGGCATGAGGGACGATCCCCCAGGGTAGGACTCCTCCTGCCTCAAGAGCAAACTGCGAGAGCGCAAGGCGAGTAACTCTTTTCAACCCCTGCTCTGTTGTCCGCCCTCCATAGCGAGCCTTTCCCGTCCCTCTATCTGTCCAGCTTGAGGCGCTTCCCCCTCGGACGACGCGCACATCGAGGAGTCCTCGGAGCCAGAATGGTGGTTCCTGCTCAACCTCAAACTCATCCTGACACTGGCCTTGTGGAGGAAAAAAACAAAAACAGCCGAGCGAGCCGAGTAGGAGAAGAACGGCCAGCATCATTTGTTTAGGTTGTAAACAGCACCACAGCATGCTGCTCATCATCATCTGAGGTCCTTTTAAGATCTTTTCTTGCTCTTTGCTAGATCTGCTTCAAACTTCAATGAAACAGAAGAATCAGAGGAAAATCCCCTCGCCTAAGCGGTAAACAACCTGAGGCCCCAACTTTCTCTCACCTTATCCTCATGCCACCTGCTGGCAGGCGACTTGTCTCTTCAGTCCTAACAGTGTCTCAAGACTGAAGTTTGCCTCACTTTTGGCATCTGCTCTTAATGTGATACAGCTAGCTGTGTCATGCAAGCACAGGGCGAACAAAGCCATATACAGCTTGCTCGCTTCATCGAGGCGACGTCTCGCTTGATCGGGATCACTGAGCCAGAAGAGCTGATCCAGATCATTTTAGAATCAGTCTTGCAATTGTTTGCGGTAGACGCCTGCAGTATCGCATTGAGCGACGAAACAGCGCAGCAACTGACCTTCACCTATACGCTAGGAGGAGCGCAAATTAAAGAAGTTCGGATTCCCCTAGGGCAAGGTATCATTGGGTGGGTAGCGCAGACTGGTCAGGGGGTCGTCTGTAATGATGTGTTGCAAGACTCGCGGTTCTTCGGACAGATTGACCGCCTGACAGGGTTTAGAACGAAGACGATCCTCTGCGTACCGTTACAGCACAACGGCAAGACCATTGGGGCCATAGAAGCCCTCAACACAGCTGCTCCAGAGGGATTCAGCGCTGATGACTTAGGACTCTTAAGCGCTTTTGCTGTGTTGGTGACAAAAGTTATCCATCACACAGAGGCGTTCGCCAAAGTTCGCAACACCAAAGAGGCGTTGCAACAAGACGTGCAGGGTCGTTATCAGCTGGTTAGCGGCTCTAGCACGGCCATGCGAGAAGTGCTGCACCTCGCACGCAGTGTGGCGGCTGTGCCCACAACGGTCCTTCTGCTCGGCGAAAGCGGAACTGGTAAAGAAGTATTGGCACGGGCGATCCACCAGTGGGGTCCCCGTGCTGAGCATCCTTTCGTTGCCGTGAACTGTGTCGCTCTCACACCAGAGCTACTGGAAAGCGAGCTGTTTGGCCACGAGAAAGGTGCGTTTACAGGGGCAATTGCGCAAAAAAAAGGGAAGTTTGAACTGGCCCACGGAGGAACGATTTTTCTTGATGAGATTGGCGATCTTGCCCCCAATCTTCAGGCAAAACTGTTACGCGTCTTGCAGGACAAGGAGTTCCAGCGTGTCGGTGGTGAAAAAGATGTCCACGTTGATGTGCGCATCATCGCTGCAACAAACCGCGACCTCCGCCAGGCGATGCAAAGCGGTGCGTTTCGCGAGGATTTGTACTATCGGCTGAATGTCGTTCCCATTACGCTGCCCCCGTTACGAGACCGCAAGGAAGACATTCCGCTGCTTGTTGAGCATTTTCTTGAGCGGTACTGCCATGAGAGAAAGTGCCTTCTGATAGGGACAGACAATGCCGCCATGGAGTTACTCTGCACTTATCCCTGGCCAGGCAACGTACGCGAGTTACAGAACGCCGTTGAGCGCGCCGTGGTCCTTTCTCCACACTCAATGATCACGATTGCCGACCTCCCTGCTGAAATCTGCAACCAGTCCCCTGCCACAGCAGGGACCGTTACGCAGCCTTCAACCATTGATGATACCCTCCCGTTAGCGGAAGCAACAGAAGCCTTTCGGCGAGCTAGGATCCGCCAGGCGTTGGAAGCCGTAGACGGCAATCAAACCAAAGCCGCCCAGTTGCTTGGTCTCCCCCGGACACAGCTCTCTCGGCTCATGAAAAGACTCGGGCTGCGGTAACGAAGAGATCTAAGCCTTCTATTTCGCTTGCTTGAGCACCCATAGCTCACACGAAGTTCTCAGGGGCGACAAAAGAGCTTGCTGAAACGAAGTGACCAATCCTTCCTTCTGTCGCGAATGTTGTCTCCGGTCTGTACGCAGCAGGCTTCCCTTGTGTTTCAGCCCCCCGGTGTACATCTTCATAGTAAGGTGAAGAGCGTCTGTGCACTGTGCCCGTGCTGCACATGTGGTTATATCCCATTGATAATGATTACCTCAGGCAAGCCATGAGTCCGCTCTGCGCAGGAATGCGCGCAAAGCCAAAACAGCCACAAAATCAATCCCTGAGTGGTTCTGTTCTCTGTTTTTCCTGAGAAGCTTCCCTGGCACAACTTCTGCCCTCCAGGAATAACACCACAATACAGGAGGGACCCAATGAGAACGAAGAAGACTCACGTGATGGTAATCGCATTGGCCGTCGCCATCGCTGCAAGCGGCACCGTCCAGGCAGCAAGAACCTCGCTTCCTTTCATAGAGCAGGACAATCTTTTCGCCCACCAGCCTTCTCGGAAGCCTCCACCGACGGTCTCGGAAAGAGACCGACTGCAGGCTATCCACAGGTCATATGAAACCCAGGATAAACAGACCTACACCACACTGGTCAATCAGGCACTCACTGAATCCTTCTCGCTCACGCCGACGGAGTGTCTGGCACGGCAACGGGAACTCCTCAGTGTCGGGCAAGAACTTGGATTTGATGGTCTGGAGCCCCTTACATTAGCGTATCATGACTGTGCTGCATCCAGTGACAACTCAGAGGAAGTAAGGGCCCTCGCATCCATCATGACGAATCTGCAGGAAGTGCTCCACTTCGATACTTCCCCCATGCTTCAAACCCAGCAGGCCCGTGGTGCGTTACACGTCCTCATAACAAACCTTGGCCCTCTGTGGGCAGCTGAAGCAGAGGAAGTCCCTGCCAACGCGCAGCAACTCAGCCTGCGAACGGATGTCTACAATGCCCTGCAGAACATTGAGGACCTGATCCCCATTCCGCAGGAAGCAGAAATTGTTGACATGGGAACGTTCAACGTGTCCACCGGTGAATTTAGTGGAAAAACCTCGCAGCAGGAGGTCATGTACGTGAATGGAAAACCTCGGGTCGTGATGATTCGTCCGTCCGAGACGATCGACGCAGTCAACGTTCAACTGCGTTTCAACTTTCAGTTTCGTGGGCTAGGGCCGCTTCGCGTTATCACCAACGATGTACGCACCGAGGTTCCCACCCTGCATGACTCGGTCACGATTGATCTCGGCAGGACTGGTCAGATCGCTTGGCGGATCGAAACCGATTTATTCAGCATAGCAGACGAAATCGTCATTGCGCGATCGGAACTCGTATCTGGCGCAGGCGCCTTCACAGTAGAAGCGCTGCCGATCAGCATTCTTTACGAACCGCCGCAGTATGGAGGTCTCCTCAGCCGTACCACATTCGAGACGACGAAGAGCATAGGCTCTTCTATGTCGGTTGCGGAGAGCACCGCCACGAGTGAGTCCCAAACGAAGTTCGGCACAATTTCAGCACTTGCAGATGGACTGAACGGGATCGCGAGCGTTTTCGCGTTCTTTCAACAAAAGAAGCCTGCCGAAGGACTCAAGTTTGCCGCAAGCCTCGTGACAAAACTCGCTGGCGAATCAACTACTACTAATACCGAAGGCACCGAAGTGACCAGCGAACACACGGTCGATTTGCTGACCACGGAATCTATACTTAGCGAGACTAGCGCCGGTCTTGGGCCAGGGCGCGGCGACCGCATCTTCTATCTCAAAGATATCCAAATCGCCTGGATGATGGATCGAGGAGAGGTGAGCTTCACGATTCTCGGTTGGAGAGGCGAAGGAAGATTCACCGTAGAGACGCTCAAAGCAGATTTAGAAGCTCTCGAAGACAGTAGTTACAGCCTTGGCCCGCTCACTGGCCTGAGTGGAGATAGTTTGCAAGCGCTGCTGGCGCTGGATCCCCTTGCTTTGGGAGAGCTAGGTCCTTTTGTTCTCGGTAGCCCCTCCCTGCCTTCGCCGCGCTTTGAGTGCAAAGGAACAGATCTTAGGGGCGATGGTGGTGTTGATACCTTCACCGTCAGTCATACAATCCGCACGACCGATCGAACTCGCGAAGCGCATTTCACCTCTACCGTCACCGACTTTAAATCCGGCTGGATAGATCGTCTCTTCAATGGCACAGCGCCGGGTGGCTCGAAAAAAATGACCACGACCCACACCAGCACCAGGCAAGTACAAATCAGCGAGACGGTAAGTGCATCGATCAAAATCAATTCCCCCATCGGAGACTCGTATCGTCTTAATGCATACTACGACACAGTCTTCGGCACGTTCGCGGCGAAAGAAATCAATCCTTTCGAGACCCCGGGAGCAAATGATGCGTGTGGCTCTGGACCGCTAGAAGTCTTCGGGGATTTTGGCAACTCTGGTACCAACCAGGGCAACCCCGGAGGTACCCTGGCTCCGTCCGGAAGCATCCCGACTTTCTCAGCGACGCTCGCGCGCTAGAGCATGAACCAACCAGACCAGGGTGACGAGAAGAAGGGTTTCTTCTCTCACCTCTGGCGGCTGAATCTCCGGGGTCTCGCACGCATCCGAAACCAAAAACCGCGTAGGGGATAGTGACAACACCGACTCACAACCAACTCTCTTTGACTGTTGCATTTGAGAGTGGTAGTTTATACACTGTTGCAGAGAAAACCGGATGTGAGATGTGGAGGGGTGGAGGTGATGAATACAGGGTTTTCCTACCATTGTGGCAACTGTAAGGAGCTTATCCCTCGCGTGCTCCAGGGAGCTTGCCCAACATGTGGCTCACAGAGTGTCATTCCTTTGGGGTGGTATCAGCTCTCGGTTCGCGAGCGGAGCGATTGGCTTCGGCGTATTCGCGGCCAACGCCGCAAAGATCAACAACAGTTGAATGCCGATCGAGGCTGAGCAGAGCAGACCACCCATTTCTTCATTGGTCAACATCTCTGTAGCAGCGCTCAATGGCACGTGCCATCGAATTGTCACGGTAGAAACGTGATGTACCACGTCTCTACACACATCTATAAGGTTTCCTTTCCTCAAACCTTTGACAGGGGTCAAAATTCGTTCACTCCACTTCAACAATGACAAAATTCTGACTCTCCTCCTGCCATTGAATTGTTGCACGCCTGCCACTTTGCGGAAAGTTTTGTAGGACATACCTCCCACTCGCTCCGGTGAGGAACTCCTCTCCTAAGGTCGCAACAGTAAACGTTGCGTTCCCAAACACGACGCCGTCAGCCAGTGCACGAATCGAGTGCGTCCCGTCACCAAGAAGGTTCCAATTTATGAGGAGCCCAAAACCATTGTCAGCGTCTTCACAGACCGAACGGGTATCCTCCCGATTCGTCCCATAAGCAGCTGTAAACATCGTGATTTCATCGATCTCGATAGCGACATGTTCTGCGTCACACACCCATCCAGAAATCACACTGATCCCGCTCTGAAAAGAACCATTCTGGGGATTTTCTAGCAGACCAACTGGAGCAGGCAAGGCAGCATCAGCAATCAGATAAATGTCACCAGCAGAATAATCAGTCAGATAGAGTTCGCCCTCTTCATCCTCCCCAAAGCTGGTAATAGTGTACGGAGTTTCGAACAACAGCGTACTCTGCCAGGTGCTCCCGTCGTGCCGTAGTCCCCATACGCGTCCGCTACAGTAATCAGCATAAAAATAAATATCTTGCAGCTGTGGGAATCGTCTTCCCCGATACACCATTCCTCCAGTCACCGAACAACCTTGTTCATGAGTATATTCCACCACTGGTAGCGTAAGGCCAGCTTGATTGCAGGTCTCACTCCGAAAGCAGTGGGCTCCCTCCATCAGGTTCCAGCCATAATTTTCTCCACCAGCGCTCGTGGCAAGCTGAAAGTTCACCTCCTCGTAGGTGTTCTGCCCTACGTCACCGATATAGAGGTCGCCGGTTTGCCGATCAAAGGAGAACCGCCAGGGATTGCGTAATCCCAGCGCCCAAATCTCAGGACGAGCACTCGATGCATTCACAAAAGGATTACTGACAGGAATGGCATACAGGGCACCTCCGGACTCGACATCGATTCTGAGGAGTTTGCCTAACAGCGAAGTGGGATTCTGCGCGTTATTTTGCGGGTCGCCTCCGGATCCTCCATCCCCCATGCCGATATACAAAAAGCCATCAGGACCAAAAGCCAACTGTCCCCCGTTATGATTGGCGAAGGGCTGCCTCATAGTTAGAATGATCTCTTCACTAGTGGGATCAGCCAGGTGAGGGTTTGCACTCAGACGATAGCGCGCAATGATAGTGTCACCAACTGTGTTGGTATAGTTCACATAGAAATATCCCTTGCTTGCAAATGCAGGCGGGAAAGCTATGCTGAGCAACCCTCGTTCTCCACAACAACTCACGCGACTGGCAATATCCAGAAAGGGAGGAGAAAGCGGTGCACCGGCTTGCAAGAGTTGCACCCGTCCACCCTGCTCCACCACAAACATCCGTCCGCTCTCATCTCCAGCATGAGCGATATGTACGGGCAACTGTAACCCTCCACTATGGCGCACAAGCATGACTTGCAGCCAACTTTCGCTCTCCTGCGAATCGTGATCGCTGGCTCGGAAAGAACCGCGCGGTGTGAGGTCTGCCATTAAAAGGACACTCGATACCAAGAAAATAGCCATAGAACAGATGAGCATTTTCCTCTGCATAGGGTGACCTTCTCTGCAAGAACCTTTCAACCACATAGGGTATAAGGAAAAAGTCATTGCTCACAAGGATCCCTGATCGACAACGTAAAGATGCCCAGGGCAGCTTGTCTTTGCCACAAGATACGATATTCTGCAGCGGCTCGGACCCATTTCACAGAGGGGGAATGGTGCATGGATTATCAAGAGATTGTGGTTGAGGTACAAGATCATCTCGCGACTGTCACCCTCAATCGCCCACAGAAATTGAACGCCTACACCAGTCTCATGGGTGAGGAACTGACCCATGCCTATGAAACCTTAGGTCAGCGTGATGATATCCGTGTGATTATTATGACCGGGGCTGGCCGTGGGTTTTGCTCAGGTGCTGATGTGGGGGCGGTGTTTCAGAAAAACCTTGACGAACAGCAACAAGGATCACCCACGCGAGCTACCGGGATCGTGCATACGCGTACCGGCCTGCACTATGCCCTCTATAACTGCGCCAAGCCAACCATCGCTGCGATCAATGGCCCAGCCGTAGGCATTGGCCTGACCCTTACCCTTTTACAAGATATCCGGCTTATGGCAGAAGAGGCCTCTCTGGGCGCAATTTTCGCCCGCATGGGGCTCATGCCTGAATTGGGTTCAACCTTTATGCTGCCTCGACTCATTGGTTTGGCCAAAGCGCTGGAGCTGACCTACACGGCGCGCATCCTCAAAGCCAAAGAAGCGTTCGAGATCGGGCTCGTGAATCACGTGGCGCCCGGAGAAGGGTTAATAGCAGCAGCTCGAGATATGGCCAGTCAGATTGCTGCACTACCACCTTTGGCGCTTGCCGTTTCGAAGCGCGCCCTTCATCAGGGAGCAGAAAACGATTTCGACGCGGCGGTACAGACCGAAACCTTTGGCCTTGATTATTTGTTTAAGACTCAAGACCATAAGGAGGCCGTTTCTGCATTTCTTGAAAAACGGCCAGCAAAGTTTCAGGGAAGATGACCTTGCCCAGTCTTTTGCCTCAGCGTGGCAACCGCTGTTCTCTCCCTAAGGTTGAGATGAGCGAGCCCTTTTCGTCGGCGCTGAGGAGAATCCTACCCAAGGGGGGAGTTCATCGAAGCGACGAATTAGAGTAAAATAGAGAAAATTGCGCAAGCAATGAAACAACAACAGCAGGTGCATACCCTTATGACACAGACCGGTTATAACCAGCGCATGCATGCCCAAAAGGGAAGAGGAATGCGGCGACGTATCGATTTCTCTTTGGGAGCAGCACGTTGCGGCGGCGTGACCGTGGAGAGGGGGAACAAAACCATGCGCTCAGGAACTATTGAGAAACCCATCAAACCTGTCAAACCTTCAGTAACAGATAAAATTCTTAATTTCTGCGCGAGCGGGCGCTTCGGGGTGCGAGAAGCTATTGCTGCAGTTACCACACCGAAGGAGAAGATGAAGAAACATCCGCCTCAGCAGCGCGATTTACAGCAACAGGAATGAGTCGGGCCTGGGTTTTACAACCCTAACACGTCCTTCATGGAGTAGAGCCCAGGTGACTGATGGGGCAGCCACAATGCTGCCCTTAGAGCACCGCGGGCCAAGCATTCACGGCTTTGGGCACGGTGGATTAATTCCAGCCGTTCGGCGAAGCCTGCAAAGATAACAGTGTGATCTCCAACCACATCACCACCACGCAAAGCCATAATGCCGATTTCATCGTTTTTGCGCTGGCCGGTCATCCCCTGGCGAGCCAAAGTAGCTTGCCGATCAAAATCTCTTCCTTGAGCAGTCGCAATTGCCCGGCCTAAGGCAAGCGCCGTACCACTCGGCGCGTCGACCTTGAAACGATGGTGAATTTCGACAATTTCTGGGTCAAAACTATCCTGAAGAATATGTGCCACATCGGCAACTACCTTCATCAGGACGTTGACCCCAACACTCATGTTCGGGGCAATCAACGAACGCGTTTGAGGAGCAATCCGTTCCGCTTCTGCACGCTGCTCGGTAGAAAAACCGGTCGTGCCAATCACAATCGCTGCTCCCTTCGCTACAGCGGTGCGAAGATGTTCTAGAGCAGCTTCAGCAATAGTAAAGTCAAGCGTCACAGTATCTGGTGTGGCGACTGCAGCGTAGTCAGCCGTCATCTTGACTCCAACCGCCCCGATCCCAGCAACCTCGCCAGCATCTTTCCCGATAGCTGGATGTCTCTCTGCCTCAACCGCTCCAACCAACCGGGTTTCTGGATGTTCTTGTACAAGACTGATGAGCAGTTTTCCCATCCGACCAGCTGCGCCGCAAACAATGGTATTGATCGACATACCCTGGCTCCTTATTCTTGCAGTCATCACTCAACGAAGAACCCCACTTTCCTTGAGCACAGCCTGCAGTTTTGTCAGGTTTGTCTCAGCCATCGGCACAAGCGGCAACCGCAGTTCTAGTTCACACCGACCCATCAGTGACAAAGCCGTTTTTGCAGGAATGGGATTGGTTTCGATGAAGAGTACCCGGATGAGGGGCAGGAGCTTGATTTGGAGTTGTGCAGCCTTTTCCCACTGCCTCGACAGACAGGCATTAGCCAAATCAGCCATTTCCCGCGGGACCACATTCGCCGCTGTGCTAATCACCCCTTTGCCACCAAGGGACATCATCGAAAACGTCAGCGAATCTTCGCCGGAGAGGATTGCAAGCTTGTCGCCACATAGGGAAATGATGTTCAGTACCTGGTCGATCGACCCAGCGGCCTCTTTCACACCAACAATGTTCTCGATCTCTGCTAAGCGTCCCATAGTGCTCGGTTCGATATTCGAGCCGGTACGACCAGGGATATTGTAGAAGACGATGGGGAACCCCGGCACAGCCTGGGCAACCGCCTTATAATGCTGATAGATCCCCTCTTGCGTGGGCCGATTGTAATATGGCGAGATCATCAATGCGCCATCCGCTCCAACCTCCTGCGCCTCACGGGTGAGTCGAATCGCCTCAGCCGTAGAGTTCGAACCGGTACCCGCAACGACCGGGACACGCCTCTTCACCACCTCTACAACCAGTTTGACGACTTGCGTGTGCTCCTCATGCGAGAGCGTTGCCGATTCACCAGTTGTCCCGCAGGGCACAATGCCATGCGTACCGCTGCGGAGGTGCCACTCGATGAGATCGATAAGCCGCTTCTCATCGACTTTTCCATTCTTAAATGGGGTAATAAGTGCGACCAGTGAACCTGAAAACATAACACCTCCGGTCAGTACAACGACTGAGAGTGTCGAGCGAGACATGATACGTGATTTACTCTGCCTGAATCCTTTCACGTTTCACGCTTTATGTTTGAGCGTTTTTACACTTCGATCGCCCCTTCGAAGACTTCTTCTGCCGGGCCAGTCATGTACACGTGATGATCTTCAGCCCGCCATTCGATCTCCAAGTCTCCGCCGCGCAAATGTACAATGACGCGGCGATCTCCCTTGTTATTCAATACAGCCGCGACCGCCGCTGCACAGGCTCCGGTGCCACAAGCCCAGGTCTCCCCAGAACCCCGCTCCCACACTCGCATGTTCAATTCAGATGGGCTGATGACCTGAATGAATTCAGTATTCACTCGTCTCGGGAAAAAGGGGTGGTGTTCGAACCTCGGGCCGATTTTCTCTAACTCCAAGGGTTTCACTGCATCCACAAAGACTACACAGTGGGGGTTTCCCATCGACACACAGGTTACCCGGTACGATTGTCCGTCTATCTCAAGAGGAAAATTGATCACCTGCCCGGTTGCGGCCACAGGGATACGAGGAGCGTCCAGGATTGGCTCTCCCATGTCGACCGTCACACGGGAGACTCGATCGTCTTTTACCTCCAGGAAAAGGGTTTTCAGGCCAGCATCCGTGTCCACTTGCAGCGGATTCGCACGCGTGAGGCCGTGATCGTACACAAATTTCCCCACACAACGAATCCCGTTGCCGCACATCTCACCGCGACTGCCATCGGCATTATACATTTCCATGCGTACGTGAGCAGAATCAGAAGGGCAAATAAGGATCAGCCCATCCCCACCAATGCCGGTACGGCGGTCACTGACTTTCCGGGCCAGCGCAGCCGGGTCAGGGACAGAAGTCGTGAAGGCATTGACGTAGATATAATCGTTGCTGATCCCGTGCATCTTGGTGAATGGAAGTTTCATGCGAACACCTGAGAAAACGTCAGCAGTATTCAACAGCCCTCATCTTACATCTTACATTTTACGTTTTACGTTGTATGCGTTTATTGCAACCCTGATGGAATCTGTTCTCCACGGATCAAATCGTCCAGGGTCTCTCGCTCGCGTACCACGAAGAAGTGACAGCCGTCAACTAATACTTCAGCCGGGCGCGGGCGGGTATTGTAGTTCGAGGACATCACAAAACCATAGGCACCAGCGCTCATCACTGCCATCAGGTCTCCAGGGGCAAACGCGGTGACCTCACGATCCTTGGCAAAGAAGTCGCCACTTTCACAGACAGGACCAACGACATCCGCAACAACAGTCTTTTCCGTTGTCTGTCTGACTGGCTGAATCCCCTGATACGAACCATATAAAGCTGGACGAATTAGGTCGTTCATGCCTCCGTCTATCACAACGAAGTTTTTCTCGCCATTATTCTTGAGGTACAATACGCGCGTGACGAGGATCCCCGCATTTCCGACAATCACCCGACCAGGCTCAAGGACGAGCGTGAGGTCAGAGTACGGTGCTCTCGTACCTGAATTTGGTGTCGCTAAGGCTCCCATCATTTCGATTAACGAACCGGCATATTCTTTCGGTTCTGGAGGATTTTCATCGTTGTAGGTGATTCCCAGACCACCACCGAGGTCGAGATAGTTGATCGGAAAGCCCCGCTCATACAGACGGAGGATCAACTCCTTCACACGGGCGAGCGCATCAACGAACGGAGAGGTTGAGGTAAGCTGCGAACCAATGTGGCAGTCCACACCAATGACGTTGATGTGGGGAAGGGCACGGGCACGCTCGTACTCGTCGAGCGAACGCTTGATGTCGATGCCAAATTTGCTCTTCTTCATGCCAGTGGAAATATACGGATGAGTCTTCGGATCGACATCTGGGTTGACACGCAGGCTGACTGGAGCCTTCTTGCCCAGCCTTCCAGCTACCGCGTTAATAGCATCGAGTTCCTGTTCAGACTCGACATTAAACATGAGAATGTCTTGCGCCAACGCATACGCGATCTCCTCACGGGTCTTCCCCACGCCGGAAAACACAATCTTACGCGGATCAGCGCCTACCTTTAACGCACGGAAGAGTTCTCCACCCGAGACCACGTCGAAACCACTGCCTTCACGCGCAAAGGTGCGCAGAACCGCCAGGTTCGCATTCGCTTTGATCGAGAAGCAGACCAGATGCTTCACATGGGCGAAGGCTTCAGCAAAAACACGGTAGTGTCGGCGTAGGGTCGCCAGGCTGTAGAGATAAGTTGGGGTACCAACCTGTTCGACGATACGTGCAACCGGTACGTCCTCAGCATAGAGTTCGCCGTGGCGGTACTGAAAGTGATGCATGGATTACGGTTCTCCCTTCCAAACCAGCTCAACAGTGTTTGAGGGGCTACTATAATAGCCATCAAGTGTAAAGGCTTGTACCCGGTATCGGTACAGGATGCCATCCGTGATCTGTTCATCGGTATAGCTGAATCGCCTGGCCTTGCGAAAGCGGTCCCGATCTTCTACCGGCACTACAGCGATCTGCGAGAAGGATTCTCCCACACCCTGGCCGTTTCTGATCGCGCGCAGAACGACAAAACCGCCAAGATCATCCATGTCACTACCATCGACATAGCGCTGCGGCCGCTCCCAGAGGAGTTTGATTCCTGTGCGTTCCACTTCCAGAGCGAGGCTTCTAATTGGCTCCGGCGCGACAAGCTCAGGCGGACGCACCGGGGTTTTGCGTCCACAGGCAGGTAGAAAAAAGAGCGCCACCACAATCGCAACACAAGAGAGCATCAGGCCGTATATGCCCTTGGTATCGAGCCTCCAGCCTCCAATCTCTAGCCCCTTCATAGGTTTATACTCCGATTGACTGGAGACGGCGCTGCACATTTGTCCGTGCCGTACCGCCATAGGAACAACGACGATCAACCGCCGCCTCCAGGGTGAGCCGAGGGAGTAGATCCTGTGCAAATAATCGAGAGAAGGATTGCCATTCCTCCAGGGAGAGGTGTTCGAGCCCTTTGTTTTTTTCCAGACACCAACGGACCACCGTACCGACGACCTCGTGCGCTTGACGAAAGGGTAGCCCTTTTTCAACAAGATAGTCAGCGACATCTGTGGCTAACGGAAAACCGCCACACGCAGCCTCGCGTAAGCGATCTTTACGAAAGGTGATCCTTGGCAGCATCGCTGCCAACACGGCCAGCACCTCTTTCACCGTGTCCACTGTGTCAAACAACGGCTCTTTATCTTCCTGCAGATCGCGGTTATAGGAAAGAGGCAGCCCTTTGAGGACCGTCAGTAGAGCGACCAAATTCCCGTATACCCGACCGGTTTTCCCACGGATCAACTCGGGCACGTCCGGATTCTTTTTCTGCGGCATCATCGAGCTGCCGGTCGCAAAGGCGTCGGCGAGTTCAATGAATCCGAACTCACCGCTCGCCCACAGCACCAATTCCTCGGCCAGACGACTGAGGTGCATACTCACAATCGCACCGACGGCAAGAAACTCGACGAGAAAATCTCGATCAGCCACTGTATCAAGGCTGTTTTCGCTCACCCGTGTAAAACCCAAAAGACGAGCAACGTAATGACGATCGATCGGAAGGGTCGTCCCAGCCAATGCACCTGCACCAAGTGGCAGGACGTTAACCCGTTCGCTACACTGCTGGAGGCGCTCATGGTCACGGTCAAGCATCTCGTAGTAAGCGAGCAGGTGATGCGCGAGGAGTACAGGCTGGGCACGTTGGAGGTGCGTGTATCCCGGCATCACCGTATTCCAGTGGCGTTTGGCGATACGAGCAAGTTGCTTTTGCAGTGCCTTAAGCAATCGTTGGATAGTCGCAATCTCGTCGCGGAGATACAGACGCACATCGAGGAGAACCTGATCGTTTCGGCTGCGTGCGGTGTGGAGCTTCCCGCCCACAGGACCGATCTTTTCGATTAACCGCCGCTCAATCGCCATATGAATGTCTTCGTCTGAAGGCCAAAAAGAGAAACGTTTGCGCTCCAGTTCCAATTGTACGCCTGCCAGGCCTTTGAGAATTTTTTCGCCCTCAGTACGGGTCAGGATCTTTTGCTTAACCAGCATACGGCAGTGCGCTATGCTCCCGCGAAGATCATACAGTGCCAGGCGTTTGTCGAAGGCCAGTGAAGAAGTAAACGCTTCCATGACTGGGTGAGACGCTTCAGCAAATCGTCCAGCCCAGGCTTTATTCCGCACTTGTCTATTCATAAGAGACAGGTCGATTGTAGTAGTCAGCTATCGGCAAATAAAAGACCAGGTTTTGCTGATAGCGACACACCGAGACTGACAGCTATTTTTGTGTCAGCGCCCGCAGCCGTAGCCGCAACGCATTCAGACGGATAAACCCTTCAGCATCAGCCTGGCGATATTCTCCCCCAGCCTCAAACGTCGCCACCTCAGGATTGTAGAGTGAACGCTCAGACTTGCGGCCAACGACGATCACATTACCTTTGTAGAGTTTGAGGCGTACGGTCCCGGTGACGTTTCTCTGTGCTTCGTCGATGGCTGCCTGCAGCATCTCGCGTTCAGGCGCAAACCAGTAGCCGTAATAGATCATCTCAGCGTAGCGCGGCATCAGGGAGTCACGCAGGTGCATTACCTCACGATCGAGGGTCAGGGTCTCAATGGCACGGTGGGCAGCATGCAAGATTGTACCACCCGGGGTCTCGTACACCCCGCGAGACTTCATACCGACGTAGCGGTTCTCGACCAGATCGAGCCGACCGATCCCATGTTTCCCCCCTAATTCGTTGAGCTTGGCGAGCAGTGTCGCAGGAGAAAGAGGCTCGCCATTCACCGCAGTCGGATTGCCACCGGTAAAGGCAATTTCAACGTACTCAGACTGATCTGGAGCCTGCTCAGGAGCGACGGAAAGGACGAACATATCGTCATAGGGCTCTCGCCAGGGATCCTCAAGGATCCCTCCCTCATAGCTAATGTGCAAAAGATTCCGGTCAGTACTGTAGGGCTTTTCTTTCGTCACGGGAATGGGAATACCGTGGGTTTCGGCGTAGGCGATCAGGTCAGAGCGCGAGCGCATGTCCCACACTCGCCAGGGGGCAATCACGCGGATGTGCGGCTCGAAAGCGTAATACGTCAGTTCGAACCGCACCTGGTCATTCCCCTTGCCTGTGGCACCGTGTGAGACGGCATCTGTGCCTTCCTGACGAGCGATCTCGATCTGTCGCTTGGCGATTAACGGCCGCGCAATCGAAGTGCCAAGTAAATACCCGCTCTCATAAAACGCGTTAGCGCGCAGCATGGGAAAAACAAAGTCGCGGACGAACTCCTCACGCAGATCTTCGATGAAGACTTTGCTGGCACCGACTTTTTTGGCTTTCTCCTCAACCGGGGCCAATTCTTCCCCCTGTCCCAGATCAGCGCAAAAGGCGATCACTTCACAATGGTAGGTATCAATCAACCAACGGAGGATCACCGAGGTATCTAACCCGCCGCTGTAGGCAAGCACAACTGTCTTCACATCTGACACGGTGAAACGCTTCCTGAAAAAAGTGCGAGTACCCTAGCATGCGAGCGCAAATGAGACAACGGAGATGCTCTCTAACCTCCGTGAAATTGTTACTGATAAGCTAGGAACGGGGTGGCTCTGACCCGGGTAGGACACTATCGCTCTGCCTGCGTTGCCGCAGAAGCCATACCATGATGGCCTTCTGGATATGTAACCGGTTCTCTGCCTGTTCAAGAACAATCGACTGTGGTCCGTCCAAGACGTCCGAAGTAATCTCCTCGCCGCGATGAGCCGGTAGACAGTGCATGACGAGCGCATCCGGCTTGGCCAAGGCCATCACTGCCGCGTTGACTTGATATGACTGGAACGCTTCGCGTCGTAAGGCTTTTTCGTTTTCCTGGCCCATACTGGTCCACACATCAGTATAGACAGCATCGGCTCCACGTACTGCCTCTTCAACCGAATGAGTGACTATGATTTGCGCGCCGTTCTGACGAGCAGAGGCAAGTATCTTGGCATCGGCTTCGTACCCCGGCGGACAGGCCAGGGCAAAGGAGATGGGCAGCTTACTGGCAGCATTCAGCCACGAATTCACCACATTGTTGCCGTCACCCACAAAGGCGACCTTAAGGCCATCAAGCCGATTCCGCTGCTCAATGAGCGTAAAACAGTCAGCAAGCACTTGGCAAGGATGGAGCAAGTCCGAAAGCCCATTAATCACTGGAATCGTTGCATATTGGGCAAGTTCGAGGACGACCGTGTGGGAAAAGGTCCGCACCATAATGAGATCTACCCAGCGCGACAGGTTACAGGCCACATCCGCTGCAGATTCCCGTGAGCCCAGGCCAATATCGGGCGGAGAGAGGTAGACAGCATAGCCACCAAGCTGGACCATTCCAGCTTCAAAAGTCACACGAGTCCGCAAGCTTGGTTTCTCAAAGATCATGGCCAAGGTTTTGCCAGCCAAGAACGGATGCGGCCAGCCATCCCGCCGATCTGCCTTTAGTCGGCTCGCCAACGCAAAGAGGTTTTCGATCTGCCCTCGGGTGAGATCGGCGATACTAATGAGGTCACGCTTCATTGTTGCGCCAATACCTTTTCCAAAATACTGAATCCTTCATCAATCTCGGTTTTTGTCACAATCAGTGGCGGAATAAAGCGGAGGACTTTGCCAGCGGTGCAGTTGATTAAGAGCCCTTCTTTCAGGCAGGCATCAGTAATGGCCGCCCCTTCGCGGTCGAGTTCCGCTCCAAGAATCAAGCCCTTACCGCGCACTATCTTGATGAAGGAAAACTGCTGTTTGAGTGCGTTGAGCCGGCTCAGGAAGTATTCGCCCATCACCCGACAGTTTTCTAGGACACCATCGTGCAACAAGGTGTTCATCACTGCGGTGCCGGCAGCACAGGCGATCGCATTCCCCCCAAAGGTTGAGCCGTGACTACCAAGGCTCAAACTCTCAGCAATCTCGCCGCGAGCCAGCATCGCACCGATCGGTACTCCTCCCCCCAATGCTTTGGCCAGCGTCATAATGTCTGGGGTGATTCCTTCATGCTCATAGGCGAAGAGTTTCCCGGTACGACCCATACCGACTTGAATTTCATCAAGGATCAACAACAGGCCATTGCGATCGCACAGGTCACGTAAGCCTTTGAGGTAACCAGCTTGTGGCACATTCACCCCACCCTCACCCTGAATCGGTTCAACGAGGATGGCAATGGTCCGATCCGAAATCGCAGCTGCGGTCGCTTCAAGATCATCGAAGGGCACGTAACGGAACCCTTCGAGTAATGGAGAGAAGCCCTGGCGCACCTTTTCCTGGCCTGTCGCCGAAACCGTTGCTATCGTGCGACCATGAAAAGATCCAAGGGTGGTCAGAATCTCATATCTGCCGTCACGTTTATCCCCACCAAATTTGCGGGCCAGCTTGATTGCCGCTTCGTTGGCTTCGGCACCACTGTTACAAAGGAATACTTTGTCCGCAAACGAGTTTATGCACAACAACTCAGCCAGACGTGCCTGAGGGAGAGTATGATGCAGGTTCGAGATATGTGTCAGCGTCGCTACCTGTTCTTGAACCGCTTTGACAACGGCTGGGTGGCACTGCCCTAAGTTCATGACCGCCAGACTCGAAAAAAAGTCAAGATAGGGTTTGCCGTCAGCGTCCCACAAACGACAGCCTTGACCACGGAGAAAAGCGACAGGAAAGCGTGCGTAAGTGGCACAGAGATATTTGCTGTTCAGGTCAATAACGTCTTGGTTTGTCATGGGCGTGCTTTTTGCACCTTTCCTGCGCGTTTTCAATCACCTACCGTATTCGCAGCAACAGCGTTCTCGCCAATGGTTGCGGAGAGATTGCAGATGGTCGCGGTTTCGAGTCCATCGAGCGGATCGACGGCGGCCTTATTGCCTCCAGGCACCAAGTGATAGCCAATGTCCCTGGTGATCTGTATGCTGCAGTGTTTCACTTGCTCTTTCACGTAAGCTAACGATCCCTCTTGCTGGATGAGCAGAGTGGCACGGGTATGTCGCAAATCGTGCATCCGTATATACCGGAGTCCGGCTTTTGCCAAGAGCTTGCCTTTGTGGTCAATAAAAACCCACCAAGCACCTTTGTGCTGTTTCACTTTAACCGCCATGCTTGGTGCTCCTTTCTGTGTGGTGATCACTGCAGACCTGCCACAGGCCTGTATGCTGTTTGACTGGGAGGGCCACTCGAGAACTTCTTTTCCATGTGTTTCGTAGCCTCTTGTGTATGGTTCTAACTGTATTAGCGTAGAGAATATCCCCTGTCCCAAAGGGAGAGGCACGGGGAAAAAGCCCCCCGCACCCACGCCGTACCTCTCCCTCTGGTCTACCAGGAAGACAGGTCTTTTCTGGTGAGCTGGACGGCACCCGCGGCCGTCCAATTGTGGTTGGTTATGGAGGCTTCTCTCATGAGGCTCTGGACAGCGAGTTGTGGAATGGAGAGCATAGCGAGATCCCCTCTCGCATGTTGACAATATAAGAGTGGCTCGCAGTACGTGTATTACTGGAAGTCGCCAAGCTGCTCACAGTGCTCGCTACACTGAGGGCAGCCGCTCCGAGCTTCCTGCTTTCTCCCTCCTTTTCTATTGCTTCTGTCTGGACTGTCGCCGCTTTTTCTTTTTCGGTGGCTGCCAGTCTACCTCGTCAACAATAATTTCGGCTGTCTTGTACCGCCGTTTCTTTTTGGCATCGTAACGATACCGAACGAACAAGAGGCGAGGTCCATATTCGGCGAGGAGCCTCACTGTGCCAGGTCGAGGAGGAGCAACCGTCTGGCGAACTTTCATGATGTGTTTCCCTCCTACGGGTAGTCGCTTCACTTTCACAGGTCTGCCCGATGAATGAGCGTTACGCTTTTCGCTCCCCTCCTTTCTCCAGATAGAGATTCAGGCCTCAGCCACCATCTCCGACAAGGTACGGTCAGTTTCTACGCTCTGGTGGCCCAGACGTTTGTAGAAGTCCTTAGGAATGCTTACGAGTATCCTTTTCATGGTTTATGGTACGGGGAAAGCAAAAGGCTGCTATTCTGAATCCCCATGGCAAAACGATCGACGATGCACGGTTGCTCAGAAGAGTACTCAAACATGCTGGCATCAGTTCAGGAATGGGATGCCGCGTAATAAGGGCGACAGCGGTAGGTGGTTCCCCCGGCAGTTGGGGTGGTAAGAGGTTTCCTCCTCCCCTTTCCCTACTCGGGGCGATTCCTGATGTACTTGTTCCAAAGATAATAGGCAAAGAGTAAGGTCCTCATGAGTCACGCAGTTCTCCGTATCACTTCAGTGCCAATCCCTTCTTTGGTAAAAATTTCCAGCAGCATGGCATGGCGCACCCGGCCATCGATGATGTGGGTTTTCTGCACTCCCCCACGGAGTGCAGCGAGACAGCATTCAACCTTCGGAATCATCCCCTCACTTATCGTGCCATCACGGATGAGGAACTCCGCTTGTTCACTGCCAAGAGTCGGAATGAGCGCCCCATCTCTCCCTTTCAGGCCCTCGACGTCGGTCAACAGAATGAGTTTTTCAGCCTGTAAGGCTTCAGCTACCTTCCCCGCAACCAAATCGGCATTAATGTTGTAGGTTTCGCCATCTTCTCCCACTCCAACAGGCGCAATGACCGGGATAAAATCGGTCTCAATGAGGGCATAGATGACGCGTGGGTTTACCCCGATAATCTCGCCTACCAGGCCAATATCGTGCGTTGTGGGGGGCTGCCCATCCTCCTCAATAGTCACGAACATTTTCCGGGCAACAACCAGTTCCCCGTCCTTGCCACTGAGTCCGACTGCCCTTCCTCCTTGGCGGTTAATCCGGGTCACAACTTCCTGGTTGATTTTGCCCAGAACCATCTCTACCACGTCCATTGTGGCCGTATCGGTTACACGCATGCCGCGCACGAAGCGCGAAGAGAGGCCTAACCTCTTCAACATCTCGCCGATCTGCGGACCGCCTCCGTGGACCACGACTGGGTTCATGCCAACAAATTTGAGCAGAACGATATCTTGAGCGAAACGCTGCTTCAGTTCCTCATCCTCCATGGCATGCCCGCCATACTTGATGACAAAAGTCTTGCCAGAGAAACGCTGGATGTAAGGCAACGCTTCCAATAGGGTGTCTGCTTTCTGAATCAGTGCATCCACTTCACTATTCCGTGTGTTAGGGAAGTAGGTGCTTTATGCCCTGTCGTCCGGAATGGGTCAATATGGTGTTCTTTTGCTATTGGTTTACCGCTTGTTCCGTTATAAAAGAGAAAATATGCGGATATTCACGTTGATATGTAGTTTCTGGCTGTGGGAGGTGTTCCCAGTTGATGCAGATCTGTATCAGTGGACGGACGCAGATGGGGTCATCCACGTTGTGGACGATGCCGGCGAGATACCGGACGCCTACCGAGATAACCTTCAGGTCTACCGGGCAACGATACCTGCAACTGCAGCACCATCACCCGACACTCTTTTAGCCCCGAGCCGAGTGTATGCCACGAACAGTCAGGGAGCATTCGCCCAAAAGCTTGCTCTAGACCTTGGGTTGATCAAGCACAGGGGAGAAGATGCGTTGAGTCCCCTTACCGGCGTTGGGATCCAACCTGCCGGAAGCTGGAGAGTCAGCGAACCGCTCACGTCAGAATCCCTGTATGAGATTCTGGCGGCGGCACGGCGTGCGGCAGATGCACAGCGCCTGCCTCTTTCTGCTGATGGCGCTGAGGCTGTAGTACGTCAGGCTGCGGCCCCATTCCTCCCTCCTCCTCTGGTTGCCCCACCCTCCTCCCCTCCAGAAGAATATGAAGAGCCGGATTATAACGAGGGTCCTGAAGTCGTGGTCATCGAGCAACCTCCGCAGGTCATTGAAGTCATACGCGAACCATACTATCTACCGCCAGTCATTGTCGGAGTACCCAGATTCCCTCATCGTCATCATCGTCGCCATCGGCACAAGCCAGAGCCCAACCCTGCTCCGCCTCTTGCATCTCCTACTGGACCTCACACAACTCGCCCTGGTCCGACTCATCTGCCTCCGCGGGCAACCCATCTGCCTCCGCGGGCAACGCACTTACCGCCTGGTCTCAGCCATCCCAGTCCGTTCGGGCGCAGATAATACAGGGCCTGAGCAGGGCAACCAACCGAAAAGGAGCCTAGACAATGAAAATTACAGTGTTTAGCGACTATATCTGCCCTTTTTGTTACATTGGCATAGAGACCCTTCGTCAGGTCCGGCCTGAGGTCCCCTCGTTTACACTGGAATGGAAAGGTTTTCAGATTCATCCTGAGTACCCTGCGACAGGCATTCCTGTAGCGCAGCGCATGGCGCAATATGGCAAAGACCGATACGAGGCAATCTGGCGCAATATTCTTGCCCTGGCAGGAGGGATCGGTCTCGAGATGCAACGACCGCCGATCTTAACCAACTCCCTGTTAGCGCTTGAAGCCACAGAGTATGCGAAAGAGCAAGGGAAAGAGGGAGAATTCTCCCATGCTGTATACCGAACCTACTTCCAAGAAGGCAAGAACATCGGGAATATCGACGTGATTCTCCCCCTCGCTGCAGAAACGGGCCTCGATACGCAGGAGCTACAGGAGCATCTTCAAGCGGGAATCTACTCGGCACGCATTCAGTCATTCCAACAGGAAGCGCACACCCTTGGCATTTCCGGCGTTCCCACGTTTATTGTTGGACCAGCGCAGATTGTCGGCGCTCAGGCCCCAGAGGTCTTTATCAATATGCTCAATCGCATAGCACAAAGAGGACTCGCCTAAAGGAAGAAGGCCTCTCATGCTGCACTGTTATGGATGCCCCTGCATGCCTAGGCTTTTCAGTCGGCAGAACATTTCTGGTGTCCAAAATGTTGACGGTGACAGTCCTCTTCGTATTGATATGACCTGTCCTGCGATCATGCATCTCGATGCACAGTGTCCGGGGCAAACGCGGGCACGCAGACCGCGATATATTCTGCCCCGCCCAGTTCAGGCGTACTGTACTGCACCCACTCGCCTCGATGTGCAATCACAGCCTGGCCTGCCCGCACGTCAACGACCCTGCTCTTCGTAGTCACGCGCAGCAGACCGTGTAAGACGACCGTATATTCACCAAATTTAGGAGTCTGTCCTGGCTCGGTCCAACCCTCGGGGCTTCGCATGTGGGCAATGCTCACAGCAGTCGTTTGCGAGTTCACACGACCAATAAACTCCTCAATCACTTTCGGTTTGTTTCCCGCCGCTTGGATCACAAAAGGGGCTTGTATAAGAGTCGGCATAGCAGCTTCATCCTTGTTCAAGTTTGGACTAATCAGTGTACGAACTGACCCCATCAAAAAGACTCTGATACACATCCCACCAATTCTGTGTCATGGCCGCATTGCCTAGCTGAGATGCACTCTCTCGCGGTAACGGCGCCGGGCCCACATACCGAGCCCGAGGGCGGATGAGTTGATCGAGTTGGTATTGCTCAATAGCATGCCCAATCCAGCCGATGGTACGCCCCAGCGCAAACAACGCCGGTGCCGCACCTGACGGCAGACGCAACGCCATAGCAAGGACAGCCAGCGCAAAATCAATCGTCGGATGTTCGCCGAGCAAGCGCCGAGCCTGGGCGATGACGGCATTTGCCAGGATGATGGTCGGAGAATCTGGATACGCCTGGGTAGTGAGTTCCAACAGTGCCTTTCCGCGTGGGTCCCCTTCTGGATAGAGTCGATGCCCAAAGCCTGGCAATCGCTCACCGCGCTTGAGCCGGTTGGTAATGGCGAGGTGCACACGTTTGGGTGTCTCGACCTCGCTCAGGAAGGGCTCGACTTGCTCGATATATACCCCATGTTTGACGCCCTGTAACGCTGCTAAGCCGGCCATCACTACCGCGTAGGGGGTCGAACCGGCCGACGCCACACACCTAGCCGTAAAGGCGGAGACATGCAGTTCGTGGTCGGCGCACAGAATCAACGCCGTACGCAGGAGTTGAGCAGCAACCGAATCGTCGGGGACCCAACCTTCCTGCAGGGTATGAGCGATATCAATAGTGCTCCGGTTTCGCCCGGCGGCAAGGAGAGCGAACAACCTAAGGATGCGCGCGCCCGTCTGCGCTACTGCTGAGGGGCGTAAATCATAGGCCACCATATCTTCAGCCGCCGCCGCTGGTAAAACCGCCTGAAACAATTCAGTGGGAGGCAAGTCCGTCAAGTGCCGATACACCGCCAAGCAGCGGGTCGATATATGACTCCCTGCTGCACCGAAAAGGGCGGTCACGTCTGTGTCTAGAGTGCCCAGCCAGATTAAGGCTGCGACTTCCTCCACGCTCCGCGAGCTTGCAAGCATCAACACGTCATGACCCCGATAATAGAGCCGGCCATTGGCAATTAGAGTGATAGCTGATTCCAGTACCGGCACCCCCCAGTGGAGGGCCTGTTCTGCCAGTTTGGCGGGATTGCGACGCAGTTCTTTTCGTTCTTTGAGCTGCTGTACGTCTTCGCGATGATAACGGCGGACCCGTTTGCCGTCGTCAACCGGTTCAGAACGGATGAACCCACGGCTCACATAAGCATACAAGGTAGCCGCACTGACGCCTAGTTCTTCGGCGGCTTCCTGCGCTGACAGATAAGGACTGCGTGCCATGACCCCCCTCTCTCATTTTGTTCCTGCCCGAGTGTTATATACTCTATTGTATATTGATTTATAAATCAATATTGACAAGAAAAAACCAATCGCTAAGATCGGTAAACGAAACACCTGTGAACCAAGTGGCAAAGTCCAGGGTACAGTTTCCTGAAGCCGGGCAGAACAATTGTCCAGCAGAGGAGGATCCTTATGGTGCTATGGAATCCCATCAAGCGGAGAATCGAGCAAGAAGCTGGGGCGGTGTATCGTTACCCTCTTCAGGATGTTCCAGAACCGAATCTATTACGTGACATTTTTCCCTACAATGCCGTTCCTAAAATTGCCTTCGACGGGGTCATCGAAGAACTCGATCCAGCACCAGAGTTGTACATTACCGACACCACGTTCCGCGATGGTCAGCAGGCTCGTCCGCCCTACACTGTCACACAAATCGTCGATCTGTATACCTTACTCCATCGCCTTGGTGGTCCAAATGGTATCATCCGTCAGTGTGAGTTCTTCCTCTATTCCGACGTGGACCGTGAAGCGGTCAGCAAATGCCTGGAATTAGGCTACCAATTTCCAGAAGTGACTGGCTGGATTCGCGCCGTGAAATCGGACTTCCAACTCGTCAGGGAAATGGGACTGCAAGAAACCGGGATCCTCACTTCGTGTTCGGATTACCACATCTTTCTCAAGCTCAAGAAGACTCGCCGCCAGGCCTATGACGATTATCTCAGTGTGGTCAGAACTGCGCTCGATGCCGGTATCAAGATCCGCTGTCACCTGGAGGATGCGACACGGGCAGATTTTTACGGTTTTGTCGTTCCTTTCGTCTCTGCCTTGATGCGACTCCAAGACGAGAGTGGGATCCCGATCAAGATTCGCGTATGTGACACTATGGGGTTTGGGGTGCCTTTTCCTGGAGCCGTACTGCCGCGGAGTGTGCCGAAACTGATTCAGGGATTGCGTCGTGAGTGCGGCGTGCCCTCAGGGTGCCTGGAATGGCATGGGCATAACGATTTTCACAAAGTGTTGGTTAACGCATCGGCGGCTTGGCTCTATGGGTGTATGTACGCAAATGGTACGCTCTTAGGTTACGGAGAGCGCACGGGCAACCCGCCGCTCGAAGGGCTGGTCATGGACTATATTTCTTTGAAGGGCGATCCGAATGGCCTGGACACGTCCGTTATCACAGAGATCGCTCATTACTTCGAGCGCGAGATTCATTACCGGATTCCGCCGAACTACCCGTTTGTCGGCCGCGACTTCAATGTCACGCGAGCAGGCATTCACGCCGACGGGCTTCTCAAGGACGAGGAGATCTACAACGTCTTTGACACCACAGCGATCCTTGGCCGGTCGCCACGTGTCGCTGTCGATAAGACGTCGGGCACCGCTGGGGTATCCTGGTGGATCAACACCTATTTCAACCTGCCGCCAGCCCAGCGCCTGGATAAAAAAGCCGAGGCAGTAAGAAAGATCACAGAATGGGTCGATGCTCAGTATCGTCAGGAGCGCACGACTTCGATCTCTGATGAGGAGATGCTTACCCAGGTTCGTATCCATTTCCCGCAACTCCTTGAACAGCCGACTGGACGTTTCCTCAAGCAGGAAAGTTCTCCCTATGCCGAAGCTCTATGACTATCTTCCTTCCAGATATATCCCAATCACGCAAGGTTAGCCTTGAATGAAGCCGCCCAAGCAACATGGCCCTCTGAGGAGCGCCACAGCGCACCATTGCATCCTGAGGGACTTCCTGAGCGTAGAGCCAACGGCACTCAAATCTGACTCTATTTTTTCTGACTCTATTTTTCTCGAAAAAACTCGCTAGGATAGCGCACATGAGCTTTCGTATTGGTCACGGTATCGATATTCACCGGCTAGTACCGGGGCATAAGCTGATTCTTGGGGGGGTGGAGATCCCTTGGGAGAAAGGTCTCTTGGGTCACTCGGACGCAGATGTGGTCTGCCATGCACTCAGTAACGCTTTGTTAGGGGCAATCGGCGAAGGGGATATCGGCCGCCATTTCCCAGACTCTGATCCACGCTATAAGGGAGCTTCAAGTATTGAACTGTTACGAATGGTGATGGAACTGGTGAAAGCGCGGGGGTTTCGAGTTGGGAATGCCGATCTCACAATCCTGGCAGAGAAGCCTAAGCTCGCACCACATCGTGAGGCCATGCAGAAACGACTCGCTGCAGTGCTTGAAGTGGAACCGATAGCCGTAAACCTCAAGGCCACAACCGGGGAGAAGTTAGGGTGTATCGGCCGTGAAGAAGGCATGATGTCTGAGGCAGTGGTATTGTTAGAATTAGTATAATTTAGGGGCTCATGTTTGTGCACCCATATACTTTTGCGACACTCAGTCAAGGTCGTCCCCTCCTTCGCTGAGGTCATCCCCGCCGCCCATACCACCTTCCCCATCCGGCATATTCCCAGCTTCCATTTCCTCAACCATCTGGTTGAAATCTTCGCCATTGAATTCGTCTCCCAGTTCCTTCCCCATCTTGCGCATCCAGCGAGCCATGCTCTTGGGATCATTGTCGTCCAGGCCAGAAAGGCTGCTCGGGTCAGCAAGCGCATCAAGCCGGGCTTCATCAGACTTGACCATAGCAAATCGTGACATCAAGCGAGAGAGGTTTTTGCTGCTACAGCGGTCACACTCGGGATCAACAACCTCACTCACCCGTAAAGTCAGCACCGACACTTTCTTGTTACATTTGTTACACCGATACTCATAGATTGGCATAGTCGCCTCCTCCTTTTCTCCATTATAGATGCTCTTCCCTGGCAGAGAAAAGCGTTTGATAATCTCGTTCACGGCGAAACGCCTGCTGTTCAGGAGTCAGCCCGGTTTCGTCATCTGGTCCAAGGTCGCCAATCATACATTTCACCGCCCCTCCTCCCTTGCGCAAAAACTCAGACACGTCAATCACCAGAGGCTTTACTTCCCGCTCGCGTATCCGCGCCTGAAGCGTTTCACTCACTCCAGAGGGCATAAACAAGAAAAACTGTCCGTCTCGCGTGAGGGTAAATGAGTTGGCCGCATAGAGAGATGCATCCGCTGCGCTTAGAGGGATAAGGTTATCTTTCAATAGCAGCCGTAGCCGCTCAGCCGCGGTTGGCACCAGCGCGTCAAGATAGACAAGGAGGAAGCACCGCTCAGGACCAAATGCACACAGCGCGGTATCTCCGTGGTAGTACGCCTCGTCGCGCAACTCAAGCGGAATGATTTCTCGATCAACAACAATCTGCTGGAGTTCAGCCAGCGCCCCCATTTCTGAGCGAAAGCCATAGACTCTCTCATAGGGAGGTATCCCGAAACGAAAGCGGTAGCGCTGAGCCTCGACACGGCCGTAGGTAAAGAGATAGCGTTGCCCGACTGGAAAAAAGTCCGCCTCGCCCTCAAACCGAGACTGCAGATGGGCAGTGCGAAAACCACAACGTTCAAGAAACTGCTCATAGACCGGCTGCTCTGCGGCTCGCGCAGGGAGAAGATTGGCCAGATAAAAGGTTTTGTGCTGTACAGAGACGGCCGTATCCAGAGGAAAGAGAAACCCGGCATTCGCAGGATAGACCAGACCGGTGAGCGTCGGATCAGGCGGCACGACGAGGACACGTACCCCAAAGTCTCCCAACAACCGAGCGAAGGCATGCCATTGACCAATGGCTTTATTGCGATCGACACTCCTCCGCCATCCCCAGGCTGTGCGCGTGTGGGGATTCGCGCCAGCTCGAATCGAGAAGTACGTCGGATCTCCCATGAGGACAACACGGGTACCCATCATCCCTCTCACAGGAACGGGACTGCTCCCACCTCCATCCCATCTTGTAAAGCAAGCGCCTGTAGCGTATCAGCCGGACACAACAAAAGATCCGCTTCAGGTCGAGCCTTGATTCGTGCGGCACAGAATCCCTTGGTCCCTTCCCAACCAATGAGAAGATCTTCTTGGGAAGTTTCTTCTCGTTCGTCTCGGTCAGAAACAACCTGATAGCGACAAAATTGCTGGACTAACAGGATATCTTCGACCTTACCACCGTAGTAGGGGCCTGCATCAAAGGGATCGACATGACCGAGAAAACGCAATCCGATTTTTTCCAGGAGGTGGACTGCTCCCTCAGTTTCAGGACCGACCTTGGCAATCTGCTCTTGCACCTCGACTGGTAGCATACACGTATAGATGGGAATCGAAGGAAAAAGGGCATCGATAAATTCTTTGTCCTTTGTACTGAGCTTATCGGCTGCACGGAAACTAAGCCCAGTGACCCGCTTGCCGTAGCAATCCCAGAACAAATTCTCCTTATTGTCCAGCAACGGCGGCAGCATCTCAGCCAGGACTTCGCCCTCAAACCGGTCAGGATACAGCGCCAGATAGAGAAAACGGACAAAGGATAATTGCTTGCCGATCTTGGCCGGGTTCTGGCGGAAAGCAGGATCAACGATGAGTCCTCCAACTTCGGTCGGGCCGTCAAGGTTACGGCGGAGGGTCAAATACGTATGGTGGAACATTCGCTTGAGGGTCTTCGAGTACCGTTGATCCGTAGCCATCTCTAAATAGTAGTGAGGTGACTCAGGGGTCCCGTGTTTGGCAATGAGCATAGCGGTCCCGGCAATACCGCAGGTGGCCAGGTCTTCGAGCACAAAGAGGTATGCACTGGTTTGCCGGTCCTGGATCTGCCCACGAAATGAGAAGACCGACTGCTGAATGAGGGTCGCGAGGTCATCCTCTTCGGTTGGCAGATTGATTGAGTCTAGCACCCGCGCAAGGCGCAGGATATGAGACATATCTGCAAGGGTAGCTTCACGCAGCAGAAATGGAACTGGCGAAACGGAATTTTTCGCCGGCGCTTGCCCAGGAAGCGACGTGATAGACGAACCATAAGAAGAAGATTCATTCATTGAAGGCATGATTATTTCTTCCGCTGTTTTCTGCACCGCAGGTTAACGCATGGATCTGACGCTCACAGGACAAGTTTGTCTTGTAGAGACATAGATTTCACCTCGATCTTTGGTGGCAAATCCACGCAAACGAAAACAACAAGTTTACTACCAGGATAGCAGCATTCTCAAGCGAGAAGGAAGCCAACCGGCGGAACAGAGCTTTTCTGTGAGCATGAACGACATGAAGCGCTCAACGAAAGGTCTGCAAAATCGGTGGGGATGGTCGAGAGGAGTAAGGCAGGCAGTGCCCGCCTTACTCATAGCTGATCGCTGAGAGCTGACGGCTATTTCAGCGGCTTGGTGGCAAACCCTTTCTCACTATACGAAAGGAGCGCTTTTTTGCCGTTGACTGCAGTCTCTAGGATCACCTCATGACCCCATAACTGGTGGAGATACGACAGGGTCCGTTCAGCATATTCCAGTTGCAGGTCGCGACCATCATGGTAGTGCTTCACATACAAGACACGATTGTGGTTGTAGTCGGCATCTTCAATTTTGATGACCGGAATCCCGCCCATCCCTACATTCTTGAGTAGCGTTTCTTTTACTTCACGCCAGCCCTCTTTATCCGACACTTTAGATACGACCACTTCATCTCCACGCGGCTCGTACTGGAACATATCCATTTCGCGCATCATCTCTTCAGTAAGGAAGCGACGCAGAAACGAAACGTCACGGTCCACCTCACGCGCCTCGAAAATCGCCTGCGTGCCGGGTTTAGTCGGCGTGCCATATTTTTCTATTTCTTCTGGGGTAGGATCATCGTGTCGCCGCTTAATGTCGTCCCACAGCTTGAGTCCCAGATAATAGGGATTGAGACCACGCGGAAATGGCCGAACCACCTGATTATGACGTACTAAAAATTCCAACTGCAGTTCCTGCGGCAAATGGAGGCTGTTGAGAATTTCACGGTGCCAATAGCTGGCCCAGCCTTCATTCATGATTTTCGTTTCGATTTGCGGGATGAAATACTGTGCCTCCTCGTGAACAATCGTGAGCAGATCTTTCTCCCATTCGCTGAGATACGGATTGTGGTCACGGATGAACAGGAGAATATCTTCCTCCGGGGAGAGCGGAACCTTGTTCAGGTCCGGGGGAGTATACTCCTGCCGGCGATGCACCCGCTGAAAGGGGTCCGCCGCCGGTTGAGCTGCCTCAAGCAGTCGCTTGCGCTCCTCTTGAGGAGACAATTTCTTCATGGCCAAGTTGCGACGGCATTGGAGGGAGAGGGCATGCCCAGCATCAAAAAGGGGTTCGATTTTGTCTATGCCGATTGACGGATCTTCAACGTATCGGCGCACCCGATCCGCATGAATCTTAAACACGTTCAGCGTCAGGTCAGCCCGGGTACTCTGAAAAGTGAAGTTATTTCTGAAGAAGTCGTTGTGCCCGTACACATGCGCGATCGTGAGGATTTGTAAACACAGCGAGTTGTCGCGCATGAGATAGGCCAAGGCAGGGTTCGCATTGATGACCATCTCATACGGAAGACCGGATACGCCATAATCATAGAGAGTTTTGGTCTTCTCGTATGCTTTCCCATAGGACCAATGTGGGTAGTGGGAGGGCATACCCGAGTACGCCATGGCGCTTAGCATCTGAAAATGGTCACAAACTTCAAATTCCTGCGGGTAACAGAAAAGGCCGAACTCCTCGACCTTCTCTCTGATTTTCTCATCCCAATATTCGAGATCTTTGACATCCCAGTCTGCCATACGTCGCTCGTATTCTCCTACCGCAGCAAGGTGCTGTAACGCCGCCTACTGCGGTGCGGTTTCGGTTGCAACCGTTCCCTCTCGTGGCCGTTCTTTTGCCATAAAGGCTTTAAAGCTCGGCCAGATGTCTTCCTTGCGCTCGATTAACACAGTTTGGAAGTTATCGACTTCAAGACGACGGAAGATGTTGAGCATCGAGCTCTCATAGTAGCGCGATCCCAAGGGTTTGATTTCTCCATAGCCAAAAAGGTTACACATTTCACAGATTTGCTTCGCCGCCTTTAACGTTGCGGGGTTATCGGACTCAAAGTTGTCTCCATCGGAACAGTGAAAGGCATACACGTTCCAAAGCGCAGGATGGTAACGCTCCTGAATGATATCAATGGCTTTGTTATAGCCGGAGGAGATGAAAGTGCCGCCAGATTCCCCTTTGTAGAAAAACTCCTCTTCCGTTACCTCACGTCCTTCCGTGTGGTGCGCGATGAAAACAATCTCGACATTTTGATATTTCGTCCTCACAAACTGATACAAAAGGAAAAAGAAGCTGCGCGCCAAGTACTTCTTCATCGTGTCCATCGAACCAGACGTGTCCATGATACAGACAACAACGGCATTCGACTCCGGCCGAACGTCCTCGACCGTGTGGCGGTAGATCATGTCATCCTTGTGAAAAGGGAAGCGTCTATCCTCGTCCCGCTCTTCCCCGGCCACGCGGTCGCGCCGCTCCACGGCGAGCCGCCGCCGAATCCGCGAGACGGCAGTACGCTTCTTATCAAGGCGAACTCGGATACCGGCCCGCCGATAGCCTTTGCGTTTACTCAAGCGCTCGGACATGACCTGGCGCAAGATTTTGCGTTCCATGTCCGGCAATTCCAGATCCTCGAACATGATCTCGATCAATTCTTCTAGTGTGACATCGGTCTCATAGTAGTCTACCCCAGGCTGATCGCCAGCTTTATCTTGCCCCTGCCCTCGCCCTTCCCCCTGGGTCCTCTCAAGTACCTGGCCAGGTTGGGAATTGCCATCTCCCTGGCCCACACCAGGGGTGTTCTCGCCATAGATGAAACGGTATTCTTTAACTCCGCGGATAGGCACTTTGATGATCTTGTCTTTGTCTTTGCCGATGATGGACTCCTCGGCAATCAAATCGGTAATGTTTTCCCGAATGGCCTCGCGCACTTTCTGACGATGGCGCTGGCGGTCGCCAGCGCTGCGGTCCGAGCGCAAGGAATCAGATGAAGAATAAGGGCGAAAGATCGTTTCTGGCATAGCTTTTACCACTGCTCGCTCCAGCCCCTCATGCCTTCCCTCGCTATGGGGGCAAATAAACTCCCCGAGGTCTAGAGGTGGAAACAAGAAGGGCAGGGTCGTTTAATCCTTCCAGAGGTTGTTTGCTGCGTACTTCAGTACGACGTCTACACAGTATTCACAATAGCCGTTGTCGAGCAGGTTCTGGACCATGACACCATACTTGGAAACCTGTTCTTCGTCCCGCGTGCGCGCTTTGGTAATAACCCGGCTAATGTCGCGCACAGAACTCATGAGCTTCTTTTCAATTGCCTCTTTGAGCGGCTCGTAGCTTTGATACGATACTTTTTCGCCACGCCGGGCAGCCGCCCATAAGTAGGCAATGACTTCCTGCCGGAATCCATCCGCAGCCGAGCCGATGATCGCGATCTGTTCTTCGACCGACTTGAGAAACCCTTCGTCAGGCTGTAGCTCTTCGCGGGTATTACGGTCCTTCACTTTGGTTTTATTGACGTATGCTTCGGCATGGTCCAGATAGTTTTGGAACAACGACTCCGCCTGCTCTTGATACGAATACACAAAGGCTTTGGTAATCTCCTTTTCCAGGAGCTCCAGATATTCCTTGTGCAGCGTATCCTGGAGAAATTCGAGATACTGCTTGCGGGCGTCGTCAGGGATGTCCTGGTCTTTCACCATGCTGATTAACGCTTCGCGCACGTTGATCGGGTTGATGCACCGCCCCGACTCAGACAGCGCATTGTCAAGGGATTTCATGATGAAGCGAGTGGAGATACCATTCATACCTTCGCGCCTCGCTTCTTCGCGCAATTCCTGGACGTTGATCTTCTTCGTCCGCCCCTTCTCTACCACCTCTTCTCCACTGTAGAGCCGAAGTTTGGTCATCAGGTCACATTTGGGGGTCGGCTCGAGGCGCGACAGGACTGCGAACATCGACGCCATCTCTAAGGTATGCGGTGCAACGTGGGCACGGAAATCAGAGTTGCGCAAGATTTTCTGGTAAATCTTCACTTCTTCAGAGAGACGCAAGTTGTACGGCACCTTGACCACAACGATACGATCTAAAATCGCCTCGTTCGTATGGTCAGCTTTGAACTTCTGCCACTCAGCCTCGTTCGAGTGAGCAACGATCACCGAATCGACATAGATAGTCCCATGCCGTCCTGGTGCCGGGATAAACTTCTCCTGCGTCGCGGTGATCATCGCGTGCAGGTATTCCGTCTCGTTCTTGAAGACTTCGATAAACTCGACCATGCCACGGTTGCCTACATTAAAGGCGCCATTGAGCTCGAGGACGCGGGGGTCCCCTTCTGAGTACAGGTCGAGCTTAGAAATGTCCTCAGAGCCAATCAGCACCGATGTGTCCTGGTTGTTGGGATCGACCGGCGGGACAACACCGATCCCTCTTCGATTCCGTTTGGAAAATTCTACCGTCCCTATAGGGTATTCTTCGTAGCGAGCGCCAAATTCTTCTTTGAGCCGGAAACGGCAAGCAGGACATAAATCCCCTTCGATGTGCACGCCGAGCATCTTTTCGAATTCCTTGCGCAGGTGGCGCGGGATAAGATGCAACGGTTCCTCGAACATCGGACATCCCTCAATGGCATAGACTGGGTCGGTCCCTTCCAGTCCACGCTGGAGTTTCTCCACCAGCGAGCTTTTCCCTGAACCGACCGGCCCCATTAAGTATAACACCTGGCGACTTTCCTCGCCTTTAAGTGAAGCCGAGTGAAAGTAGCGCACGATCTGCGAGATCGTGCGCTCAATGCCAAAAAATTCATCCTTGAAAAAGTGATAGACCTTCAGCGATTCATC
>CAZCWX010000073.1:0-3103 GCA_964502465.1 uncultured Enterobacteriaceae bacterium | reverse complement strand
TAAGACTCACCTCGATACGGGTGCCCGTGATGATGGCCCGCCCTCCGCACGTATCGGCTTTGTGTTCAATATACGGATGCACGATGTTGTGAACAGTTGCGCGGCTTGCCATGGTATTCTCCAGAGAGCAAACTCTTTTTTCTTTCCACCATGCCTATCGCTAAAAGGAAGAGCAAGATATCTCTCCTTACTCAGTTTCGTTCCCCGGATAAAAGCTGGGGAACGAGTACGCTTCGCATCCTGGATTCTGCTTCGCTTTATCCAGGCTACCTTTAACCGGCTACTGAGCGACTTGGCAACAATTACGCAAGGTATCGCGGAGCTACGGAACCATTACGGAACAGGTCGCGGGAAAGCCGCCGGAGCCAAGGGACTCTGCTCCCAGCCCGCCAAATTCGGAGTCAGGATTCTCTGAGGGGTTTCAGCAGGGCTATGTGCGTGTCCGTTCCGCCGTGTACTCACCGATCGCCTTCTCAATTGCCTGCGCGGTGGCGGTTTTTGGCAAATGAGGGCTTTTTTGCTATTGTCCGTGGAGAACAGCAAAGGAGGGGTCTGTATGCAGGGACTCGAAGGCGTGAAGGTGCTCGAACTGGGGCAGATGGTGTCAGCGTCGTATGCAACCAAACTGATGGCCGACCTGGGCGCTGATGTCATCAAAGTGGAGGAACCGTCCGGCGATGTGGCGCGGCAGCGTGGTCCGTTTCCCGGCGCAGTAGTCGATCCGGAGCAAAGCGGGCTGTTTCTCTACCTGAATACCAACAAGCGCGGCTGTACGTTCGACCTGCGCCAGGACACAGAGACGCTTGCTCGCCTGGTGGCCTGGGCCGATCTCCTGATCCACAACTATCCACCCGCCCAGATGGCTGCCCTGGGTCTCGACTACCAGACCTTCCGTGGGATCAACCCTCAATTGGTGATGTGTTCAATCACACCGTTTGGGCTGACGGGACCGCACAAGAACTACCACGCGTATGAACTGACTGTCGCCCACGGCGGGGGCTGGGCGTGGCTCAGTCCTGGTGGGTCAGATCGCCCAGACTTGCCGCCGCTGAAAGCGGCCGGGCAGCAGGCCGAGTTTCAAGGCGGGCTGGCAGCAGCCACGGCAGCGCTGGCTGCCTATTACCGTGCGCTGCAGACTGGAGAAGGAGAGCACATCGACCTCTCCAGCCAGGCCTACATCGCCTCGTTTCTGGAGTTGAATGTCATTTACTACACTTATTTGGGTCAGGTGGCCTCACGGTTGGGCAAACGCTTGCTGTATCCGTGGGGGATCTTCGAGTGCCAGGATGGTCTCATGTTTCTCGCAGTGGCTGAAGAAGATCAGTGGCAGCGCTTGGTGGCTGTAATGGGCAATCCAGAGTGGAGTACATGGGAGATTTTCCAAGGTGTGACGAACCGCACCAAAAACCAGGACGTGTTGCGCATGTACCTGACCGAATGGATGAGAGAATGGCGGGTGGAAGACCTCTTCCGCGCGGGGCAGGAGCAGCGCATCTGTTTTGCTCCCGTTTTTTCCATGGCTGACCTCGCCCGTCAGGAACAGTTGCACGCCAGACACTTCTTTGTCGAGGTGTCCCATCCTCGCGCCGGGACGCTCACACACCTCGGCGCCCCCTACCAGCTCCATGACCCATGGTGGAAGATTCGTCGTGCCGCTCCACTGCTCGGCGAGCATAATCAGGAAGTGATACAGCTGTCTTCTGAAGTTTCAGGTTCCCAGTTTCAGGTTCCCAGTTCCCAACCCCCCGCCCCCAGTCCCCAACACCCAACCCCCCGCCTCCCGCTCGCAGGCGTACGGGTGGCGGATTTTAGCTGGGTGTGGGCGGGTCCCTTCTGTACCATGCATCTCGCGCATCTCGGCGCGGAGGTCATCAAGATTGAGTCACAAACGCGCCTTGATCTGACCCGGCGACTGCCGTTCTACCCGAAAGATGTGGAGCCGGGGGTGAACCGTTGCGCGCTATTCAACCAGTGGAATCAAGGGAAGAAAAGCCTGCTTCTGAATTTGACAACCGCTAAAGGCATTGCCATCGCCAAGGAGTTAGTGCAGAAGAGTGATCTCGTCGTCGAGAACTTCGCCACCGGTGTAATGGACCATCTGGGGTTAGGGTACGAGGAACTGAAAAAGCTCAAACCGGACCTCATCATGGCGTCGATCTCGGGCTATGGCCATACGGGTCCGCAGCGTGACTATATGGCGTACGGCCCGGCTATTGCGCCGCTTACGGGTTTGTCGTCATTGACTGGCTATAAGGAAGGTCCACCCCAGGAAGTAGGGATTTCCTACGGGGATCCCAACTCCGGCATTCATGCGGCAGTGGCCATCTGTGCGGCCCTGGCAGCACGGCAGCGCACGGGTCGCGGCCAATACATCGACGTGTCGCTGTGGGAGGCGATGGAGGCGTTAGTGCCAGAAGGGTGGATGGACTACGCTATGAACGGTACGCAGCCACCCCGGCACGGCAACCGCGATCCATGGATGGCACCGCACAACTGTTTTCGCTGTGTCGGGGATGATGAATGGGTCACCATCGCGTGCGGTACTGAGGCAGAGTGGCGCGCGTTGTGTCAGGCGATCGGGCAACCACAGCTCGCAGATGACGCACGGTTTCGCACCGTGCAAGCACGCAAAGCCAATGAAGACGCCCTGGAACAGCTCCTGACTGCCTGGACCGCCACACGGGAGAAGTGGGAGGTGACACGCACGCTGCAGGCGGTCGGGGTGGCGGCGTTTCCGTCCATGACCAGCAAAGACCTAGCGGACGATTCGCATCTCAATGCACGCGGCTTCTTTGCGCGTTTGCCCCATCCTGAAGTGGGCGTGCGGACGCACACGGGAATTCCCTGGCTGCTGACGCGCGCGCCGAATGGCGTGCGGATGCCTGCACCCTTGTTAGGGCAGGATACCGACCAGGTGATGCGCGACGTGCTCGGCTACTCTACCCAGGCGATTGCGCACCTCAAAGAAGAGCAGGTCCTGTCTTGAAAAGGGGACAGCAACAGCGGTGTTACGAATCAGCCAGAGGTTTCTTGATAGACGACAAACACAGCGCCCCCGCTGCCCTGGACGCAGGAGCAACCAGTAGCCACGGAACAGCGTATA
>CAZCWX010000072.1:0-3568 GCA_964502465.1 uncultured Enterobacteriaceae bacterium | reverse complement strand
GCGAGCCGGTTCACCAGTTCCAGGTCACCACGCTCAGCCGCTTGTTTCATCTGTTGTTGTAAGTCACTGGCGTTATCTCCAGCGACCTGCTGAACCCGCAACTCAGGTGAGAGCGACAATTGAGTAAAATACGTCCGGCGTTGCGCATAGAGGTCGCTCCAGTCCGGATCAGCTTTCATCAGCGATGCGAAAGTGGAGAGGAGTTCATCCCGCAGCTCAGTGATACTCTTTCCGCCTGACTCAAAAAGAGCACTAAGGCCGGGAGAAAAAGGATCAACCATCACGTCAGCCGCCTCGTAGACTTCCTTGGCGAGCGCCATCACGTCTTGTTTTTCGTCAAACCGACGGCGTAACTCCTGTGCGCGTGTGGTCAGTTCCTGGACGCGCGGCCAGTTTTGCATATCGATCGCGCTACGAGTTTGGGCCAGGAGATTTTCAATCGTCGCCTTTTGCCCTTGCAACTGGTGGTACTCTGCGGTTGAGAGTAATCCGGAGAGCCGCTCAGCCGCGCGCTGCAAGTACAGGTCACGATACACCGTATCGGTCTGCGCGGCTTGGTTGAGAAGACCGATAACCTGCAGATCTGTCGCGCGCGGGTTCTCATCAGATGTTCGTCGTTTAGCCATACGCAATACCTCCAAATCAGCCAGAGAAAACCTGGTCCTTTCCGGCCTGGATAATGACGGACGTTTCACTCGGATAATGAGCAATAATATGGAGTGTCCTGGCTCAGGTCTATCCTTCAGCGGTTCAAGTTGCGGTTCAAAGAGGTTCAGTTTTCATCGTGATCGGTCCGCCACATCGGAGCGCTACCATTTGGGCCACCACCAACGCCAGCGCCACCACTGACGGTCGCTTTCGGTCCCAGAAGCGGCAGCGTTGACGTCTGCCGTCTGCCCCTCGGCCGACAGCATCTCGCCCCAGCGGATCCGTTCAATCATCTGCCTCTTCGTCTCTTCTGGCACGAAGTCGCTGCCCTCGCGTAGTTCCCACCCACCGCCGAGCGCCTTGTACAACGCCACCAGGTTGAGCGCAACCGATCCCCGCGTGACAACGAGCCGGTCTTGTTCTGCAACCAGAAACTGTTGCGTGTTCAGCACCCGGGTGTAATCAACCGCGCCTTCACGATACTGAAACTCCGCCAGCTCCACCGCACGGGCCGCAGACCCAACACTCCCAGTGAGAAAAGTCACCTGGCGCTGTGCTCCCAAGTAAGCGGCGATAGCGTTTTCCACTTCTCCTTGCGCCTGGAGGACGGTGTTCTCGTAATCGCCAATAAGCGCCTGGAAACGTGCGTCCTGCACCCGAATGTTGTTCTGGATGCGCCCGTAGTTGAGAATCGCCCAGCGAAAAGAGGGACCGCCAAAGTTTTCGAAGCTGCCGCCCTTAAAGAGATCGTCAAAGTCCTGGGAAGCCAGGCTGATCGTGCCAAACAGCGCGAAACTCGGGAAGAGGTCGGCCTTAGCGATACCGATCTGCGCGCTCTGTGCGGCAAGCTGGCGCTCAGAGCGACGAATGTCCGGGCGTCGGCGTAACAGGTCAGCGGGAATGCCGATAGCAACCTCCGCTGGCGGACTGGGGATCGGCTGCGATCCCCCAAGCAGGTACTGCAGATCCTGCGGCGGGATGCCCAGGAGAAGGCACAGTATATTTTGCGTTTGACGAATGTCCGATTCCAGACCAGGGATCTGCGCTTCCGTGTCCTGCAACAGTGACGCCGCCTGGACAGAGTCGAGTTCCGTGACTGTCCCGCCTGTAAACTTGGCGTCCGCGATCTCAAAGCTGCGCTCTTGGATGGCGACGTTCTCTCTCGCTACCGCCAACCGTTCCTCCAGTGTGCGCAGCAACGTATAATTTCTCGCCACCTCAGCGACCAGGCTGACTAAGACGTCGTCATACGTTGCCACTGAAGCAAGGAGTTCCGCGTCCGCAGCCTCAATACCGCGGCGGAAGCGACCCCAGAGGTCGAGTTCCCAGGTCGCATCGAATCCCACTTGCCAATCGTCGAAGTCGCGTGTGAGGAGCAAGGAGCTTTGATTGGCGCGGTTCTCGCTGAGTTCGTTACTGCTGTACACGCCGAACGCATCCTGCTGTTGAGGGAAGAGCGTCCCAATCGCGATGCCTCGCCGCGCTTGCGCCTCGAGCACCCGTACCCCGGCGGCGCGCAACGAGGGATTTTGACGGTACGCGGTTTCGACGAGGGTAGTGAGCACGGGGTCACTGAATACGGTCCACCACGCACCGACGTCCGCCGACTCACGTTTCATCGACTGCTCGCCTGTTTCAATCCACTGGTCTGCTGTCGGTGCTGGCGGCCGCACGTAGTGTGGTCCGACCATCATGCACCCACTCAGCCACAGTGTCGCGGTGACAAGGAGCACAAGAAGAAAAGCTTGACTGTGGCTTTTGCACTGGTTTCTCATTGTCATGTCGTCGTTCCTCACAGACCTCTCCGCCTTTATTTTGGAGTGCGGAGCGCCAGCTCCGCTTTTGCTTTCCCCACTCCTGCTTACCCGTAGACCGTAGCCCGGATGAAATCCGGGTGCTCCCCGTCCCGCATCCTGGATTCCGCTTTGCTTCATCCAGGCTACTTCGCTCAATGAAGTGCCATTCGCACTGAGATTCTTCGCTGCGCTCAGAATGACAAACACGGGAGATGGTCAATTTTGCGAAGTATTCTTAGTGTCTCGCCGCCACCTGCTGGTCGCCTGCCGCGGCGGAAACCTGGGCTGCCGACTCCTCGTGCGTGATGCTATGCGCTGGTACGACCGCCCGACGCTCGGTGAGTCCCTGGATCACGACATAGAAAACCGGCGTGAAGAGGAGGCCAAACCCGGTTACACCGAGCATACCGAAAAAGACTGCCACTCCCAGTGCCTGCCGCATCTCAGCGCCGGCCCCTTGACCGAGGACCAGCGGCAGCACACCGAGCGCGAAGGCAAACGAGGTCATGAGGATAGGGCGCAACCGCACCTTCGATCCTTCAACCACCGCGTCGAATCGGTTCAGGCCCTCGGCTTGACGCTCTTTCGCGAACTCCACCACCAGGATAGCATTCTTCGCTGCCAGACCAATTAACACCACCAGGCCGATTTGCGTAAAAATATTGTTCTCCATCCCCTGGAACCACACCCCGCCAATAGCAGCCAGCAAACACATCGGCACAATCAGGATGATGGCAAACGGCAGCGACCAGCTCTCATACTGGGCGGCGAGCACCATAAAGACGAAGAGCGACCCCAGCGCGAACACGAACGGCGCGGTGTTCCCGGCCAGGATCTGTAACAACGTGAGTTCGGTCCACTCAAAGCTCATCGCCGAGGGCAATTCCTGCCTGGCAATCTGTTCCATCAAGGCAATGGCCTGGCCGGAACTGAAGCCTGGTGCGGGGCTGCCGCTAATTTCGGCTGAGGGAAACATGTTGTAGCGATTCACGATGGCCGGACCGGTGGTGTCTTGCACACTGACGAGCGCAGCCAGCGGCACCATGTCGCCCACCGCGTAACGGACTTTGAGTTTGCCGATGTCGTCGGGACTAATACGGAAACCAGCGTCCGCCTGTACGTTG
>CAZCWX010000071.1:0-4887 GCA_964502465.1 uncultured Enterobacteriaceae bacterium | reverse complement strand
AATTGTGGGCTCGGGTCAAGATCTATCTTGAGGACGATCTTCGCCTGGCAACGGTGACCTACGAGTCTGAGTCGAGGACAGGTCATGCAATCGTTCCGGTGCTTGAAAAAATCTCAATCAAGCTTCGTTCGCTGTTCTCGTATTTACGGCCGAAGACGACACCGCAGAAGGAACGAAACGGGCAAGACAGAATGTAATTCACGAGGCGGGATTATTCCAAGGACGATTGGGGTTCAGCAAAGCCGTTCTCCTCGTTCAAGATGGTGTTGAGGCCTTCTCAAATATCGCTGGTCTCCAGTACATTCCGTTCGGCGATGACAAAGTCGAGCAGACATTTTACGAGCTGCAGAGAGTTCTCAAGCGAGAGTGCTTGGTCACCTAACCAAGCGCATGAAGTCGACAGGCAAGAAGCCGAAGAGTGTTGATGCCTGATCGTGAGCCGATAGTGAGAGAGAGGAGAGATATTTATGGGGGCAATCGAACAGTACCAGCAAGCTGTTGCAGAAATCAAGGCGACAATCGGAGAGGCCGAGCGGTTGGTTCGCATCGTCTCCTCAGGAGCAACGGCTCTCCGCGAATGGAAACGCACGATGATGGCAAACGTACAAGGTGGTTTCCCTCAGGAGATCGCTCTGTCACCTCGCAGCCCGACGATCAATGGAAGCGAGTGGCCGACAGGCCAGCAGCTAGCAGACGCTTTACAACGCTACCACCAAGCGAAGCAGAATCTACGGAATGCCTACAGTGCAATTCCGGATGGCCAGCGGTCAGTTGTCCAAGCGCCGGAAACTTTTTTCTGATCTTGGGTATTGTCATTTTGGGTGGGAGGTACGCGCCTAATCGGGTAGCCAGGGAGGTCGCCCTCCCCAGCCCCCACACCACCGAGCATGCGGGTCCGCACTCGGCGGTTCAGGGCGGATGGGAAGCGAGAGCAGTCTCGCTCAAGGCTGGGTCAATGACCATCCGCCGCAGAGCCGTTGCCCAGTACGGGCCTGGCTTCGTCGAGGCGGTCATCCCTCCTCCTTGTCCTCCCTGTTCGGTCCTTCACTCTCTGGCCGGGAGAGGGCCGGGAGCTACTACGACCTCTGCTGACTGCTGCCCTGCGGTCAGCGCGCCTTACGCCCGCGCTCAGTCAATTTCCGTGGCACGCCACTTCCCAGGACACAAGGCAGCTCTCCCCGGATAAGAACGTGAGTGGTCGTTGCACAAGCGCGGCATTTACCCGATCCCCTGGTTCACCGGATTTTGGGGTGTGGTGCCACCTTATCCGAGGGAAGTGAGCCTGCTATGCCGTTCGTGTTCCTCGCCTCGCAACGCCGTCGCCGGCTTCCTTCAGACCCCACCTCGCGGTGACGCCCTTGCCTTGGACTCGTAGTTGTCTTCAGGTATCTTGCAATGCATGAAGGTGAACCTCCTACAGGGGACTTACACCCCATTAACTCACGCCCATGCCGGGCGTACACCAACCGCCTGGAGGCCGACTGCGCTTCGCTTGCGGCTCAGGGGAGCGTTAGGCAACCGAACAGGCCAGTCATAGGAGAGCCACATGGACGCTGTAGAACTTGAAGCATCGCTCCGGGAACTCGATACTCTGGCGCACGAGGAATACCACGCATCTCTTGCGCAGGTTGCCACCACGCCGGGCGACAGTGACGAACACCGCCTGCTCCGGCTCGGCCGCCTGCTCGGAGTAATACTAAACTCGAGTTTTACCAACTGGAGGAGCGAAACGCGGCCAGGTGCTGCGATACTTGTTGGATGCACAAACCTAACAAGACCTCGCTTTCCCTGACCGCCGCGCCAGTGTATCTGGTGGCGCACGCGATTAACACCCTTGTCCGTAGCTTGCCAGCGGGCACCGCCTACTGCCTCGGCGTCGTGCTGGTCACCCTGTACACCGGCCAGCTCGTCCACCGCCAAGGCAGCCTCGCCCGTGCCGTCCTGCCCTACGTCGTCCAGCTGCGCTGGGGCTGGCATCGGGTCGAGCGGGCGATCGAGCGTGGGGCGTTCGGCCTCGATGCCCTGTTTGCGCAGGCCACGGCCTGGTGCCTGACCCACTTGCCGGCCGAGCCCGTGCGCCTGGGCAGCGCGCAGCGCTCGGTGCAGGCTATCGACTCCTCGACCATCGTGCGCTTGCGCGCGCGCAAAGCCAGCGCGGTGTTGGGCAAAGGCTATGACCCGCGGGCCAACCGCGCCGTGCGCGCCAACCTCGTGGCCGCGCTGACCAGCGTCGTGCGGATCAGGGGTATCCGCGTGGGGTTGGTGCGCCGCACCCGCTTTCGGCCACAGTTGCGAGGACGCGGTCGCCGCGCTCTTCCAGGATCTGCCCCCGAGCGTCGAGAAGCGGCTGTTCAGCGTCGATGCGGGCATTGCGACCGTGGAGCAGTTTGCGGCCGCGCGCCTGGACCGCGCAGGCCGTCCGCCGCCGCATCAGCCTGGCCTTGCGGGGTGGGGCGTTGCTCAAAGCGATTGCCGCTGCGTGCGCGGCGCTGCCGATGGGGCCCTGGAACCGCAAAGCAGCCAGCTCGGCTGGGCGACTGGCAAATCATCTGGACCTCCATGCCCAGCATTTTGCCGCCCTTGCCCTGCAAGGGGTAGCGCCGAGAAAGTATCGCAAAATAGCAAAGGCTAAGCATACCAAGGATTTGCCCCCTCCAAACAGACTCCGCTCAGTGGTCGAAAAGCCGTTTGTGATGGTTGGCAGAGCAGAACAGTATAGGATTGTGTATGTTTTTACGTTTACATGCTTGAATGTATATATGCTCTATGATAAAAAGATTCGTATGCTACAGCAGCAAGGAGACAAACCTAAGGTGCGAAGAATGACAGTCCTCCTCCCCGAGGAGCTGTACAAGCGTCTCCGGCATGCGTCCGCTGATATGGACCTAACCATGTCGGAGATTATTGCTGATGCGTTAACCAAGCATTTGGAGAAAGGAAGCAAACGGAAAGCAGAATAGCGCAATCTGGTAGGCCCTGGGTCGGCTACCCAGAGTGCGGGAACACTCTGAGCAGCCTAGCGACTTCCAGCATTGCACGTACTGAAAGCCGCTCATCGAATCCTAACGTGCGGGAAGGAACCCCGCTATGACACACCCAACCCATGCAGCACTCATCCTCTCCACCATGAGAGCCGTTTCTGCAGACCGTTTACAAAAGGCCGTCTGTGGCCTTGCTGACGGCAGCTTTACCGTGACCCTCACGCGCCAGACAGACAGCGAGCTGCGGGCCCTGGTCAAGAACGGTAGCGGCGCGGAGTATGGCGTGACCCTCACCGAAGGCCTGACATCGTGTTCCTGCAAAGATGCGCTGTACAGAGGTGTCGTTTGCAAACATGTTGCAGCCCTTGCTCTCCACACCCTCCGCACGTCGGCGGAAGAGCAACCCAAGCCTGCCCGTCCCCTGACTCATCTTCTGTGGAGCGATGGCACCGTACTCTGTGGTGAGGAGCGCATAGAGAAGGTATGGACCTGGCCCTGGCCTGAGACGATCCTGAACAATACTACCCACTGGCCCGAGGTAGCTCTTTGCCAGGCCTGTCTAACTGAGCGCAACTCCCCTGGCTGTTCGCTCATGCAAGACGCGGCGTAACGTTCACACCATAACCCAGAGGCGGCTTACCTGGCCGTCTCTGGCCCATAGAGAAGGCGTATCGGTATGGAATTTTCAGATCCTGAACAGCAAGCCTGGTACAACAGCCGCCCTCCGCTCATTCAGCGTCTCATTGAGCAGGTCCCTCCTCACCTCACCTATCACCTGAGCGGCGATGACACGGGCGACTATTACGAGGTGTTTTCCTATAGCGAGAATGGCACGCTGACGGTGGTGCGGTATGCGGGGACCACGCGAGACTGCGAGGTCTCCGAGAGGGCGAGCGGACGGTGGATCTCTCAGCGCGTGACCCCTGGCACCCCCCTGTGGAAGGTGTTTGGTATTGCTCCGTCTGAGCTCATCCCGCGCGGAGAACAGGCAGCGTGACCCATAACCCAAAAAGCACGAGGGCCTGCCAGTAGGGAGATGCTGACACGCCCTCATCTTACAGGGAATAAAGGACAGCTGGTTTCTACCACACGCAGCCCAACACCACAACACACAGACCACCTGCCTGTCGGCAGACAGGCACGAAAGGAGACGTATGGCCGTCAAAGTCAAATACCATAGAAACGCCTGGTGGGTCTTCATTGACCACTATGGAAAGGAGAAGTGATCATGGCAGGGAACGCAATGGAACCTATCGTAAGATCCGGCCGCAAGACTCGCGGCAAGAAGCATCGGGGAGTGTACGAACACCCCAAAGGCTCAAATGTGTGGTGGATTCTCTACTATGACCAGCACGGCAAGCGCCACCGCGAGAAGGTCGGGCCAAAGGGATTGGCCATTACTGTTTACCAGAAACGCAAGACCGAGATCCGAGAGGGCAAGTTCCTGCCAGAGAAGGTCGCCGAACGGAGACAGGCTATCCTATTCGAGGACATGCTGACCTCCTACTTAGAGGAGTACAGTAAAGTCAATAAGCGGTCTTATAAAACTGATCTCGCGCTAGCAGTTCGGCTGCGACAAGAATTGAGCAGTAAGACTTTGCAGGAGATCAGTACACAAGACGTGGAACGACTAAAGGCTAAGCTCAAACAAGAAATGGCGCTTGCGAGCGTGTGTGCCGGGCATGTCTCAACGCTCGGAGGTGAAAGTCCTCTGTCCAGCCAGGTGGAGGCGAAGGACAAGGGAAGCGCAAGGGCGTCGCCGGGAGGCGGGGTCGGAAGGAAGCGTGAAACGAATGCGCGGGGCGAGGAATACGAACCGGAGACGAGGCGTGACAATCCTGGGACGAGGGGGCATGCGACCACCAAGTCCTCCATCCGCTGAGGGAGTGTTTTGTAAATCCGGCGT
>CAZCWX010000070.1:0-4050 GCA_964502465.1 uncultured Enterobacteriaceae bacterium | reverse complement strand
CGCTTGAGGTTTTCGACGATAAAACTGGTCAAACCAGCATCATCCTGAACCCGGTAGTACTGAAGGGGTTCAACCCACAACCTGAGCCCCCAGGCTCACTACAAGGGTTCAACCCGCAACCCGAGCCCCCAGGCTCTCGGTTGAACCTTTTGGGCCGCTAATCAAGGAAAACATCCCTAGCCATGAACAGTCTGGCAAAAGAGACACTATCAGTGAGAAGGAGAACAGTATCATGAAAAACATTTTTACCCGGTCAATATCGATTGCAGCGATAGCCATCGCGATAGGTTGCCTGGTTTCGGTTGGTGCCGAAGCCGGTGAGTTTGGCACCCGTTGCCAAAAGGACTTTCAGAATGGGTGGCAAAAAACGCTTCCTTACATGTACGCGCGCTGTAGCGGCTTCAACAACGAGTTGGATGACACTGACACGAAACTTTTCTACTTCAACTTGAAAGGAACCGGGACAGGTTTCACCTCCAATGACGGCTCCGCCAGCGCAGGCGGTGTTGACGCTGTCGATCTCTTTTATGTGTCTACACACGGCGGGGCAAAGAACAGTACCACCACTGCGTCTCTTGCGATGTGGACTCAGAATCTCCGGGCTCTTTCTTCCGCCTGGCGGTTCGGTGATAACGCGGATGGAGCGAGAATCTTCTCGCAGTACGCTTGTGAAACCCTCTGGATCGACAATGCTTCCTATAATCGCTGGGATCAGGTCTTCAAAGGCGGGGTGCAGCTCGTCACCGGCAGTCACGACAAGGTGTACGATGGAATTACTACCGACGAAACCGGTGAAGACTACGCCGACGATCTCCAGAAAGGGAAGAGCGTCAAGTGGGCGTGGTTCGACGGCAACGGAGATTGGTGGGCTGATCAAGACGTCGCCATCTACGCCTCTTCCTCTGGCTCTCTCTTGGAGTGCCAAATACGCCGTGACTTGATGACTTGGCAGAACATCGGCAACTGGCCCCGCTACCGCGACAACAACATGAACCGCATCTGCGCATCCTGGATCTCTGACAACTAAGGGACGTGTACGTTTCTGTTCACATCCTACACACATGATGGAGGAATCATATTATGAAATCACTTTTCCATGGGATCACAATTGGATTGCTCGCCTGCACGGCCATACTGCCCCTTACCTCTCGTGCTGTCTACGCGGAGGGGTCACCGTACCGTGCCAGCCTCACACAGATTTCGCTACGCCAGGCTCTAGGTGAACGCGCCGTCCCACTGCTCGAAGTCACGCCACCAAAAGAAGGCAGAGAGGGCCAGTTTGCACACCTCCTCCGCCTGCTCGAAGCTAGTCCAGACCGTCGTGTTCATGTTCGTAATCCAGGAAAACCGCAAAGTTCAGATCGGTCAACGATGCTTTTCGCCACGGACAATTCGTGGTACCTGCAAGTTGTTGGTGACGGCTCGCGGTTTTTGTACCGTGGCAACATTGATGACCCCAAGGAGTTCGAGGCAACTACCCGCTTGGGCCAGTTGGATATGGGCACCCTGGAGCGACTCGGACGTGAGTACATCATCAAACAACTTGCTCCCCTCGTTGCTCTTCCAAAAGGCGAAACCTTAGTCTTCCTTGGGACGAAATATTTGCGTCAGGGCAGCGCCTCAGAAGACAATCAGCAATTTACCAGCGAAGTGGTGGCGAACATCGCTATCTTTGGTCGAGAGGTATACGGAACATTTGTTGCGGGCCCCGGCTCAAAGATTGCCGTATGGTTCTCGAACAGTGGTGAACCGGTTGGCTTCGATGTGGATTGGCCGACGTACCAGGCTTCTCAGGATATCCAGGCAACGTTACCCATCAGGAATGTGTGGGACCGCCTCTTCACCTACGCCGATTCGCCACGAGAACTGATTGAACGCAATACCACCCGGTTTGAGTGTGGATATGTGGATCTTGGCGTGCACAAACGTCAAGGGAACGTAATCCAGACGGGGTGCTTTGCCCATCATGACGGTTCGCTGCCTGACGGTGACCTCAAGTATGCCTCGATTGAGACGATTCCTCTTGGCACCCAGGTCGTCGAAGATTCCTCGTGGCCGGTGACACAACTCATTGCTGCCGGACAAGAGCCCACCTCTGGTGAGGCTGCCGGCTTAGGTAGTCCTGACACGACGCCACGGTAGGGGTTTTTTCTTGCAATCGTCACCCCGTGGTAAGGAAGCGGGTGGTGTCCGCACCGCTCGCTTCCTTGCTTTGTCGCAGCAACCTCAGGAACGAAAATCGACCTCGGGGTCAGAAATCCAGCGGACTCTTGGCCTCTTTTACGGTCCGACTCTGTATGGTGTGGGTATAGATCATGGTGGTTCTGACATCAGTTTGACCACCAGGTCATAAGGAGGAGAGAGCTGCTGCAGCACGGCGTCAATTTCCTGCCGGGAGAGCACCACAGGGATGTATTTCGTGCGTCGCGCCCGGGGCATGTCCCGGTGGTCGCCGCAATCCTTCTGCAGCACATGCCGGAACAGGAACAGCAGGGCATTGAACGCCTGGTTCTGGGTGGAAGCGGAGACCTTGCACGTGACCGCCAGATAGGGGAGAGAGGCGTTCACCTCGGCAGCCGACACTGAGGCTAGGGGCGTAACAACATAGTGAAGTTGAAAAGATGGGACTGTAAGAAAAGTCCGAGTAAGTATATGCTGAGAGTTAGCATGTTCAGGTATACAGCGAGGCACTATGGGCTGGCAAGAACTATCGACGAGTTCCCATTATCAAACCGCAGTCGCGATTGAGCAGGAGTTGGAGAAAGGCAATATTCAAGAAGCGACGGCTGGGGTCAAGGAGTTAATTGAAGCCTTGGGACGATCGGAAAAACGTGCATTGAAAAGCCACCTTGTACGACTCATGGTGCATATCATCAAGTGGCAAACCCAGCCGGAGCGGCGCTCGTATAGTTGGGCGGCTACGATCTACAATGCACGAGAAGAGATTCGCGACATTCAAACCGAGACGCCGAGTTTGACGGATGCAGTCATCCAAGAGATGTGGGAGCGTTGTTTTCTGACGGCAAAGCGAGAAGCCGAAGGCGACATGAATCAAGCGGCGACGGTCACAGCGTTGTCGTGGCACGAGGTGTTTGACGAGTCCTATGAGAAGCAGTAGGCCCGCCTAACTAACGCCCTGCAGCGGACGTGGCCTCTGTTGCAGGTTCGGGCGAATGCGAAAAGTCTCGGTTTGGGGCCTTGCTGCAGAAGGGCCGAACGTTAGACGGGTTGAGGGAAACTACAAAGGGAGAAAAAAAACGAGCGGTGCCACAAATAAGGCTGGCGCTCCTGAAACCAGGATTGCAGTTCCTATGGAACTTGTCCTGACGCCCCGGGGCAATCGCCTCAATCCCGGTACTTGGACCCGTGGTCACCGCTCAAATGGAGCTTACTCCTCAGGATGCCTGCGTCAACCCTTCGGAAGCAGGCAGGCTAACTGTGTGACGTAGTTTCAAAGGGCTATGAGGTCAGCTCGTTCCAGAGTTGCTGGACAGATTATCTCGACTTGGTCTCTCCATGAAAAAGCGATTACGGAAGAAATTGCGGCGGGGCGAATTCCAAGAACTGGGGTTCGAGGTACGCTTCCGAGCGGTCGATAATATCTCGGACGAGGCTTTTGACAACGTTGTGGACACGTTCATCAGCCAGGCTATCGAGGCAAACGGTTTAATCTGCGGCGGTGGTGGAAAGAAACCCGAGTGGGAAGTTTTTGTCACGCTGGACCGGCAGGGCAGTGCGACAGAGGCGCATCGTCAAGCAGTGCAGCAGTGGTTAGCGACTCGGCTAGAGGTCACGACGACTCAGGTTGGGCCGCTCATTGATGCGTGGTATACCGCCTAATCGGGTAGCTAGGGAGGTCACCCTCCCCAGCCCCTGAACCACCGAGCATGCGGGTCCGCACTCGGCGGTTCAGGTTGAATAGTGAAGTGAGATCCGGAGATCTTCACCCAAGGCTGGGTCGATGACCCGCCGCTGCAGAGCCGTTGCTCGGGACGGGCCTGGCTTTGTCGCGGCGGTCATCCCTCCGCCTTGTCCTCCCTGTGCGGTCCT
>CAZCWX010000069.1:0-2632 GCA_964502465.1 uncultured Enterobacteriaceae bacterium | reverse complement strand
AGAACCGCTACCAGACAGGGCGAGAGATCACGGCTGAGCAGAGGGAAGACTTGGCCATCAAGCGAGAGAAGTTCCACGGCGAGTGGAATTCCACCATCAAACCAAGATCGTAAACGGACAAGTTATTTTGGCGAAAAGCCTAAACCTCCTGACTTGTTGTCTTGCTCGCATAGCTCAGGTGGCCACGATCTCCTGCCGTCCAACGACGGAGCTCAGCCACACCCATGCTTCTGGCGGGCGTCGGCTGGCGCGAGTCTTAGGCTACCACCCTGCTTTTAATCCTTGTTCCCCCCAGGGTTCATGGGAGCGCCTTCCCAAGCTCTGAGGAATTCCTGCGCTTTTTCCGATTTATGCAGATAAGCAAAACGAGCCACTTGACGCCCGACTTCCTTCACTCGCTTCTCCAAGGCACTGTCTTATAGGTTCCCTGACTCGTCGAAAACCTTCCACGCTTCTGGAATCGACGCCTGTTCCGGGACCACCCACGCGTGCAGCGCTCGACCAATGGTACGCAAGCTGCTCAGAGCATTGACGGCACCCAATGCGCCTCCGGAGACATCCACAAGACCAATCATCTTGCCTTCGATTTCATTGAACCCCATGAGATCTATGGCGTTCTTCAGTACGCCACTGAAGCTCCCATGATACTCGGGCTTTCCCAGAATGATCCCCTGCGCTTGGCTGACCTCTCTCCGTAGCTGAAAGACATCCTCAGGATAGGTACTTTCGTCCTCCTTTCCATCGCAAAAAAGGAGATGGTAACCCTTTAAATCGACCAGTTGTGTTTGGGCGCCGACCTTCTGGGCGCCTTGCAAGGCAATTTTTACGGCCTTCAGGGTATAGCTACCACGGCTTGGACTGCCACAGATGCCCACGACAGAGATACGGTTTCCAGCCTGGTCATTTTGCTTCATGGTGATCTCCTCGTAAGTCAATAAACCGACTACTCAAGGCTAATCTGTTGCGGCGGCAGACGCCGCCGTGTATTTTCAAAGTTATTGTTTGGATTATAGGAGATCTGTTGATTGAGAACTACTGCCCGATCTGTGTGGCGGCGACTGCCTGCCAGGGGCTATGCCGCGCCGAACTCGAGCTGTTCCGCGAAGTGCTGGGTGCGGAGACAACGGTCACCCGCGTTGATCATATCCTCGCCGGTGCTCGACGCTGTGCGTATCAGATTGCGAGAAAGGACTCCGACGCGCAGGCACCAACAGACCCAAGTCCAAAAACGCGACAGACAGCCTTACCGGGGAACCGTCGTGCGTCTCGGGCGAGTAGACACAAAAAGAGCGACTGAGTACGCGTCACATTTTTCCCCAACTATAGCTGAACTTGACAATCCCTACAGCCGTTGCGAAGCTGAAGCCGCAAATTCGTTTCGTAGTGAACCCCCGAGTGCAAAGATCTGTAGGAAAGAGGGAAAGCGTCATGGCCGAACAGACAATCGTCTTTGCCCAAGGGATCGAGATGCCCCCGGACATTCTCGATCAAGCGCAGCACATGAAACCGCCAGGCTTTCGGTTACACATGCTACCGCCCAGCACCAGCGCCACAGAGATTGCCACAGCGATCCGCGAAGCCGAGTACCTGTTGGGCTTTCCTCGCTTCCTACCGGACGACGCCTATACAAATGCCACACGGCTCAAGCTGCTCCAGGTGCTGAGCGCCGGCTACGACTACGTTAACATCGCCGGGGCGCGCAAGGCTCGTATCCCCATTTGTGCGAACGGCGGCGCCAACTCCGTGGCGGTGGCCGAGCACGCCCTCATGCTCATACTGGCGGTCTATCGCAAATTGGTAACGTTCCATCAGAACGTGGCCAGTGGTCGGTGGCATCAGAGCATCCCGCGCACCGTGGACATCTATGAGCTGGAAGGCAAGACGGTTGGCTTGGTGGGCTTGGGCAATATCGGTCGGCAGGTGGCTCGCCGGGTGCAAGCCTTTGACGCCCAGGTGATTTACTATGACACCGTCCGTCTGAGCCCTCAGGAGGAGGAGAAGTTGGGTGTCCAATATGCGCCACTCGACACGCTGCTCGCAACCGCCGACATCGTGAGCTTGCACGTGCCCTTGAACGAAAGTACTCGTCACCTGCTTGACGCCCACGCCTTGGGCCGCATGAAACCCACAGCGATGGTGATCAACACCTGTCGTGGAGAGGTGATAGATGAACAAGCGCTGATTGAAGCACTGCAACACGGGCGGATACTCGCCGCTGGTCTCGATACGCAAGCGAAGGAGCCGCCTGATCCAAACAATCCCCTGTTGACGTTGCCGAATGTCACACTGACTCCGCATAGCGCTGGCCCGACGGTGGACAGCTATCGCAAGCGGTTCCACAATGGCTACGCGAATATCGAGCGGGTCGCGCGTGGCCAACCGCCCTGGTGGGTCATCCCGGAAATGCAGGATCTTTTTCCTGCCGCGACTGCGGTCGATTAAGGTTCACCGAACTTCTCGAACATACCCACAAACGCTTTCCCCTCCGGGGGACGGTAGGTCTTGTATTTACTGGAGGTCTTCCCCCGCTTAACTATGGCCTTGGCCATTTTGACGGCACCCACCATCCTATCCAGTACAGGGATGTTCCAGGGCAATTGCACTAAGCGGCGTTTGTTCTGAATACCGATTT
>CAZCWX010000068.1:0-12037 GCA_964502465.1 uncultured Enterobacteriaceae bacterium | reverse complement strand
CACTCGTATTGTCGACGAGCGGTAACTGAGAAAACTTAGGCAGAGTCGACATAAAAACCCTCCTTACAAGAACAACAGGACCATTCACAGATGGTGCATATAGCCTTTCTTGGAGAGGGAAAGCATTTTCTCTCTCTCTTTCCCTTGCTATCAATCTGGTAGAAGCGCCGTACATTTGATTTCTACGAGGAGCCCCGGCATCGCCAGCGCTGGGGTACCAATGCCCGTCCAGGTGGGATAGCTGTTGATGAAATAATGGTCCTTGACCTGCATGAACAACTGCAGGTCGCGCATGTCAGTGTGGTAGGTGACCATCTCGACCACATCGTCGAACGTAGCGCCGGCGGCGGTGAGAACTTTTTTCACATTCTCGAAGGCCTGCACGAACTGTGCTTCCTTGCCTTCAATCACGTTGAGATTCTCATCACGACCGACCTGGCCTGCGATATATAAGACATTCCCGACCTTGACACCAGGAGAGTAGCGAAATCGTTGGTAGATATTCTCCATACCTTTGGGGATAATGGTTTCACGTTTCGGCATCTGTGACCTCCTCGCTGCCACAATACGTTGAGCTTACTCTTTAGACCTGAGAGAACGCATAGTCGAGACCGTTTGATTACTGCAAGTTTATGCCATCTGTATGAAGAGTCCGCTCTCGGGTCCCCTCTCCCCTTGTGGGCAATGTCACGAAGATAATGCGCTGCTGTAAGACTGCCTGGAGGTCACACGGGTTCAGTTGCTTCCGTGGCCTGCGATGCGGTAGCGACAGACTACTCCGGTCTCAATCCGTGCCGCCAGATACTGCCCGACCACTGGATTTGCGGCTGAGACTTGTTCGATGGCACGTTTCACTGCCTTTCTGACGGCGGTTCGGGCTCGCTCGGGTACATCAGCAAATGCACGACTGCGGCCCGCCAGGCCGCTCGCTCGGACGAACTCATGCGTGAGCGCGTCGAGCTCGTCCTGTTCATCTGGCGCGAGCAGGGGTTGCTGCCTAAGCGTGTGGATGCGCTCACGTACCGCGGTCACAGTGGCAGCATCCATCACGTCCTGTCCGCCTGTCAGGGGAGGCAAGGGTCCTTGGTCAACGACCAATGCCAAGGCGGGGACGTCCCGGTTTGGCGCGGCGACCAGCCGGGCGAGATAGCGCATGCCGACCAAGTCCGGGACCGTCGCGATGTGATGACCCAGAGCCACACGCCACCCTCCCTGCGGTGCTGAAGACACGCTCACAAGAGGACACTCCGCTCCAACGGTCACCTCGTTTGTTGCTGTCAGAGCATCGCGCCATCGGGGGATCAAACCCGTCATTCCGAGCGCGGTGGCTTCCGTAATCGCCTCCTCGATGAGCGTCCGGCCACGCTGTCCATCGCCAGGACGAGATCTTCGTTGCAGCGTTAACGCCAGCTCAGCGCGCGCTTGGATCGCGGCTGGTCGGTGGCCAAGTCGTTCGTTTGCTGCTACTGCGGCAACAAGATGTTCTATAGCGAGGTCGACCTTTCCACAGGTCAAGGCCGCGATGGCCAACGGGCGGTGAACCGAGCCGAAGCAGACAATCGCGAGTGACGCCATGATCGGCAGCTCGGCGTATGGCAAGAGCGCGTTGTAGGCTGCCTGGGCATTCCTGTCATCCTTGAGCGCGGCAGCGAGCTCGACGATAGCCAGCATGGTGAGCAGCCAGGAACTTGAGGGCGTGATACTATGAAGTCCGTCACACCTCAGGCCCTCCAGTACGGCACGCGCCTGGTGAGGGTGTCCACTACGCAGCGTGAACAATGCCGCTGCTGAGGCGAATGCACGATCCCGCTCGGTCAGTGTCGGAGACGTCGCAATCGAGGCCGCGAGATCAGCGAGTTCGGCCTCGCGCCCTTGGAACACCCGGATTGCTGCCAGATGCGCGCCATAATATGCCAATGCGTCGGCGTCTCCTACTTCTGAGCCAAGCTCGTAGCACGCAATTGCCGCCTGCTCCGCCTGCAGGAACTGCCCGGCCCGGATCGCCAACATCACTTCCATTGCCCGCACGATGAAGAGGATGCTGCGACAGCGGAGCGTGTCGGCGCGGAGGCGGAGTTCCGCCAGCGCGACGTTGGCAGAGGGATCGCCCGACAAAAACAAATCCGCCGCTCGCCAGCATAGACCGATCAGCGACAGACACCCCTCACCAGCTACTGACGCCACGGTGATGAGTTCATTCGCCACCGCGAGTCGGGACCTAGCATGCTCCGGAGTCAAGAGTGCATGATGATAGAGTGACAGTGCCTCAGCGAGTGCCCGCGCATCGCCAGTACGCCGGGCTGCGTCTACCCCTTCGACAACCGCTGTCACTGGCTTGCCGCGGTACGCCTGCTCGGCGGCCAGACGCACGGTGAGCCGTGTGCGCAGTACGGTAGCGTCATGGGGAAGTGCCTCAAGCGCCCGGCGTTGGAGCGCGCTGACGCGCTCGGCTTCCTCTGTCAGGCGGTGTTCTCGCACCCACACGCCACCAAGGCCGAGCGCCGCACGCGCAAGGGCCACCGGGGCCCCTTCGGCCTCCGCCAAGCGTGTCGCACGGTGAAACAGGGGGCGGGCCTCAGCAAGCTGTCCACAGGCAAGGACCGCCTCGGCCCACTCGACCACGAGCGTAGCCGAAGGTCCTGTGAGCGCCGCAGCCTCGTGCAGTTCGACAGCCTGGCGGAGGAGCCCTGCCGCCTGCTCGAAGCCATCAGCCGCTTGCAGCGCCACCGCTGCCTCTCGGGCTGCCTGTACAGCAGTAGCAGTGTCTTCGGTTGAGCGGCGAGCAGCGGCAAATGCATGGTGCGCCCGACGCAGCACACATTCGGGTGCAGATCCAGTCATCACCCTTGCCGCTCGTGCATGCGCAGCCAGACACTCAGTTGGTTCGAGGGACGTTAAGGCGGCATCCCGCACCCGTTCGTGGACAAAGCTGACCCGATCGCCTGGTCGCTCGACCACGATCCCAAGGGTTGCCGCGCGTCGCAGCGAGGCGGCCACCACACTGGGCAAAGTCTCGGCTACGCGGGCTACCTCGTATATAGAGACTTCGACACCCAGCAGTGCGGCGAGCCCGACTAGTCGTCGGTCTGGACCATGAAGCTGCTCGATCATGCGTGCGATGGTCTGCTCCAACCCTCTCAATACTGCCTCTATGCCGAACGTGTGGGGCCCGACAACGCTACGGAGGTGCAACGGGTTCCCCTTCGTGATTGTACCGACGGTGCATACGAGCTCTGGACTCAGGGCGGAACAGCCGCAGGCAGACAGGTATGTACGCATCTCACTGTCACTCAAGCCGGCGAGTGGAAGCTCTACCGCGTCACGCTCAATCTCCACCAGCACTTCTCGCACCTCAGCTGGCATGTCAGCCGTGTCGTCTCGGCGTGTCAGGAGTAACAATAAGCGCAATCCGCGCCGCTGGCGAGCGAGAAAACGTGCAAGCAGGAGCGTCGCTGGGTCCGCCATGTGCACGTCGTCAAGCACGAGAAGGGACGAAGTCGCACGGGACACAGTTCGGACATAATCGAGCACGGCCACGAAGCACGCAAACCGCTCGTGAGTCGCTTCCAGCTGACGTTCAGCAAGGAGGCTCTCGGGAGCGTCTAGCTCGCGGAGCATCATGCGCCAGGGCCACAGCGGCGGCGCTTCACCGTCTCGCCAGCACCGACCGATGGCAACCTTCGTCCCGTGACGCTGGGCATGTACTGTGATCTCCTCGGCAAGTCGGGTTTTACCGATCCCGCCTGGTCCGCTGACCACTAAAACCTGCCCATACCCCGTGCCAGCATCCGTGAGCATCCGTATCGCTTGCTGAAGTTCGCTCGTCCGCCCGACGAACGGCAGCTCTCCGAGACAGTGCCTGCCCTTCTTGCGAGTGGGGCGTCGATCAATCGTTGATAGGAACATACCCAGGAGGCGTGAAAAACAACGGCACAGGTGTGCCGTTCACCATCGACAAGTAAAAAGGGAAAGGAATAATTGATTTTGCAAGAGATGCTGACGTGGAAGAGGAGAGAAGAAGGCGGACCTATATTAAAACAGGCTGCTCAGAGGGCTCGAGTGATACCAACTTGCTATACTTTGCACGGTGAGAAATAGCGCTGTGCCTGTCAGTCTGAGCGCAGCGAAGAATCTCTCTTCCCCGCTGCCCCAGCCAAGAGATTCTTCACTCCGCTCTGCTCCGTTCAGAATGACACCTCCTGTCTTTGGGAAGTACAAAAGCGCAGTTCGTGTCCCTGGGCGGTATATCAATATGTCCGGGGGCTCGTATGGTGCGCGTATCTTCACGCCCTCCCCCGACTGAGTCCTCGTACAGGTGGGCATTCAGTCGAGGGGAATGGGCGGCTGTCCTGTATGCTCCCAACAGGCTACTTTAGCGAGGATGCGACAGGGGCGCGTTCTACCCGCCGAGGACTACTGCCAGGACAAAGGCCGATACCGGCATCCGGCGTGAAGCAGACGTGGGTGCCGGGGAGCGGTGATGAGTCGAGAATAATGGAATCAAAGCCCGCTACTTGGTCCTCAATCTCAGTCGATACCCCGTAGAGGACCGGTGCCACAAAGACGGGGAAAAACACTGCGAGGATATCGAAGCTATCGGCGTCTTCGTTCTCGATTGAGATTACTGTTACAGGGTTCCCTTGGTTATCAACCGTCGGCGTTAGCACGAGATCGAAGTACACCGTGCTGTTCACATCACCAAGGTAAACAGGGCCCCACCGCACGTCGTGCACAACGATCGGCACCGTTACATGAAGCCTGCTCTCGCTGATGCGTTGCGAGGTGGTCGTGCCGCCGTTGCGCAGCTCGCCTGTGCTGCCGTGCAGCTCATGGGCGAAGGTCGCTTCAATCTTCGAGCGCAACCATGCGCCGTCGATGCCGAGGAATAGGGGAAGGCTCAGAGTGTTCCACAGGGAGGATGCACGCAGCTCATTGAAACCTACAGATAGTGGGCTGCCAGGCGTCACCCACGCGCACGTCGCTGCGTCATTGTCGAATGTTTGTTGGTGGGCCGGCTGGCCGTCGATGAGTAGTTCTATTTCAGCGATGCACAGGTGGTCAGTACCGGTATCCTTGGCGATGGTGATCATAGTGATATCCGAGACTTGTGAGATGTTGGTGAGCATCAATTCATAGGTGCGGTTCGATCCGCGCTCGAAATCATCGTTAGTGGAGTCGATCCACGTACTATTGCCTGCAGGACTCCAGTTCGTCACTGACGGCACCAACCAGGAAGGTGACTGCAAGCGGACCTCAACGTCATCATCAGTAGCTGCGCCAGAGATGTTGGGAACACGAAGACGAAGCTGAAGACGGTGGACTGATAAGTCCCGTCCGTCGCGCGTGAAAGCACAGCGCACCGGTGTCGATAATGCCGACCAGCTATTGGCCCCGTCAGTAACGGTGACGACATAGCAATTCTCCGCGTTGGTGGTTGCGTTTAGATCTTGAAAGTCGATGTACGTATCGACCGGGAGCTCACCGTAGGTTTGGATGGTCGTCCACTGCCCACCGTTTACGCTTCGACTGATGCGCGTCTGCGGTGCGCCTTTGTTCCGCCACCTGAGCGAGACTTGGGTTGCTCCTCGACCACTGATGAGGAAACCTTGAGGAGCGTTGACGACGGGGGCATACTGCGGCCCAACCGGGCCGATTTTTCCTGGGGAACTTGGGTCGAAGCTACCGACTCCCTTGAGGGCAGAGGCGTTGTTGGCATCGACCAGGCAGAGCACGAGCACAGAGAGCACGAGTCGCAAGAGACCCCCCCGGTGGAGGGTCTGCCGGAGTGCGGTCAAAGATATTGAGGGTTTCTTTACAACGTGTTGCGTGTTCACGAAATATCTCCTTCTTAAGCTCAGATACTGCGGTAGATGAAAAAACGGCGAAAGATTGATGCGGATTTGGGAGGGTTCGGTCAGATTTCGCCTATCGTCTTCTGCCCTGCGGTTACTGGCACGCGAACAACGATGAATCGCAGAGGTTCGCAGGGCACCTGGTCAGGCGACCACCTACGTAACAGTCAAACTCAGCCAGGGGTGGGTTGCCGTCACAGGGCGTCAGCGTACGGACTTGGTAGCGGGTCTGCAGTCCTTCGCGGTAGATGCCGCCCTGGCAGCCGCGGAAAAGGTAGCCCACCTCGTTCTCGTAATTCGCGTCGCTATAGTAATAGATCTCGAGCTCATTGGTCGGCAGCGCGTAGGCACGGGGTGCTGCGAACCCGACCAGCAGCGCCAAGATTCCCAATACGTACAGCAGTTTTGCGAGTTTCATACGTTCTCTCCATTTCTTTGGTTACGCCCGGTGCGGAGCATTGGCGACAGACCGGGACGGAGTTTCTCTACCAAGGAGGACCTTCCTGCTCTCCAGCACGGCGACCGTATGCGTATCGTCGCTACAGATGCTCCTGTCATGTTCATGGTCTGTACCTGCACTGGTGACGGTGCTCGTTCACACCTGCCGCCTGCCAATCTCTTATTACTCTAAAGGCGTGACGCGGGGGTGCCGCGAGATGGCACAGCTGGAGAAGAGAACGAGGGGGAATTGCTGCTGGCTCAGGGGTGATCCGGGGGCGGTACGAGTCAACAGCGGAGCGGTGAAGGAAACGTCAGACGCGGAGACACTCTGCGCAGGCGGGGTTGTTAGCCTACGGATTCCCTTTGACGGCTATCCATAAGGGCCAAAGGGCTGCTCAGAAACAAAATCTTCGGCCCGAACCGGACACTCGGGGCAGCCCGTCATTCCGGGCGAGCAACGCGAGACTCGGAATCCAGGACTAAAACACTGGATTCCCGCCTGCGCGGGAATGACGGATCGGGGAATGCCTGCTGTTTCTGCTTCCGCGCTTAACGCCCTGCGCTATGGGAGACTCTGAATGACAAGACTGAACAGTTGCGGTGCAGAATGTACTAATATCGTGTGTTTCGCTTGAGGGGTATGGGGAACGGAGCCTCACCTCTCCTGTTTCTGCTGCTCTGCCAAATTCTCGATCAGCACCGGCTCGACTGGATCCGCGAGTGAAAACCCGAACACACGGGCATAGAAATAGAGTTCACTCTCGAGCGCCCGTTTGATGTTCTCCGCACGGCGGAAGCCATGCTGCTCATTGGCAAATGGCACATATGCCACTGGCAGCCCCTTAGCGCGCAACGCCGCGACCATCAACTCGGCCTGATTCGGTGGGACCACTTTGTCCTCTAACCCTTGGAAGAGAATCAATGGGCAGGAGAGACGATCGGTAAAATGAATCGGTGAGCGTGCTCGATAGAGGTCGCGCCGCTGCGGATACGGACCAATCAGGCGCTCTTCATAGCGTGATTCAAACTTGTGGGTGTCTCGCGCCAGCACTTCGAGATCACTGATCCCATAATAACTGGCACCCGCGGTGAAGAAGTCACGAAACGTGAGCGCACAGAGTGTCGTATACCCACCCGCGCTCCCCCCAGTAATAGCGAGCCGGTTGCCATCGACCTCCCCTCGTTCGACCAGGAACCGTGCGGCATTGACACAGTCATCGACATCGACGATGCCCCATTGGCCATTGAGCCGTTGTCGATAGGCACGACCGTAACCTGAACTGCCACCATAGTTCACGTCAAGCACAGCGATCCCGCGACTAGTCCAGTATTGGATGCTGAAGTTCAGCGTGGTCGAGGCTGCCGAGGTTGGTCCGCCATGGCTTTTCACGAGCAATGGTGGTCGTTCGGCGGATGGGGCGACATAGTCACGGTTGCGTGGTGGATAAAAGAAGGCGTGCGCGGTCAATCCATGCTCAGTAGGGAAGGCAATTGGTTGTGGAATGGAAACATACTCAGGGTCAATCGGAAGCGTGCTTGAGCGCCGCAAGACTTCCCGTTGCCCTGTGGCAAGGTTGAGTCGTACGATCGCTGCCGGTTCAGTCGGAGAGCCAGCACAGAACACGGCGTCTCCCTCTGTAGCACGGACATCCCAAATGTCCGTATACGGCGTCGTGATCGGCTCGAACCTGCAGGTGGTGGTGTCGAGGGTCGCAAGCTGCCAGGTGCCTTGCTGAGTGTAGGCACAGATGAGGCGATCAGGGGCCGCGAAGGCATAGGTGGACATGGCAAAGACCCACTGCGGTCTGCCAAAATCCGCCATCATTGCGTGTATCGGTTCACTCTGTCCGTTCCGCCAACGATACACGTTCCACCAGCCGGTCCGGTCAGAGATAATGTATAAGGTCCCATCCGGCGACCACTCGGGTTGAAAGACTGATTCCTCAGTGCCACCCGCAACCTGTTGCGGAGAGCCGAGGGAGCCGTCAGGCCGAAGCGCACCAACCCACAGCTCCGTGCCGTCCCAGGGCATGTTGGGATAATTCCAGGTCAGCCATGCCAGATGGGAACCATCGGGGCTGAGACGGGGAGACGAATAGAAGTGATTCCCAGAAACCAGGGTGTGGCTGTTTCCCCTCAGCAGATCAATGCTCAGCAGCGTGTTTACCGCTTCCTGATTGGTGTCGGTGTGATCTTCACCCACACAAATCAACCGGTTGCGGTGACGATCGATCCTGCCATCAGCATAGTGAAGCGCTGCAGCCGGTGTCAGCGCTTGTGGCGGAGCACCTAGAGTCTGACGATACAGACGTTGATCGGTAAAATGAGCAAAGTAGACTGTCCCGTCGTGCACTGTGAACGCGCCGCCACCATACTCATGGACACGAGTACGGGCATTGAATGGGGGTGGGAGCACATCAGTGGTCTGTCCATCCGGAGTCCGTCGCACGATGACATTACGCCCGCCCTCTGTGGGGCGCATTTCGGTCCAGTAGATGTCTGGGCCATCAAGCACAATCTGCCCGAGAGCGATTGTTGCTGAGACGATCACGTCTGAGGTGATCGGGGATTTCCACGAGCCGTAGGGTGCCACCTGTGGAGAAGCCATGTTACTCTCCTTCTTCTCCTATGGTCTCTTGTCATTTTTCATGGATTGAGGGAACCCCTCAACAATCACAACACCTGTGACCAGACTCCATACTGTAGTGTGGTACAACCCCCGCGAACTCACCTGCAGTCAGACAAACTTCCTTTCTCTTTCACCGTTAACAGGGTAGAAAGAATACGTGAGCATCAACAGGAGAGGAGGCAACCTCGATGGGCAAAAAAGACATCAAAGTCGCATACGGTATTGACGTCGATGCTGTGGGTGGGTGGCTGGGCTCTTATGGAGGAGAGGACTCGCCTGATGACATCTCGCGTGGTCTCTTCGCCGGTGAAATCGGCGTGCCACGCCTGCTCAAGCTTTTCGATAAGTATACGATCAAGGCCTCCTGGTTCATCCCTGGACACTCCATCGAAACGTTTCCTGACCAGACGCGCCTGGTGGTAAAAGCCGGCCACGAAATCGGCGCCCATGGCTATTCGCATGAAAATCCCATCGCGATGACACCACGGCAAGAAGAAGATGTGCTGCGCAAAACGATTGAGCTGATTGCACAGTTTTCGGGAAGGCGTCCGGTTGGCTACGTCGCTCCCTGGTGGGAGTTCTCGAACGTCACGAACGAGCTTCTTCTCAAGCATGGCTTCAAGTACGACCACAGCCTCATGCATAATGACTTTCATCCCTACTATGTGCGTGTTGGTGACCGCTGGACAAAGATTGACTATACGAAGCCTGCTGCCGAGTGGATGAAGCCGCTTATCCGTGGTCAGGAGACGAATCTCATCGAGATCCCGGCGAACTGGTACCTGGACGATCTTCCTCCCATGATGTTCATCAAGAAGTCACCCAACAGCCACGGCTTCGTAAACCCTCGGGACATCGAGCAGATGTGGCGTGATCAATTCGACTGGGTCTACCGCGAATATGACTACGCGGTTTTCACCATGACGATTCATCCCGATGTCAGTGGCCGGCCACAAGTGCTGCTCATGCACGAACGGTTAATCGAACATATCAACAGCCATGACGGGGTGCAGTGGGTCACATTCGAGGAAATTGCCGATGACTTTGCCAGGCGACAGCCGAGAACGGCTATTACTTAGGTGTGATACCGGTTCGCTTTTCGTGTATTGCTTGTTGCATCACAGTGCACCCTGCGACTTCGCTGTACACTGTAAAGCTTCGGTTACAGGGCGCTGGTGCTGGACACGGGACTTCATTCCCGTGCGAAGGCGAGTAAGGACAACCACGGAATGAACGAGCGTGATCGCCCCGACCGTGCGCTGATTCGTCATCTCTCCCGCGCACACGCGCCTGCTCTCGGCGCGGAGTACGACCGGCTCCCCCTGTTTCTTATCCCCCACGATCTCTCCGTACTTGTCAGTCAAGAACAGGATCTTCTCGCCACCATTGGTCAGGACGAAGACCGGTTACATTTGCCGTTCCCGGATCTGCTCCTGGACTTCCCAGCCGGCGCTGCCTCAGCCATGCGTCCCGAATTTCCCGAGTGGCCCGACCGCGGTCGGATGTGGATCCGCGTCCGCACGGTTGCCCACGCCCTGCAGACGCGCGACGTGGAAGCTTTTATCAACCGCCACGATCTTGGCCGTCTTCCTGATCCAGACCTCTGGGCCGTGCTCGAGACGTGGGAAGAGAAGACCAGTACAGGCAGCTTTCACCTGTACCCGGATGTGGCTGTTGTGCCGCTCACACTGGAGACGCGAGATTTCCACTCGTACCTCTATGACTATCCCAACACAGACCACAGAGACGGCCGTCTGCTGGGAAGCCTCTGCAATCTGCTGAAATGTACGCTGGCCCCACTCGACCGGCGGCGACTCCGGTGTGCGTTCTCAGACATCATCATGAGCGCCGCGGCCCGGCTGGCGATCTTGGCGCTGGCATATATCACAGCCGGCGTGAGTTTAACCGTCCGCGTGAGGCCGGAACAGAACGAAGCCCTGAAGCCACATGTCGCCAGAGAAAAACCCTGGCTGGCCCCACGGACGCACTACATTCTCGTGGATTCCGCCTGCGTGCGCGACTATGGTCATCCGTCAGTTGGCGAGCGTGATGGTACGCATCGCTCCCCAGTGCCGCATGCCCGGCGCGGCCACTGGCGACGGCTGCCGGAGGGATTCAGCAAGCAGAAAACCTGGGTACGGGAAACATTCGTCGGGGCGACAGAATGGACAAGCGAGAGGAACACCTACAAGATCGTTACGTTGTCTGGGCGGTCACTTCAGCAGGCTCGGGTCACTGGTAGGTAGGCCGAGCTGCATACGAATTTGCATTTCATGAAGCAACATCCCGTCGCCCTTCGACGAGCCTGTCCTGAGCCCGGTCGAAGGGTTCAGGGCAAACGGACCTGACTGAGTGTGCAGGGGTGTAAAGCCCGTTCGTGCTGAGCCCAGTCAAAGCCTGTCCTGAGACTTGTATGATGGATGTCGGAGTGCCTGAGAGAGGGACGCATGCCGAGTAAGTAACAACAACCGCTTTGAGCGGTTCACGTTTGCAAAGCCTCCGGCTTTGCCGGCGGATACTTACTGGAGGTATCATCCTTAGCTTAGCCCCAATGCAGGCTGCTGTTCGGCAGTCGATCGGGGCCGAATATCCACCGTCACTTCCAAGTTTCGATCTAGGGCCAAGAGCATTCGCATAAGCCGGTCAATTGTGAACCGACCATAATCGGCGTTGCGGATACGGGAGAAATCTGCCGCCGCAAAGCCGGTCCGTTCGGCGGCCTGGCGCACAGACAGTTTGCGGTCATCTAGGATGCCGATGATCCAGGCGGCCAGAATCCCTTTGGCCTGCCGGATATCTGCGTCTGGATAGCCGAAGTCCTGCCAGATGTTGCCGCTGCCGTGGACTAGTTCCAGCCTGTCGTCTTTGTTCATGACACTTCCTCTCTTTGCCTTCTTCTGGAAGGCATGGACCACCCAGATTGCCTTAGCGAGTCGCGCGGCATGGACGATCCGGTAAACTGCGAGGTCAGTACCGCTCTGATAGTCAGAGGGCTATAGGAGCAATCTCAGTCTGCCAACCACTTCCTTGAGGTGTTCTTCATAGACTGCCGCTTCGGGATATCCTGGTGTTCGGGCTATGCCTTGCTCCTCTTTTGCTCGCTCAAAATTGAACA